>NZ_JAAOTI010000002.1:0-525661 GCF_011297315.1 Catellatospora chokoriensis
ACCCAGCCCACCCCCACCGCCTCCGCCTGCGCCGCCGGCTGACACCGGCACCCCTCGGCGCTCCGGGTGCGGCTGAAGATCGCCGTTTGTGGTCGATACCTGTGGTCCAACCGCAGATCTTGACCCGAAACGGCGATCTTCCCCCGCAGCCGGAGCGCGGGAGCCGGGACGCGCGTTAAGAAGGGCACCTTCTACATCGCTATGCGATGGGAAGGTGCCCTTCCTTCATTCGAAACGCGGGAGTGAGCTGCGACGATGATTCGCGAAACGCCTCGTAGGCCCGAATCCGGGTAGTCTCGGCGAAATTAAGTAGTCTGTCTTGGTTTCTCCTCAATCTCCCCGGGAGACCGCATGCGAACAGGTGTTTGGCTGGTCGGCGGGCGGGGGTCGGTCGCCGTCACCAGCATGGTCGGAGCCGTCGCGCTGCGCGCGGGGCTCGCCGAGCCCACCGGTTGCGTCACGGAACTGCCGCAGTTGCGGCACCCGCAGTTGCCCCAGTGGGCCGACCTGGTGTTCGGCGGGCACGACGTGATCGCGACCCCGATCCTCAAGAAGGCCGAGGCGCTCGCCGACGCGGGCGTGCTGCCCGGCCGCCTGGTCACGGCCCTGCAGCCGGAACTGGCCGCGCTCGACGCCGAGGTGCGCCCGGCGCCGCGCGGCGCGACCCAGGCCGAGACGGCCGCGCTGATCACGGCCGACATCGACGAGTTCCGCCGCCGCCACGAACTCGGCCGGGTGGTGGTCGTCAACGTGTCGTCGACCGAGCCCGCCGCCGAGCCGCACGAGGCGCACGCCGCGCTCGACGTGCTGCGCGAGGCCCTGCGGGGGGTGACGCCGGTGCTGCCGTCCAGCTCGCTGTACGCGTACGCGGCGTTCACCGCCGGGTGCTCGTTCGTCGACTTCACCCCGTCCACCGGAGCCCGGCTGCCGGCGCTGTCGCAGCTGGCACACGAGCGCGGCGTGCCGTACGCCGGGCACGACGGCAAGACGGGGGAGACCCTGGTCAAGTCGGTGCTCGCGCCCATGTTCGCGATGCGGGCGCTCGACGTGCGCAGCTGGTCGGGGGCCAACCTGCTCGGCGGCGGCGACGGGGCCAACCTGTCCCAGCCCGCGCCGAACGCCGCCAAGGCGGCCAGCAAGCAGCGGGTGCTCGCCGAGACGCTGGGCTACACGCCGCAGGGCGACACCCGGATCGAGTACGTCGAGGACCTGGGCGAGTTCAAGACCGCCTGGGACCTGATCACCTTCCGCGGGTTCCTCGGCACCGCGATGCGCCTGGAGTTCAGCTGGCACGGCTGCGACTCGGCGCTGGCCGCCCCGCTGGTGCTGGACCTGGTCCGGCTCGCCGCCGCCGCGCACCGCGCCGGGCGCAGCGGGCCGCTGCCGGAGCTGGCGTTCTTCTTCAAGGACCCGCTCGGCGACGTCGAGCACGGGCTGACCGCCCAGTTCGACGCGCTGGTACGGATGGTCGAGGGCCTGGCGTGACCGCGCAGACCGAGGCGCAGCGCGCCGCGGCGCTGCCCGCCGCCCGCGCCCTGCGCCTGGCCCAGGGCCGCAGACAGACCGCCCGCGGTCCGGCGCGCACCCGTGTCGCGCTGTCCGGGGCCGGTTCAGGCACCGGGCGGGTCGAAACGGGCGGCTCAGCCGTGCCTGCCGCCCGCACGCCCGAGACGGCCCACGGCCCGCGCGGTGGTCGTCGCGGCTGGGCGGGCGTGGCCCGGGATCTCGCCGAACTGGTGCGGGCGCCGGCGGCGCTGTCAGTGCCGGGGGACGTGATCGCCGGCGCGGCCGCCGCTGGGACGCTGGACCGGCGCACGCCGGGGCTGGCGGCGGCGTCGGTGTGCCTGTACTGGGCGGGCATGGCGGCCAACGACTGGGCCGATCGGGAGCTCGACGCCGTCGAGCGGCCGGAGCGGCCGATCCCCAGCGGGCGGGTGTCGCCGCGGACCGCGCTCGGCCTGGCCGCCGGGCTCACCGCCGCCGGGGTGGGGCTGGCCGCGTGGGCGGGCGGCCGCCGCGGCCTGGCCACGGCGGTGCCGCTGGCCGCCACCGTGTGGGCGTACGACGTGAAGGCGAAGAACACCGCGGCCGGTCCCGCCGTGATGGCGGCCTGCCGGGGCCTGGACGTGCTGCTCGGCGCGTCGACCGGCCGGGCCGCGAAGGCGGTGCCCGCGGCACTGACCGTCGCCGCGCACACGTACACCGTCACGGCGCTGTCGCGGCGCGAGGTGTCCGGCGCGGACGCGAAGCTGCCCGTGGCCACGCTGGCGGGCACGGTCGCCGTCGCGGCGACGGCGGCCGGGGCGAGCCGCCGCCAGGGCTGGCGGGCGGTGCTGCCCGTGGCGCTGGCGGGCTGGTATCTCACCCACTACGGCCGGGCGCAGGCCCGCGCCGCCGCGCAGCCGGACGCGGCCCGGGTCCGCGCCGCCGTCGGCTCGGGCATCACCGGCCTGCCCACGTTGCAGGGCACGCTGGCCGCCCGCACCGGGGCAGGTGTAACGGGGCTCGCCCTCGCCGCTCTCGCGCCGCTGGCCCGGCGCCTGGTTCGGAGGATCTCGGCCACATGAACCTGCGCTTCGGGTACGGCACCAACGGCTTCGCCAACCACCGTCTCGGCGACGCGCTGGCCGTGCTCGCCGACCTCGGCTACGACGGCGTCGCGCTCACCCTCGACCACCACCACCTCGACCCGTACGCCCCGGGTCTGGCCCGCCGGGTCTCCGGCCTGGCCACCCGGCTGATGGAGCTCGGCCTGTCCGTGGTGGTCGAGACGGGGGCGCGTTACCTGCTCGATCCGCGCCGCAAGCACGCGCCGACGCTGCTGCACGACGAGCGCGAGGTGCGCTTGGACTTCCTGCTGCGCGCCGTGTCCATCGCGTCCGACCTGGGCGCGGAGGCGGTGTCGTGCTGGTCGGGGGTGCGCCCGCCGGCCGTCGACGCGCAGCTTGCCTGGGACCGGCTGGTCGACGGCTGTGCCCGGCTCACCGAGGCGGCGTCCAAGGCGGGCGTGCCGGTCGGCTTCGAACCGGAGCCGGGCATGTTCGTGCAGGACCTGTCCGGCTGGCGGGCACTGCACCGGGCGCTGGGCATGCCGCGCGCGTTCGGGCTGACCCTCGATCTCGGGCACTGCCGCTGCCTGGAGCCGGAGCCGGTCGCCGACTGCGTCGTGGCGGCCGCGCCGTGGCTGGTCAACGTGCAGATCGAGGACATGCGCCGCGGCGTGCACGAGCACCTGGAGTTCGGCGAGGGCGAGATCGACTTCCCGCCGGTGCTGCGGGCGCTGGCCGACGCCGGATACCGCGGCCTGGTCGGGGTCGAGCTGCCCCGGCACTCGCACGCGGCACCGGACGTGGCGCGACGCTCGCTGACCTTCCTGCGCGCCGCCGCCGGGCAGTCCGGCACCGCCACCGACCGGCCCGCCGCCACGCCGGGGATGCGTGCCCCGGGGCAGCGCCGCCCGGCCGGGGCGGTGCCCGCGCCCGAGGTGCTGCGCGCCGCGCTGGCCGGGGTGGACGACGGCGGCTGGCTGGACGAGGCGCTGCGCCGGGTCGCCGCCGACCCGTCCGTGATCAGCCGGCTGTTCCCGGCCGCGGCCCGCCGCTGCGGGCGCGCCGAGGTCCTGCCCGGCTGGACCGCCGACGAGGCGGCCCGCGCCGTGCTGCTGGCCATGCTGCCCGCCGAACGCGCGGCGGTGCAGGCCCGCGCGCTCTACCGGCACGGCGACGCGGCCGAGAAGCGGGCGGTGCTGCGCGCGCTGCCGCTGCTGCCGGTCGGCGCAAGCGCGGTGGAGCTGCTGCACGACGCGATCCGCACCAACGACACCCGGCTGGTCGCCGCGGCCCTGGGACCGTACGCGGCGCACCTGGACGCGGCCGCCTGGCGGCAGGCGGTGGTCAAGTGCGTGTTCATGGGCATCGCCCTGTCCTGCGTGGACGACCTCGACCACCGGGCCGACAGCGAGCTCGCCGCGATGCTGGCCGGGGTCGCCGACGAGCGCCACGCCGCCGGGCGCGAGCTGCCGGCCGACGCGGCGGCGCTGCTGGCCCGCCTCAAAGCAGAGAAGGGGATCTGATGCGCATCTTCGACCCGCACGTGCACATGACCTCACGCACCACCGACGACTACGAGGCGATGGCGGCCGCCGGGGTGCGCGCCGTGGTCGAGCCGGCGTTCTGGCTGGGCCAACCGCGCACCAGCCCCGGTTCGTTCGCCGACTACTTCGACGCGCTGATCGGCTGGGAGCCGTTCCGGGCCGGGCAGTTCGGCATCCGTCACTTCGCCACCATCGCGCTGAACCCGAAGGAGGCCAACGACCCGCGCTGCCGCGAGGTGCTCGAACTGGTCCCGCGCTACCTGGACAAGGACGCGGTGGTCGCGGTCGGCGAGATCGGGTACGACTCGATGACCCCGCTGGAGGACCTCGCCTTCGCGGCGCAGCTCGCGCTGGCGGTCGAGTTCGACCTGCCGGCGCTGGTGCACACGCCGCACCGGGACAAGGTCCGCGGCACCCAGCGCAGCCTGGACGTGGTGAAGGAGTCCGGCATCGATCCCGGCCGGGTGGCGATCGACCACCTCAACGAGGTGACCGTGGAACTGGTCCGCGACACCGGCTGCTGGCTGGGCTTCTCGATCTACCCGGACACCAAGATGTCGCCGCCGCGCATGGTCGAGCTGCTGCGCCGCCACGGCACCGAGCGCATTCTGGTCAACTCGGCGGCCGACTGGGGCCGGTCCGACCCGCTGCTCACGCGGCGCACCGGCGAGGCCATGCTCGCGGCCGGGTTCGGCGAGGACGACGTGGACCGGGTGCTGTGGCGCAACCCGGTCGAGTTCTACGGCCAGTCCGGGCGGTTGGACCTGTCCGACGCGGACGCGCCCGCCGACTACGCCGGGAACTCGATCAAGCGGGGTGGCGCCTGATGCGGCTGGCCCACGCCGACGGGCAGACGGTGCACCTGAGCTACTGCACCAACGTGCACCCGGCCGAGGACCTCGACGGCATCGTGGCGCAGCTCGACACGTACGGCACGGCGATCCGCCGCGAGCTGGACGCCGACGTGCTGGGGCTGGGCCTGTGGCTGGCCGCGCCCGCGGCGTCCGCGCTGGCCGCCGAGCCGCACCTGCGCCGCCGGCTGCGGCGTGAGCTGGACTTCCGCGGGCTGGAGGTGGTCACCCTCAACGGCTTCCCGTACCAGTCGTTCCAGGCCGAGGTCGTCAAGCACGCGGTCTACCACCCGGACTGGACCACCCCGGAGCGGCTGCGCTACACCCTGGACCTGGCCGTGGTGCTGGCCGACCTGCTGCCCGACGACGCGGTGCGCGGCTCCATCTCCACCCTCCCGCTGGCCTGGCGCGAACCGTGGGACCACGAACGCGCCGGGACGGCCGGCCGGGTGCTGGACGAGCTGGCAGACGGCCTGGCCGCCATCGCCGGGCGCACCGGGCGCACCGTGCAGGTCGGGTTCGAGCCCGAGCCCGGCTGCGTGGTGGAGACCACCGAGCAGGCCGCCCGGCTGTGGTCCGGCATGGACGGCGACTGGCTGGGCGTATGCCTCGACCTCGCGCACCTGGCCTGCGCCTGGGAGGAGCCCGCCGCGGCGCTGTCCCGGCTGGCCCGGGCCGGGCTGCCGGTGATGAAGGTGCAGGTCTCCGCGGCGCTGACCGCCGAAGACCCGGTCGCCGCGCAGGCCGTGCTGCGCGGCTACGACGAGCCGCGCTTCCTGCACCAGACCCGCGGCTCGCGCGGCGAGGCCGCCGACGATCTCGGCGAGGCCCTGGACCGGCTGCTGCCCCGCCCGCGCCGCACCCCGCAGCCGTGGCGGGTGCACTACCACGTGCCGCTGCACGCCGAACCGGTCGCGCCGCTCGGCAGCACCCTGCCCGAGCTGCGGGTGGCGCTCAAGGAGCTGTTCGGCGGGGCGACCGCGGGCTGCGACCACGTCGACGTGGAGACGTACACCTGGAACGTGCTGCCCCCGGCGCAGCGGCCGGTCACTTCCGCGCAGCTGGCCTCGGGCATCGCCGCGGAGCTGGCCTTCGCCCGTGACGAGCTGACCGCGCTCGGGCTGACGCCGAGTGGTCCCGCCGCACCGCTGAGCACGATGGAACTGCAGGAGGTCCGCCCGTGGACACCGTGACCCCGCTGGTCGTGCTCGACGTCGTCGGGCTGACCTCGTGCCTGCTGGAGCACATGCCCCGGCTGCGAGCCGTCGCCGACGCCGGCTTCTCCGCCCCGCTGGGCACGGTGCTGCCCGCGGTCACCTGCTCGGCCCAGTCGACGCTGCTCACCGGCGTGATGCCGGCCCAGCACGGCATCGTCGGCAACGGCTGGTACTTCCGCGACCTGGGCGAGGTGCTGCTGTGGCGGCAGCACCACGCGCTGGTCGGCGGCGAGAAGGTGTGGCAGGCGGCGCGCAAGGCCCACCCCGGCTACACGGTCGCCAACGTCTGCTGGTGGTACGCCATGGGCGCGGACGTGGACTGGACCGTCACGCCGCGGCCGGTGTATCGCGCCGACGGCCGCAAGGAGCCCGACTGCTACACCGACCCGCCGCAGCTGCACGACGCGCTCACGGCCGAGCTGGGCACGTTTCCGCTGTTCCAGTTCTGGGGGCCGGGGGCGGGCATCGCCTCGACCCGCTGGATCGCCGCCGCGGCCCGGCACATCATGTCGGCCCACCAGCCCGACCTGACCCTGGTCTACCTGCCGCACCTCGACTACGACCTGCAGCGCTTCGGCCCGTACGGCCCCGAGGCCGCCGTCGCCGCGCGGGAACTCGACGACGTGCTAGGCCCGCTGCTCGACGCCGCGGACGCGCGCGGTGCGACGGTGGTGGCCCTGTCGGAGTACGGCATCACGCCGGTGCGCCGACCGGTCGACATCAACCGGGCGCTGCGCGCCGAGGGTCTGCTGCGCGTGCATACCCAGGCCGGCATGGAATACCTCGACCCGTGGACCTCGCGGGCCTTCGCCGTCGCCGACCACCAGGTCGCCCACGTCTACGTGGCCGATCCCGCCGACCGGCCCGTCGTCGCCAAGATCTGCGCGAACCTGCCCGGGGTGGCCCAGGTGCTCGACGACGCGGGTAAGGCCGCGTACGGGCTCGACCACCCGCGCTCCGGCGAACTCGTGCTGGTCGCCGAGCCCGACGCCTGGTTCACGTACTACTACTGGCTCGACGACGCCAAGGCCCCCGACTTCGCCCGCCTGGTGGAGATCCACCGCAAGCCCGGCTACGACCCCGCCGAACTCTTCTTCGACCCGGCCGCCCCGGCCGCCGCCAAGCGCCGCGCCGCCACCGCCCTGCTCCGCAAGAAGGCCGGGATGCGCTACCTGATGAACGTGGTCGGCCTCGACGCCGGAGCCCGCGCCGTCCGCGGCTCCCACGGCCGCCTGCCCACCGACGCCGCCGACGGCCCGATCCTGATCTGCTCGGACCCCACCGCCCAGCGCGACGCCTTCGCCGCCACCGACGTAAAATCCCTCCTCCTCCGCCTGTCCGGCCTCTGAATGGGGCGGGGAGGACCTCGCCGGCCCGGTGCGGCGGTCGCAGTCGGGCCGGCGAGACCTGGCGCCCATCCCGGCGATCGCCGGTGGGATCGATGCAGGGCGCCAGGTGCCATGTGCCCCGCGCGGCCATTGTCCTAAACAGATGGTCGCGCGGGGTCGGTGGCGGGGTGTCGGTTAGGCGCAGACCGCACCGTTGAGGCGGACGTTGCTCGGGGCCGGTGAGGACGGGCCGGTCGCGGTGAAGCCGATCGTCGCCGTGGCGCCCGCGGCCAGCGACGTGTTCCAGGTCGGCGCGGCGGCGGTGAACGTGGTGCCGCTCTGGGTGACGGTCGCGTTCCAGCCGTTGGTCAGCGCGACCCCGCTCGGCACGCTCCAGGTCACCGTCCACGGGTTGACCGCGCTGGTCCCGGTGTTGGTCACCCGGACCTCGGCCTGGTATCCGCCCTGCCACGAGTTCGTGATCACGACGACCTTCGTGCAGGCCTCGGTGCCGGGGCTGGGCGACGCGGAGGGTGAGGCCGACGGCGACACCGAGGGCGACGGCGACGGCGGCCGCGAGGGGGAGGCCGACGGGGAAGGCGACGGCGGCCGGGACGGGGAGACCGACGGCGACGGGCCCGGCGTGGTCGGGTTCGGGTTGCCCGACGGCGGGTTCAGGTACGGCTGGAGGATGTTGTACTTCGTCTGGTTGATCGAGTACCAGTCGTCCAGCGCGATGCCGCCGGTGTCACCGGAGTTCGGGTTCCACGACCAGTACGTGAACGACAGCCCGTTCTCGCCGATGTAGCCCATCAGCTTGGTCAGCCACTGGGTGTCCAGCGGGTTGGCCAGCGTGCTGCCGAACTCGCCGACCAGGATCGGGGCGACGTTCTGCCTGGCGAGCTTGCCCCAGAAGAAGTCCCAGACCGCGGGCAGGTTGTTGGGGAAGTTCGGGTCGTTGAACCACTTCTGCCGGTCGTACACGGAGATGCCGTACTCGTGCGGGGAGTAGACGAGCCGGTTGGCGACGTTCAGGCGCACCGGCTTGTCGATCGCGGCGGACAGGTTGCCGCCCCACCAGTCGCAGGCCATCGGGTCGTCGGGGATGCCGTCCCACTCGTTGGCGACGCCGCCGGACAGGCAGCTCACGCCCTCGACGAAGATCAGCCAGTTGGGGTTGGCGGCCAGCACCGCGTTCCCGATCCGCTCCGCGGCCAGCCGCCAGTCGCGGGCCTGCACGTCGCAGCCCCAGCAGGCGCCGGTCGCGTTCGGGTCGGTGCCCTCGGCGTGCGGTTCGTTGAACAGGTCGGCCCCGATCACCGTCGAGTTCCCGGCGTAGCGCTGGGCCAGCATCACCCAGTCGGCGATCATGCTGGCCTCGGAGACCGACGCGGTGTACCAGAGCGGGGTCTGCCCGGCCGCGGTCGGCCGGTGCCGGTCGAGGATGACCCGCATGCCCTTGGTGCCCGCGTAATTGATCACCTTGTCGAGGATCTGCAGTGGCGAGTTGCCGACCAGGTCGGGGTTGGTGAAGTCGTTGATGCCGGTGGCGACCGCCCCGGCCTTGAGCGCGTCCCCGGAGTACGGCACGCGCAGGGTGTTGAAGCCCAGCGACGCCATCCGGTCGAGCTGGCCCTTCCAGGTGGCGGGGGCGTTGGCCCACAGCCCGTGGAAGGTCTTGTTGTCGGTCTCCATGCCGAACCAGTTGATGCCGGTCAGGCGCACCGTGCGGCCGGTGCTGTCGACGATGTTGCGGCCGCTGGTGCGCAGGTAGCCGGTGCCGGTGTCGGCGTTGGCCGGTCCGGCGGAGAACGTGATCGCCACGAGGGCGGTGGCCGCGGCGGCGAGCGCGGCGGCCAGGGCCGCGGTGACCGCGGTCGTGCGAGTCTTCCAACGCATTTCGGATTGCTCCATCCACAACGGACGTGCGTGATCGGGAAATGCGTGCCTGCCCTGGCTCCGGGTACATCGTGCACCGCCGATGGCGTACACAGCAAGGGGGGCGGCCGCTCGCGCGACCGCCCCCCTTGGTTCAGCTGTATGTCAGCTTGATTTCTCGGCCAGGGCCAAGCAGATCAGCTTGATTTCTCGGCCAAGGCCAAGCAGATCAGCTTGATTTCTCGGCCAAGGCCAAGAAATTGCGCTTGCCGGCCAGGGCCTGCTCGGCCTCCTTGATGCGCTTGGCGTCGCCGGCGGCCTGCGCCCGCTCCAGCCGCGCCTCGGCCTCGGCGACCTGCTCGCGCATCTGCTTGAGCAGCGGGTTCGCCGACGGCTCGGTGCGCCGCCAGGCGGCGTCCATCGCGTCGCGCACCTTGTCCTCGACCGCGCGCATGCGGCGGTCCAGACCGGCCACGTTCTCGCGGGGGACCCGGCCGGTGTCGTGCCACTGGCCCTGGATCTCGCGCAGCAGGTTCTGCGCGGCCTTCGGGTCGGCGTCCACGTCGATGGCCTCGGCCTGGGTCAGCAGCTCCTGACGGCGGGTCAGCGCGGCCTTCTGCTCGTTGTCACGGGCCGAGAAGACCTCGCTGCGGCGCGTGAAGAACGCGTCCTGCGCGGCGCGGAACCGGTCCCACAGCTTCTGCTCGGCCTCCTTGGAGGCACGCGGCGCGGCCTTCCAGTCGGCCATGAGCTCCTTGAGCCGGGCCGCGGTGGCCGCCCAGTCGGTGGACTCGGCCAGCGACTCGGCCTCGGCGACGAGGTCGTCCTTGGCGGTCTGCGCCTGCTTGCGGGCGGCGTCGAGGGTGGCGAAGTGGCCGCCGCGACGGCGGGTGAAGCTGTCCCGGGCGACCGAGAACCGCTTCCACAGGTCACCGTCGGTCTTCTTGTCGACCCCGCGAATGGTCTTCCACTCGTCGAGGATCTCCTTGAACCGGTCGCCGGTCGCCTTCCAGCTGGTGGACTCGGCGGCGAGCTTCTCCGCCTCGTCGACCAGGGCGGTCTTGCGGGCCACGGCCTCGACCCGGGCGGCGTCGCGGGCGGCCTTGGCCTCGCCCGCCTTCTCCTCGGCCAGGGTGGTCAGCCGGTCCAGCCGGGCGGCCAGGCCGTCGATGTCGCCGACGACGTGTGCCTCGTCCAGGCCGGCCCGCAGCCGCTTGACGGTGGTCAGGGTCTGCGAGGCGTCCGCGGCCCCGGACTTGAGGCGGGTCTCGATCAGGTCGACCTCGGTGACGAGATCCTCGTACCGGCGGACGAAGTGCGCCAGCCCCTCTTCCGGGGTTCCGGCCTGCCATGATCCGACGGCGCGCTCGCCCGCGGCCGACTTCACCCAGACCGTGCCGTCCGCGTCCACCCGGCCATACGATGCCCAGTCGCTCATGATGTGCCCATCCTCGTTCTTCCCGACCGAACCTCGCCATCACGTGCGAGGTCGCCGCCACAGCGCAGTTGACCCGTTACACCGGGGAGAGTAGTTCGTCTCTCCTTCAGCATTGTCACAGGTCCGGCTGGACGCGCGGCGCGCGCCCAGGACAAGGTGACCTTACGGGGTCCGCGCCGACACCGCACCTGCTCCGCCCCGCAGCGCAGGGCACGATCCGATTACGGTTGTCCCGTGCGGGTGAACGAGACAGGTGCGAAAACGGACGCAACGGTGATCGCGGTAGTCGGTCCCACCGCCGCGGGAAAGTCGGCGCTGTCCCTCGCGCTAGCCCACACCCTCGACGGTGAGGTGGTCAACTGCGATTCGATGCAGTTCTACCGCGGTATGGACATCGGCACCGCCAAGCTCACCGTCGCCGAGCGCGAGGGTGTGCCGCACCACCTGCTCGACATCTGGCCGGTCACCGAACCCGCCAGCGTCGCGGAGTACCAGCGGCTGGCCCGGTCGGCGATCGACGACATCCAGGCCCGCGGCCGGGTGGCGCTGCTGGTCGGCGGATCGGGCCTCTACCAGCGGGCGGTGCTGGAGGATTTCTCGTTCCCCGGCACCGATCCCGACGTGCGCGCCCGGCTGGAAGCCGAGCTGGCCGAGGTCGGCCCCGGGCCACTGCACGAGCGGCTGCACGCGGCCGACCCGGTCGCCGCGGACAAGATCTTGAAGAGCAACGGGCGCCGCATCGTACGGGCGCTGGAGGTGATCGAACTCACCGGGCAGCCGTTCACCGCCTCCCTGCCCGACCCCGTCCCGGTGTACCCGGTGCTCCAGCTCGCGGTGGACCGCGCCGACCTGGACGTGCGGGTCGAGCAGCGCGTGGGCAAGATGTGGGCCGACGGGCTGGTCGACGAGGTGCGCGGGCTGCTGCCGGCGGGGCTCGCGGGCAGCCTGACCGCGTCTCGGGCGCTCGGTTACCAGCAGGTCCTGGCGTACCTTGACGGTAGGTGCACCGAGCAGCAGGCCCACGACGACACCGTCACCGGGACACGGCGCTTCGTCCGGCGCCAGCGCTCGTGGCTGCGCCGCGACCCCTCGGTACGCTGGCTCGACGGCGCGGCCCCCGACCTGGTGGCCCAGGCGCTGCGGATGGTGAGGGAGACGCCGTGAAGTTCACCAAGGGACACGGCACCGGCAATGACTTCGTGATCATCGAGGATCTCGAAGGCACCGTCGAGCTGACGCCCGCGCTGGTCGCGGCCCTGTGCGACCGGCGCTTCGGCATCGGCGGCGACGGCGTGCTGCGGGTCCAGCCCTCGGCCGACCCGGCGGCGGTCTACTTCATGGACTATTGGAACTCCGACGGCTCGCTGTCGGAGATGTGCGGCAACGGCGTCCGCGTCTTCGCCCGCTACCTGCACACCACCGGCCTGGCGGGAGACGAGATCCCGCTGTCCACCCGGGGCGGTTTGCGCACCGCGTACGTCGAGGGCGACCTGGTCCGGGTCGACATGGCCCCGCCCGCGCTGCTCGGCGACTCGGCGGCCGTGATCGACGGGGTGAGCTACCCCGGCCTGGCGATCTCGATGGGCAACCCGCACCTGGTCTGCGACGTGCCCGCCGAGGTGGCCGAGGCCGTCGACCTGTCCCGCGCCCCGGAGACCGACCCGGTGCTGTTCCCGGCGGGGGTCAACGTGGAGTTCTCGGTCAAGCTCGCCGAGAACCACCGGCGCATGCGGGTGTACGAGCGCGGCTCCGGCGAGACCATGTCCTGCGGCACCGGCGCGACCGCCGTCGGCGTGGCCGCCCTGCACACCAGCGGCCGCGACACCGGCACGGTCACCGTCGACGTCCCCGGCGGCCGGCTGGAGGTCACCCGCGACGCCCGCACCTCCTGGCTGGCCGGCCCCGCCGTCCTCACCTTCACCGGCGAACTCGACCCCACGACCCTGGCCCGCCGCCCCTGACCACTCCCGCGCCGCGCCCGCACGGCACGGCAGGGTGCGGCGCGGCGCGGCGCGCCTGATCGCTGGACTTGCCTGGCAAGTGGGCGAAAAGGCGGGTCAAGATACGCCCACCTGCCAGGCAAGTCGAATGACCTTGGTGAGGGCCGGGACCGGTCACGCCTCCGGGATGGGGGCGGGGTCGGCGTCGAGGACGGACGTGGTCGACTGCTGGGCGACGGCGCGGACGGCGGCGGCGACGGCGGGGGCCACGCGGGCGTCGAAGACGCTGGGGACGATGACGCTCGGGTTGAGCTTCTCCTCGCCGACGACGTCGGCGATCGCCATGGCGGCGGCCAGTGCCATCTCCTCGGTGAACTCCT
This sequence comes from Catellatospora chokoriensis, assembly GCF_011297315.1. Lineage (NCBI taxonomy): Bacteria > Bacillati > Actinomycetota > Actinomycetes > Micromonosporales > Micromonosporaceae > Catellatospora > Catellatospora chokoriensis. The sequence continues at coordinate 13,126 of NZ_JAAOTI010000002.1, forward strand.
TGGCCTGCGCGTCGAGCATGCCGCGGAACACGCCGGGGAAGGCCAGCACGTTGTTGATCTGGTTGGGCTGGTCGGAGCGGCCGGTGGCGACCACGGCGGCGTGCTTGCGGGCCTCCCGCGGGTCGACCTCCGGGTCGGGGTTGGCCAGCGCGAACACGATCGCGTTCGGGGCCATCCGGGCGATGTCGTCGCCGACCAGCAGGTTGGGCGCGCTGACCCCGATGAAGACGTCCGCGCCGACGATCGCGCCGGGCAGGTCGCCGGAGTAGTTGTCCTTGTTGGTGTTGTCGACCAGCCACTGCCAGTCCGGGCCGAGGCCGGCCATGTCGCGGTGCAGCGCGCCGCGGCGGTCGTACGCGATGACGTCGCCGACGCCCTGCCGCAGCAGGAGCTTCATGATCGCGGTGCCGGCGGCGCCCGCGCCGGAGACGACCACCTTGACGTCGGCGAGCTTCTTGCCGACCACGCGCAGCGCGTTGGTCAGCGCGGCCAGCACGCAGATCGCGGTGCCGTGCTGGTCGTCGTGGAAGACCGGGATGTCGAGCATCTCGCGCAGCCGGGCCTCGATCTCGAAGCAGCGCGGCGCGGCGATGTCCTCCAGGTTGATGCCGCCGTAGACCGGCGCGATCGCCTTGACGATCTTGATGATCTCCTCGGTGTCCTGGGTGTCCAGGCAGACCGGCCAGGCGTCGACTCCGCCGAAGCGCTTGAACAGGGCCGCCTTGCCCTCCATGACCGGCAGCGCGGCGGCCGGGCCCAGGTTGCCCAGGCCGAGCACGGCCGAGCCGTCGGTGACCACCGCGACGGTGTTGCGCTTGATGGTCAGCCGCCGGGCGTCCTCGGGGTTGTCGGCGATGGCCTGGCAGACCCGGGCCACCCCGGGGGTGTACGCCCGGGACAGCTCGTCACGCGTCTTGAGGTTGACCTTGGAGGTGACCTCGATCTTGCCGCCGAGGTGCAGCAGGAAGGTGCGGTCGGAGACCTTGCGGACCTCGACGCCGTCCATCGCCTCCAGGGCCTTGACGACCTGGTCGGCGTGGGCGCTGTCGGCGGTGTCGCAGGTCACGTCGGCGACCACGCGCAGGTGGTCCGAGTCGACCACGTCGACCGCGGTGACGATGGCGCCCGCCTCGCCCACGGCCATGGTGAGCCGGCCGATCGCCGAGGAGTCGGCGATCACCGCCACGCGTACGGTGATGGAGTATCCGGCGCTGGGCAGGCGGGTAGTGGGCACGATGTCGCCTTTCGTGGAGTCAGTCGGTTTCATTTTCCCACTCCGTGGGCGCGACTCCGCCACCGCCTGCTGAACCCCCGGGTAACCCCTGACAACGTTCGCCGGTTCGGCACGGGTAACACAGGTGCGTTCCGGGTACATCCGTGCCAACCTTGAAGCCGACAGATCGAGAGACGAAGGAGCAGATTTGCCTACTTTCCCCGACACCCTGGTGGCCGAAGAGACCACCGGTGACCTTGAACTCTCGGAGCGGCATTCGCTGCGCCGGGTGGCCGGGCTCTCCACCGAGCTCGCCGACGTCACCGAGGTCGAATACCGGCAGCTGCGGCTGGAACGGGTGGTGCTGGTGGGCGTCTGGACCTCCGGCACCGTCGTGGACGCGGAGAACTCCCTGACGGAGCTCGCCGCGCTCGCGGAGACCGCCGGCTCGCAGGTGCTCGAAGGCCTGATCCAGCGGCGCAGCCAGCCTGACGCCGCGACATTCATCGGCCGCGGCAAGGTGGACGAGCTGAAGGCGGCGGTGGAGTCGACCGGCGCGGACACCGTGATCTGCGACGGCGAGCTGTCCCCGAGCCAGTTGCGCAACCTGGAGCAGAAGATCAAGGTCAAGGTGGTCGACCGGACCGCGCTGATCCTGGACATCTTCGCCCAGCACGCCAAGAGCAAGGAGGGCAAGGCCCAGGTCGAGCTGGCGCAGCTGCAGTACCTGGTGCCGCGCCTGCGAGGCTGGGGCGAGGCCCTGTCGCGGCAGACCGGTGGTTCCGGTCGCGGCGGCGGCGCGGGCGGCGGCGTGGGTCTGCGCGGTCCCGGTGAGACGAAGCTGGAGACCGACCGCAGGCGCATCCGCACCCGGATCGCCAAGCTCAAGCGCGAGATCACCGCGATGGGCGTCATCCGCGACACCAAGCGTGCCGGACGGCGCCGCAACACGGTGCCGTCGGTGGCCATCGCCGGCTACACCAACGCGGGCAAGTCCAGCCTGCTCAACCGGCTCACCGGAGCCGGGGTGCTGGTCGAGGACGCGCTGTTCGCGACCCTGGACACGGCGACCCGCCGCACCGAGGCGCGCGACGGCCGGGTGTACACCCTGTCGGACACGGTCGGTTTCGTGCGGCACCTGCCGCACCAGCTGGTCGAGGCGTTCCGCTCCACGCTGGAGGAGGTCGCGTACGCGGACCTGGTGGTGCACGTGGTCGACGGGGCCCACCCGGACCCCGAGGAGCAGGTGCGCGCGGTGCGCGAGGTGCTGGCCGAGGTCGGCGCGGACCGCCTGCCCGAGCTGCTGGTGGTCAACAAGGCCGACGCCGCGCCGCAGGAGATGCTGCTGCGGCTCAAGCGGGAGTGGCCCGACGCGGTGTTCGTGTCGGCCCGCACCGGTGAGGGCATCGAGGAGCTGCGCGAGATCATCGAGTCGCGGCTGCCGGTGCCGGCGGTGGAGGTGCTCGCCCGCGTCCCGTACGACCGGGGCGATCTGGTGGCCAAGGTCCACCGCAGGGGTGAGGTGCTGGCGTCGGGACACACCGCCGCCGGGACCCAGCTCAGGGTCCGTGTGGACCGGGAGCTGGCCGCTGAGCTGGGCGTTTATGCCATCACTGATGGTGACTGGGTTACCGACGCATCGTGACGTATTAATCGCGTTACACGTGACCGTGCTCTCTCGTGGCAAACTGTCCGGATGCGGTTTACGGGATTCCTGGTGAAGACAGGTGCGGCCTTTTTCGCGGCCGCGCTCGGAGTCGGGTTGCTCGCCGCCCCCGCGGGGGCCGCGCCCAGCCCGGCTCCGAGCGGTGCGGCCCAGAACGCCGTGCCGGGCACGAAGGTCTGCACCGTCACAGGCCCGACGAAAAACACCCCCGGCCTGACCGAGCTCTCGGGCCTGGTCGCGGTGGGCACCGGCTACTACGCGATCAACGACAGCAACGACGTCAAGGCGAACATGAAGCTGTTCAAGCTGAATGCCGCCTGCAAGGTGACGAATTCGTACAAGTACAAGGGTGACGGCGCGCTCGACCCCGAGGACGTCGCGGTGGGCCCGGACGGTGTGATCTGGGTCGCCGACACCGGCGACTCGCACATCAACCAGGAGAACTTCACCGTCACCCACGAGCGCTCCCGGGTCGCGCTGTGGAAGTTCGTCAACGGGAAGCCGAGCGGTCCGTACCGGTTGTCCTACCCGGCGAAGAAGTTCGACTCCGAAGCGCTGATCATCGACAGCAAGGGCAACCCGATCCTGGTCACCAAGGACTGGGACTTCACCGCGGCCGAGGGCAAGACCTACCTCTTCGCGCCCACCGGGCCGCTGGTCGAGAACGGTGACCCGACGCCGATGAAGGAGCTCGGCTCGCTGACCCTGCCGCGCACGGAGACCGCCAACCCGATGGGCGGTCTGGGCCGCCGGCAGGTCACCGGCGCCGCCAAGAGCGACGACGGCGCCAAGGTGGTGCTGCGGACCTACGCCGACGCGTTCGAGTGGGACATCACGGGCGACGACATCGTCGGTGCGCTGACCAAGGACAAGCCGCGGGTCACGCACCTGCCGGAGGAGCCGTTCGGCGAGGCCATCACCTACGGTCCCGACGGCAAGTTCATCACCGTCTCGGAGACCGAGCAGACCCGCACCGCGATCGCGGACGCGCAGACGCCGACGATGCTGAGCTACACCCCGTCGGTGAAGGAGTTCGTCGAGCAGGCCCCGGTCAAGGGCCCCGAGAAGGCAGGCAAGGCCTGGTACCTCAGCCTCTTCAGCGACATCGACCAGCTCTACACGGCGCTGGCCGCGGTCGGCGTGGTCGGGGTGCTGCTGGTGGTGCTCGGCGTGCTCGGCGTGGTCAAGGGCCGCAAGCGCAGGGGCCGCAAGGACGACGATGTCGACGACGGTTCCGAGCCGGTCGACAACTCGGCCACCACGATGCTGGCGCCGGTCGGCGTCGGCGGTGGCGGCTACCAGTCCGGCTACTACGCCGAGCAGGGCGGCGGCTACGACCCGGGCCACGGCCAGCAGTACGGCGGCCAGCCGGGCGGCTACGACCCCGGCTACGGCGGCGCGCAGGTGTACGCGGGCAACGGCTACGAGGGCGGCCAGCAGGGCTACGACCCCGGCTACGGCCAGCAACCCGGCTACGGCCAGCAGTACGGCGGCCCCCAGCAGTACCAGGGCCAGCAGTACGGCCAGGCGCCCGGTGACGGCGTCTACCGGCCCGAGCCCGCCTACTACCAGCCCGACGGCGGCCAGCCGAACCAGCAGGGCTACGAGCAGTACCGCTGACCGCATACGGAAAGCGGCCCGTCCCCGGTCGGGGGCGGGCCGCTGCCGTATGCGGGCTCAGACGCGGCGCATCACGAAGACGACCTTGCCGAGGATCACCGCGGCGTCGCCGGGGATCGGGTCGTATGCCGGGTTGCGCGGCATCAGCAGCACGTGGCCCTCGCGCAGCCGGTAGACCTTGACCGTGGCCTCGCCGTCGATCATCGCGGCGACGATGTCGCCGTTCTCGGCGTTGGGCTGCTGGCGCACCACGACCAGGTCGCCGTCGCAGATCGCGGCCTCGATCATCGAGTCGCCCTTGACCTGGAGCGAGAAGAGCGTGCCCTGGCCGACCAGCTCACGCGGCAGCGGCAGCACCTCCTCGATCGATTCCTCGGCCAGGATCGGCCCACCGGCCGCGATGCGGCCGAGCAGCGGCACGTACACCGGGGTGGGCTGGGCCAGCAGGGCGGCGGCCTCCTCGTCGGGGTCGACCGGGGTGCGCACGTCCACCGCGCGCGGGCGCGACGGGTCGCGGCGCAGGAAGCCCTTCCGCTCCAGCTCCTTGAGCTGGTAAGCGACCGAGGACGGGGAGACCAGGCCGACGGCCTCGCCGATCTCGCGCACGGTCGGCGGGTAGCCGTGCTGCTCCACCCACTCGCGGATGACCGCGAGGATGCGCTTCTGGCGGCTGCTCAGGTCGGTCGACTGAAGGTCGGCGGGGGAGGCGCTGGTCGCGGAGACCGCGCGCAGAGGCCCCGCGCCGGCAGGCGCCGCGGGCGGCCGGCCGGGCCGGGACGCTCGCTCAGTGGGGGACATGTCGGACCTCCGGTGGATAGTGACAGCGAACAGCGACTCTCACCGGACACACTAATGCGACATGATGTCAGTTTCAAACATCTGTACGACTCTGTCGACGGTGTCACGCATGTTTCACGAGTGGGTGACGGTACGTGTTGTTGTCCGCGACACGCCACTCGCAAGGGCGTTTCAACTTGCCTACGCGTCGGTTGAGGCATAGGTTCAACCCCAACATCTTGTGGTGGCACCGAGCCGACCGCCCATAGATTGGGGTAAGAGCCCGATCTGGGGGTATGGCCGTACCCCCGCATCCGCACCCACCCCCGGGCGCCCGCGACGACGCGGACGCCGGCGGTGCCGTGCCCGGAATGCGGGTCGGGACGCCGCCCGAGACGACAGACGACGTGGGAGGTGACAGCGATGCGATGCCCGTACTGCAGGCACCCGGACTCCCGCGTGGTGGACTCCCGCGAGGCCGACGACGGCCAGCTCATCCGCCGCCGGCGGCACTGCCCCGAGTGTGGCAAGCGGTTCACCACGGTCGAGGAGTCGGTGCTGGCCGTGGTCAAGCGGAGCGGCGTGACCGAGCCGTTCAGCCGCTCGAAGATCATGGGCGGCGTGCGCAAGGCCTGCCAGGGCCGTCCGGTCGACGAGGACGCCATCGCGCTGCTGGCGCAGCGGGTGGAGGAGGCGGTCCGCGCGCGGGGGGCGGCGGAGGTGCCCAGCGGGGAGGTCGGGCTGGCCATCCTCGGGCCGCTGCGCGACCTGGACGAGGTGGCCTACCTGCGCTTCGCCAGCGTGTACCAGGACTTCCAGTCCGCCGAGGACTTCATCCGGGAGATCGAGGCACTGCGTGCCGCGGTTAAAACCCGCGCGGTTGGGCAAGAGCCAGCCGAACTCGCCGCGGAGGCGGCCGACGGCGCGATGCCGGCCGGTCACGCCGCGAGCTGAGTCTCGGCATCAGAACGTGCAGTTGTTTGTTGTTTAGAGAGAAACCTGAGGGGGCTGACGATGGGGGAGAACGCCACGGCGAGCGCGAAGCGCACGCGGGCGAACGCCGGAGGTCTGAAGATCGAGCGGGTGTGGACGACCGAGGGCGTCCACCCGTACGACGAGATCGCCTGGGAGCGCCGGGACGTCGTCATGACGAACTGGCGTGACGGCTCGATCAACTTCGAGCAGCGGGGGGTCGAGTTCCCCGACTTCTGGAGCGTCAACGCGACCAACATCGTGACGACCAAGTACTTCCGCGGCGCGGTGGACACCCCGGAGCGGGAGTGGAGCCTCAAGCAGCTGGTGGACCGGGTCGCCAAGACCTACCGGGCCGCCGGTGAGAAGCACGGCTACTTCGCCACCGCCGCCGACGCCGAGCTGTTCGAGCACGAGCTGATCTGGATGCTGGTGCACCAGGTGTTCAGCTTCAACTCGCCGGTCTGGTTCAACGTGGGCACCGCCAGCCCGCAGCAGGTCAGCGCCTGCTTCATCCTGTCCGTGGACGACTCGGTCGACTCCATCATGGACTGGTACAAGGAAGAGGGCCTGATCTTCAAGGGCGGCTCGGGTTCCGGCGTCAACCTCTCCCGCATCCGCGCCAGCAAGGAGCTGCTCTCCTCGGGCGGCACGGCCTCCGGCCCGGTCAGCTTCATGCGCGGCGCCGACGCCTCGGCCGGCACCATCAAGTCCGGCGGCGCCACCCGCCGCGCGGCCAAGATGGTCATCCTCGACGTGGACCACCCGGACATCGAGGAGTTCATCGCGACCAAGGCGCGCGAGGAGGACAAGATCCGCGCGCTGCGCGACGCGGGCTTCGACATGGACCTGGGCGGCCGCGACATCGTCAGCGTGCAGTACCAGAACGCCAACAACTCGGTGCGCGTCTCCGACGAGTTCATGACCGCGGTCGAGGAGGGCAAGGGCTTCGACCTGCTGGGCCGCCTCGACGGCCGGGTCATCGACACCGTCGACGCCAAGGGCCTGTTCCGCAAGATGGCCGAGGCCGCGTGGGCCTGCGCCGACCCCGGCATCCAGTACGACGACACCATCAACGACTGGCACACCTGCTCGGAGACCGGCCGCATCACGGCCAGCAACCCGTGCTCGGAGTACCTGCACCTGGACGACACGTCCTGCAACCTGGCGTCGCTGAACCTGCTCAAGTTCCTCGGCACGGACGGCTCGTTCGACGTGGCGCGGTTCTCGAAGTCGGTCGAGTTCGTGATCACCGCGATGGACATCTCCATCTGCTTCGCGGACTTCCCGACCCAGAAGATCACCGAGAACACCCGGGCGTACCGGCAGCTCGGCATCGGCTACGCCAACCTCGGCGCGCTGCTGATGGCGTCGGGCCTGCCGTACGACTCCGAGTCCGGCCGGCAGCTGTCCGCCGCGATCACCGCGCTGATGACCGGTGTGGCCTACCGCCGCTCGGCCGAGCTGGCCGGCGTCGTCGGCGCGTACGACGGCTACGCCCGCAACGCCACCCCGCACCAGCGGGTCATGCGCAAGCACGCCGCCGCCGCGGACGCCCTCAAGCCGCAGGGTCCGGTCGCGACCCTGGTGGCCAAGGAGGCGCAGAAGCAGTGGAAGGCCGGCAACGCCCTCGGTGAGAAGCAGGGCTGGCGCAACTCCCAGGCCAGCGTGCTCGCGCCCACCGGCACCATCGGCTTCATGATGGACTGCGACACCACCGGCGTCGAGCCGGACCTGGCGCTGGTCAAGTTCAAGAAGCTGGTCGGCGGCGGCTCGATGCAGATCGTCAACCAGACCGTGCCACGCGCCCTGCGCAACCTGGGCTACCAGGAGGAGCAGGTCGAGGCGATCACCGAGTTCATCGCCGAGCACGGCCACGTCGTCGACGCCCCCGGCCTCAAGCCGGAGCACTACGCGGTGTTCGACTGCGCGATGGGCGAGCGCTCGATCGCGCCCATGGGCCACGTGCTGATGATGGCCGCGGTGCAGCCGTTCATCTCCGGCGCGATCAGCAAGACCGTCAACATGCCGGAGTCGGCGACGGTCGAAGAGGTCGAGCAGATGTACTTCGACGGTTGGCGCCTGGGCCTCAAGGCGCTGGCCATCTACCGGGACAACTGCAAGGTCGGCCAGCCGCTGTCGGTCTCCAAGAAGGACAAGGAGCCCGCCGCGGCCGTCGCCCCGGTGTCCGCCCCCGTGGTGGAGAAGGTCATCGAGTACCGCCCGGTGCGCAAGCGCCTGCCGAAGAAGCGCCCGTCGCAGACGGTCTCCTTCACCGTCGGCGAGGCCGAGGGCTACCTGACCGCCTCGTCGTACCCCGACGACGGCCTCGGCGAGGTCTTCCTCAAGCTGGGCAAGCAGGGCTCGACCCTGGCCGGTGTCATGGACGCGTTCTCGATCGCCGTCTCGGTCGCGCTGCAGTACGGCGTGCCGCTGCAGACGTACGTCGAGAAGTTCATGAACATGAAGTTCGAGCCCGCCGGCATGACCGACGACCCGGACATCCGCCTGTCGAACTCGGTGATGGACTACATCTTCCGCCGCCTGGCGCTCGACTTCCTGCCCTACGAGCAGCGGGCCGAGCTGGGTGTCTTCACCGCCGCCGAGCGCGCCGCGCGGCTGCGGGCCGAGGAGGAGGGCACCGAGTACGTGCCGCAGGCAGCCCCGGCCGCCTCGTCGGCCGTGATCCCGGCCGCCCCGGTGCGGGTCGGCTCCTCGACCGAGGTGCTGGAGTCCATCACGGGCAAGGCGTCGGACGCGCCGCTGTGCTACACCTGCGGCACCAAGATGCGGCCCGCGGGCAGCTGCTACGTCTGCGAGGGCTGCGGCTCGACCAGCGGCTGCAGCTGAGCACCCCTGGCGGCATGTGCCGCCGGTGACGTGACGTGAGAACGGGATCGGGCGCTGCGCCCGGTCCCGTTCCCCGTTTTCCGGGGCGGCGGGGATGATCGGCCGGTCGTAGGGTCGGTGGATGCCGACCCTCCCCGAGATCTCCGGCGCGGTGCTGATCATGAAGGGTGACGACGTGGTCGCGGACGTCACCAGCCCCGGCGTCACCGCGCGCACCCGTTTCCAGCTCGCCTCGGTGAGCAAGCAGTTCACCGCCGCCGCCGTGCTGCTGCAGGCCCAGCGCGGACGGCTGCGCCTGTCCGACCCCGTCGGGCGGTGGATCGGCGGCTGCCCGCCGTCGTGGCAGGACATCACGCTGCACCACCTGCTGGCGCACTCGTCAGGGCTGGGGCACTGGGACGAGTACCCGATGATCGACCTGTTCCGGTGGCAGCCGCTGGACCAGCTACTCAAGACGTTCCACGAGGTGCCGCCGCTGTTCGCGCCCGGCGGCGGCTGGCACTACAGCAGCCCCGGGTATGTACTGCTGGCGCACGTGGCGGAGCGGGTCGCGGACACGCCGTACCGGGAGCTGCTGGACCGCGACATCTTCGGGCCGCTCGGGCTCGCGGACACCCTCGCGGGCGAGCCGGGGGACCGGGCGGACCTCGCCATCGGGCTTGGCGAGGACGGCCTGCCGACGCCGTCGTACGAGCTTGACGTGGTGGGCATGGGCGCGGGCGATCTGTGGTCCACCACCGGCGATGTGGTTCGCTGGATCGACGGATTGCGGGCCGGGCGACTGCTCGACGAGCACCACCTCGGGCTGATGCTGTCCGAGCAGGCCCCGACCGGCAGCCGCCCGGACTCCCGCGGCTATGGCTACGGCTGGCTCGTCGGGACCGTCGACGGCCGCGACTGGTTCCACCACTCCGGCGGCAACAGCGGCTTCCGCACCTACGACGCCTGCGTACCGTCCTCGAACCTCCGCATCGTGATCCTCAGCAACTCCGAGACGACCACCACCGCCGTCCTCAACGACGTGCTGGTCGCCGCGCTCACCTGATGATCCCCGGCCCGCAGTTTCAGGGAAACCGCGCGAATCCTGGTCGCCATTCATGCAGTTTCCCCGAAATTGCAAGCCCAGGCGGCGGGGTGGGTCAGGCTTGCCAGACCGCGGGGTCGTGGGCGAAGAGGACGCGCTGCGGGTCGAGTGTGGTGAGGCGGTCCAGCCAGGGGTGGTACGGCGGGAGCGGGTCGGCGGCGCCGTCGGCGGCGGCCCGGCGGGCGAGCTGGGCGCAGCTGAAGTCGGTGGCCAGGTCGTAGGCCTGCCCGGCCAGCACGGTCGTGACGCCGTCGGGACCGCGTACCACCAGGCTCTGGTGTCCGGCGGTGTGGCCGGGCGTCGGGACGATCCGGACGCCGGGGCTGATCTCGGCCGCGCCGTCGAGTTCGCGGTAGTCGACGCCGGGGAAGTCGACCAGGTGGTCGAAGGTGTAGTCGCCGGCCCGCGCGGTCGCCAGCTCGGTCCGCTGGGTGAACACGGGGCGGCCGGGCAGCAGCGGGTTGCCGCCGCAGTGGTCGAAGTGCAGGTGGCAGTTGACGACCAGGGCGATGTCGTCGAGGCGTACGCCGTGATCGGCCAGGGCCTGCGGCAGCGGGCGGCGGTGCGGCCGGTAATGGGCCTCGGTCTCGTCGTCGCCCCGGCCCAGGCCGGTGTCGAACAGGATCAGCCCGTCCGCGCTGTCCACCAGGTAGGCCAGCACGGCCTCGACCCTCGGGTGTGGACCGCCCGCCTCCTCGGCGGGCCGGATGAAGTAGCCGAGATCAAGTCTGCGCACCGCGTTGTCGCCAGCCATCAGGCCATCCTGGCATCGATTGACGAACGCACCGCAGCACGGTCGAGTTCCGCGACCCGGCCGGCGGTTCGGCCCGGCCGCGGCACCGGGGCTGGACAGGGCAACGGCGTCCAGCCCCGGTGCCGCGTGTCCGTCGGGCTCAGGCCCCCATCGCGTCGGCGATGCGCAGGTGCGGCCGGGCCTCGTCGTGGCGGCTCTGCCGCTGCAGGCAGCGGCCCAGCATGAGGTGGGCGTAGTGCTCGGCGGGGTCGTGGTCGAGCACCCGGCGCAGCTGCTCCTCGGCCTTGTGCAGCTGGGCCGAGTGGTAATAGGCGCGCGCCAGCAGCAGCCGGGGCGCCACGTCGTCCGGCGCCTCGTCCACCACGGGTCCCAGGATCTGGGCAGCCGTGATGTAGTCGCCGTAGTCGAAGAACAGCCTTCCGCGCTCGTACTCCTCCAGGATTCCCACGCATCGGACAACTCGCTGGATGGCCTGCGCATTCCCCGGTTAGCATCGCGGCCATGGCTCACTCGATCATCTCCCCGCCGGTCGCCTGAGGGCGGACGGCGTCGCACCACTGACGTGACGGCTCGGCCGTGCGTCCGGTGGCCCGTCCGCGTACGCGGAATCGTCGGCCATCGAGCAGTGGAGACAAGGGAAGATGGAGTCCGTTTCAGGGCTCGCGCCGTCGCGCGCGGGCCGGTCCGCGTCGTACGGGCGCGGCATGTGCTACGTGGCGGTCGCGGCGACCGCCTGGGGCACCGGCGGCGCGGTCGCCGCGGTCCTCTACCGCACCAGTGGCCTCGGGCCGGTCGCGGTGTCCTTCTGGCGGCTGGTGCTCGGCATCGCCGTGCTGGCGGTGCTGCACCTGGCCGTGGGCGAGCGGCTCGGTGCGCGGTGGCGTGACGCGCTGGTCCTCGGGGCCGGGCTGGCGGTGTACCAGACGGCCTACTACGGCTCGATCGCGTACGCCGGGCTGGCCGTCGGCACCGTGGTCACGCTCGGGGCCTGCCCTGTGGTGATCGCGCTCGCGGCTCGTCGGGTGCTCGGCGAGGCGCTGACCGCGGGCCGGGTCGCCGCGGTGGCGGTGGGGCTGGCGGGGCTGGTGCTGCTGGTGGGCGGCGGTGGGCAGGCCGGGGCCGCGCCGGTGCTCGGGGTGGCGTTCGGGCTGCTGTCGGCGGCCGGGTACGCGGTGGTGACGATCTACTCGCGGCGGGTAGGGGGTGACCTGTCCGGGGCCACGGTCGCCTCGTTCGCGGTGGCGGCGGCCTGCCTGCTGCCGTTAGCGGTGGCGGAGGGGCTGCTGCCGTCGGTGGGCGGTCCGGGCGCGCCGTCGGCGGGCGGGCTCGCGGACACGGCCGGCTGGCTGCTGTACCTCGGGGCGGTGCCGACGGCGCTGGCGTACCGGCTGTTCTTCGCCGGGGTGGCGGTGGTTCCGGCGACGGTGACCGCCGTGGTGACCCTGGTGGAGCCGGTGGCGGGCGTGCTGATCGCGGTCGGGCTGCTGGGCGAGCGGTTCACCCTGGCGGCCGCTGCCGGAGCGGTGCTGATGCTGGCGGCGGTCGCGGGCCTGGCCCGCACCGGCTGACTGGTCGTGATCGCTGTCTCGTGTCGGAAAGTCGGGTCAGGGCGCGGATCATGACACGAAACAGCGATCGCCAGGCCGGCCACGCCTGGTCACCACCGGGGCACTGTTAAGAAGGGCACCTTCCTCTACGCATAGCGTTAAGAAGGTGCCCTTCCTTTGTCACTGGTTGACGGTGGACATGCCGGAGGGGGCGTAGCGTTCGCCGGCCACGGCGCCGGGTGGGACGGCCTCGGTGAGGCGGCGGAGCTGGTCGGCGGTGAGGACGAGGTCCGCGGCGGCCATGTTCTCCTCGAGGTAGGGCACGCGCTTGGTGCCGGGGATCGGGAGGACGTCGTCGCCCTGGGCCAGCAGCCAGGCCAGGGCGGCCTGGGCGGGTGTCGCGCCGAGCTCGTCGGCGACCTCGCGGACGGCCTGCACCAGGGCCATGTTGTGGGCGAAGTTCTCCTCGGCGAAGCGCGGCACGGTGCGCCGGAAGTCGTCGGCGGCCAGATCCGCCGGCGAGGTGATCTTGCCGGTGAGCCAGCCGCGGCCCACCGGGGAGTACGCCACCAGCCCCACCCCGAGCTCGCGGCAGGTCGCCAGCATCTCGTCCTCGACGAACCGGGTGAACAGGGAGTACTCCATCTGCACCGCGGTGATCGGGTGCACGGCATGCGCGGCCCGCAGCGTCGCGGGGCTGACCTCGGACAGGCCCAGGTAGCCGACCTTGCCCTCCTTGACGAACTCGGCCATCGCCGCGACCGTCTCCTGGATCGGCACGTCGGGGCTGCGCCGGTGCATGTAGTACAGGTCGATGTGGTCGGTGCGCAGGCGGCGCAGCGAGTCCTCCACCGCCTCGCGGGCCCACCGCGGCGAGGAGTCGACCCAGCGCCGGACCAGGTTGCCCTGCGCGTCGGTCTCGCCGCGGTTGGCGAACTTGGTGGCCAGCACGTACTCGTCGCGCCGGTCGCCGATGGTGCGGCCGATCAGCTCCTCGTTGTGGCCGAAGCCGTACATGTCGGCGGTGTCGAAGTGCGTGACGCCGATGTCCAGGGCACGCCGCAGCGTCGCGGCCGACCCCGCGTCGTCGCGCTGCCCGTAGGCGAAGCTCATTCCCATACAGCCGAGGCCGATGGCGCTGACCTCGGGTCCGTTGCTGCCGATGCGTCGCGTAGCGGTCATGGCTCCATCTTCTCCCCGCACGGGGCGGGCGCGCCCGCGGAGCCGGGTCCCCGCGCCACGGCTTTCCCGCCACCGCCACTCGGCGTCCGGAGCCGGACACCGAGGGTCCCGAATGACGGGGTGCGCCGATACGATGCGCTGACCCCGAACGCCAGGAGCCCTTCATGACGTATCCACCCCCGCCCTCGGAGCAGCCCGGCCCTCCGCAGCAGCCCGGTTACCCCGCCCAGCCCGGATATCCCGCCCAGCCGGGTTATCCTGCCCAGCCCGGTTACCCGGGGCAGCCCGTGCCGCCGGCCCCGAAGAAGTCCCGGGCCGGCCTCTGGATCGGCATCGGGCTCGGTGTGCTCCTGCTCTGCTGCGGTGGCGGCATCGGCGCCTGGTACCTGCTCAAGGACACCGCGGACCAGATCGAGCAGACCGTCGGTGACGTGCTCGCCTCGGCCAGCGCGCAGGCCGCGGCCAAGGACATCACCGTGGTCGCCCCCGCGTCGCTGGCCGGCCGCGCCAAGTCCACCGACCCGCAGCTCGAGGCGCTGACGGACACCATGAAGGGCAGCTTCGAGACGATGCTGCCGTCGTCGACGAACGCCGTGGCCGGCTTCTACGGCGACCAGGCCAAGCAGGACCTCGTGATGGTCTTCGCCGCCGCGGCGCCCATCACGAGTCCCGGCCGGGAGCTGGACGCCGCGTTCGCGGGCATGGGCACCTCGGGTGTCGTCGCGACCGGGATCGCTCCGGTCGACGCGGGCCCGCTCGGTGGCGAGGCCAAGTGCGGCAGCGCCAAGACCGAGGCGGTGCCGCTGGTCGTCTGCGCCTGGGCCGACAAGGGCAGCCTGGGCATGGTGGTCTGGTACTTCAAGACCGTGGACGAGGTCAAGGCCGAGTTCATCCAGATCCGCGGCCAGATCGAAAAGGTCGGCTGACCCGGCCGCGTGACGGGGACGGGCGCTCCCGTCCCCGTCACGCGTTCTGCCAGAGCCCGACCGTGTTGCCCTCGCTGTCGGCGATGTACGCGGTGAAGCCCATCGTGCCGACGGACCGGCGTTCCTGGAGCACCCGGCCGCCGCACGAGACGATCTTGGCGAGTGCCGTGTCGATGTCCTCGACCTCGACCGTGACGACCGGCCCGGTCACTGGCGCCTCGCGCCGGGTCAGGCCGCCGTTGACGGCGCCGGGTTCGGCCGGGTTGCCGCGGTCGTCCGTGGCGACGGTGCGCACCCAGATGTAGTCGAACTCCGGCATGGCGTCGAGCTGCCAGCCGAACGCGTCGGTGTAGAAGGCCCGGGCCCGTTCGACATCGTCGGCCGGAAGCTCGAAATGCACCACTTTTCCCGTCATGGCATCAGGCTAGGCACCGCACTCGAACGTGAGCGGACTTTCGGCGTACCCGGACAGCGACTAGTTTGGTCCGGTGCGGACGACAGTGGTGGCCCTGATGGCGAGCGGAACGCTGCTGGCGGGCTGCTCGGGTGCCGGAGCGTCCGCGCACGAGCCGCCCGAGCAGGCGTCGCCGCGGGTGGTGTCGCCCAGCCCGCCCGCGCCGACCGGCGCCTGCCTGCTGCTGGACTTCCCCGGCATCGAGCAGCGGCTGCACGCGCGGCTGGCGGTGGCCGGCGCGGCGAACCACGAGAAGACCAGCACGTGTGTGGCCCGGCCGACCGAGGCCGCGCTGCCGGAGCTGAGCGTGTCGGTGACGCCGAGCAAGTCCGACGTCGCCGTGTTCAAGGACAAGATGCTGCCCGACGGCGCGAACGCCGTGACGGCGCTGGGAAAGGTCGCCTACTCACAGGTCAAGCCGGCCGCCAAGGGCCGCGGGCCATACGTGGAGATCGGCTGGCTCGCCGGCAACGCCCGGCTGCTGGTGCTGAAGGTCACCCTGCCGGAGGGCGGCGACGCGGCGGCCCTGCTGCCCGACGTCGTCGAGCTGGCCAAGGACATCGACCGCGCCGGAGTCTGACCGGCGGCGAAAACAACCAGGCCCCGCTGCGCGACGGCACAGACGGGACCTGGTGATGAACGGCTTGCGTAACCTGTCGGCCGGCTATACCGCGGCGGGCGCCAAAGTCGCCGTGACGAAGACGCGCGAGGCGACCTCACGCGGCAGGCGGACGGGCTCGCCGCCGTGGTCGATCGAGACGCCGTCGCGCTCCTGGGCGACGGTGACCGTCGCGCCCGGGTCGACGCCGGCGGCGTGCAGCTGGCGCAGCACCTCGGAGTCGGTCTGCACGCTCTCGCAGATCCGGCGGACCACGACCTGGCCGGTGAGCCCGGGGAAGGCGAGGTTGCGCTCGGGGGTGTCGCCGCCGTCGGTGTCGCGGGGCTTGATGTCGAGGGCGTCCAGGCCGGGGATGGGGTTGCCGTACGGCGACCGGGTGGGCCGGTTCAGCAGGTCGTAGACGCGCTTCTCCACGGCGTCGCTCATCACGTGCTCCCACCGGCAGGCCTCTTCGTGGGCCTCCTCGTAGGGCATGCCGATGACGTTGACGAGCAGCAGCTCGGCGAGGCGGTGCTTGCGCATGACGGCGACGGCGTGCGCCCGGCCGGCCTCGGACAGCTGCAGATGACGGTCGGTCTCCACGACGGTCAGCAGACCGTCGCGCTCCATGCGGGCCACGGTCTGGCTGACGGTCGGGCCGCTCTGGTGCAGACGCTCGGCGATGCGGGCGCGCAGCGGCGGCACGCCCTCCTCCTCGAGCTCGAGGATGGTGCGCAGGTACATCTCGGTAGTGTCAATGAGGTCGGACATTGAACGGGTCCTCTCCAAGTCGCTGGCTGCGATTCTATTGCGTGTCACCGCAGCGACACCCGTCGGCGTATGTCGGTTGATCAACCTGTGGCCGCACCGCTCATGGCAGTTCGGGCAGGCCTGCGTCGTTGAGCGGCCAGAACGGGTTGTATGCCACCTCCCAGGCATGTCCGTCCGGATCGGCGAAGTAGCCCGAATAGCCGCCCCACTCCACCTTCTGGGCGGGTTTCAGCAGTGTCGCACCGGCCGCCACGGCTGTCGCGAGCGCCTCGTCCACCTCCGCCTGCGAACCGAGACACACGGCACAGGTGACGTTGCGGAACCCGGCCGGCTCGTGCGCCGGCAGCAGCGCGTCGGCGGCCAGCTCGCTGCTGGAGTACAGCGCCAGCAGGGCGCCCGCGGTGCGGAAGAAGCTGATGTCGTCCTGCGAGCGAGCGGACAGCGGCCAGCCCAGCGCCTGGTAGAAGGCGGTGGAGCGGGCCAGGTCGGTGACCCCGAGGGTCACCACGCTGATGCGACCTGGGAAGGACATGGCCGAAAGTCTCCCAGCGGGGTGGGACAGTGCGCTACGACACACGCCCGCCGATGGTGTTGACTGGCGAACGTGCGTACTCCACTGATCACTGTGGCGGAGCTGGCCGACCGGCTCTGCTCCGGGCAGCCCACGACCGTGCTGGACGTGCGGTGGCGGCTGTCCGGCCCGCCCGGCCGCGACGACTACTACGCCGGTCACCTGCCGGGCGCGGTCTTCGTCGACCTGGACCGCGACCTGTGCGGGCCGCCCGGCGCGGGTGGCCGCCACCCGCTGCCGCACCCGGAGGCGCTGGAGGGCGCGCTGCGCGCCGCGGGTGTGCGCGACGGCGGGCCGGTCGTCGTCTACGACGCCGGTGACGGCATGGCCGCGGCCCGCGCCTGGTGGACGCTGCGCTGGGCCGGGCACGCCGACGTGCGCGTGCTCGACGGCGGTTTCGCCGCCTGGACCGCCGCCGGTGGCGAGGTGACCGACAAGCCGACCGACGTCACCCGGGGCGACGTGACCGTGGTGCCGGGCGGTATGCCGGTGCTCGACGCCGCCGGCGCGGCCGCGCTGGCCGCCGACGGGGTCCTGCTGGACGCGCGCGTCGCGCCGCGGTTCCGGGGCGAGACCGAGCCGGTCGACGCCGTGGCCGGGCACATCCCGGGCGCGCGCAACCTGCCCTACGGCGAGCTGGTCGCCGCCGACGGCACGCTGCGGGCCGACCTCGCCGACGTGTTCGCCGACCTCGGCGACGGGCCGGTCGGGGCATACTGCGGCTCCGGCGTGACCGCCGCGCACACCGTGCTGGCCCTGCACGCCGCGGGCCGCACCGACGCGGCGCTCTACGTCGGCTCCTGGAGCCACTGGATCACCGACCCGTCCCGGCCGGTCGGCCGCGCGTGAGCCGGCGGAGCGGGGAGAAGGCATGAGCGAGCGGAGCGAGCGAATCATGGTCATCCGCGCTGCCGCCGACGAGCGGAGCGGGGAGAAGGCATGAGCGAGGCGGCGGCATGACCGCGACCGTGGTGTGGAGCGACGCGCTGCTCGGCTACGACATGGGCGACCACCCGCTGAACCCGGTGCGGGTCGAGCTGACCATGGCGCTGGCCCGCGCGCTGGGTGTGCTCGACCGGCCCGGGGTGGAGCTGGTCGTGCCGGAGCCGGCCACCGAGGCCGAGCTGCTGCGGGTCCACCGCCGGGACTACCTGGACGCGGTGCGGGCCGCCCCGGACGATCCGTTCTTCCGCGGGTACGGCCTCAACACCCCGGACAACCCGGTCTTCGACCACATGCACGAGGTGTCGGCGCTGGTCTGCGGCGCGACGCTGGCCGCGGCCCGGGCCGTGTGGTCGGGCCGGGCACAGCGCGCGGTGAACGTGGCCGGCGGCCTGCACCACGCCATGCCGGCCCGCGCGGCCGGGTTCTGCGTCTACGACGACCCGGCCGTCGCCATCGCCGACCTGCTCGCCCAGGGCGCGGAGCGGATCGCGTACATCGACGTCGACGTGCATCACGGCGACGGTGTGCAGGAGATCTTCTACGACGACCCGCGCGTGCTCACGGTGAGCCTGCACGAGGGCCCGCTGACGCTGTTCCCCGGCACCGGGTACGTCGAGGAGACCGGCGGGCCGAAGGCCGAGGGCAGCGCGGTGAACGTGCCGCTGCCGCCGGGCACCGGCGACGCGGGCTGGCTGCGCGCCTTCCACGCGGTGGTGCCGTCGGTGGTGCGCGCGTTCCGGCCGCAGCTCGTCGTGCTGCAGGCCGGGGCCGACACGCACCGGCTGGACCCGCTGGCGAACCTGCGGCTGAGCGTGGACGGGCAGCGGGCGGCCCAGCTGGCCGTGCGGGCACTGGCCGACGAGCTGTGCGAAGGGCGGCTGGTGGCCACCGGCGGAGGCGGATACGCCCTGGTCGAGGTGGTGCCCCGGGCCTGGACCCACCTGCTGGCGATGGTCACCGGCGAGCCGCTGGACCCGGCCACCCCGCTGCCGGAGTCGTGGCGGGCGTTCGCCGCCGCGCGCGTGCCCGGCCGGGACGTGCCGACCACGCTCACCGACGGCGGCGACGTCGCGTACACCGCCTGGCAGCCGGGGTCCGACGGCGACCGGCTCGACCAGGCGATCATGGCGGCGCGCCGGGCGGTCTTCCCGCTGCACGGGCTCGATCCGCACGACCCGCGGGACTGAGCCGTGTCCGGCGCGGATGTGCTGCTGGCCGACGGCACCACGGTCCACCTGCGACAGATCACGCCGCAGGATGCCGACGCGGTGGTGGCGATGCACTCGCGCTTCTCCGAGCGCACCCGCTACCTGCGCTACTTCTCGCCGTACCCCCGGATTCCCGCCCGCGACCTGCACCGGTTCGTCAACGTCGACCACCTCGACCGGGAGGCGTTCGTGGTCGCCGCGGGCGACCGGCTGGTCGCGGTGGGCCGCTACGAGCGGCTCGGCGCGCTGTCGCACGAGGCCGAGGTCGCGTTCGTGGTCGAGGACGCCTACCAGGGCCGCGGCGTCGGCTCGGTGCTGCTGGAGCATCTGGCCGCGGCCGCCGCCGAGGCGGGCGTCACCCGGTTCGTGGCCGAGGTGCTCCCCGAGAACGGCGCGATGCTGCGGGTGTTCACCGACGCCGGGTATGAGGTGACCCGGCGCTACGCCGACGGCGTGGTGACGCTGACCTTCCCGGTCGCACCCACCGAACGCTCCCGGGCCGTGCAGGCCGACCGCGAGCAGCGCACCGAGGCCCGTTCGGTGGCCCGGCTGCTGCGCCCGAGCGCGGTGGCCGTCTACGGCGCGAGCGCGTCCGGCCACGGCGTCGGCGCGGCCGTGCTGGCCCACCTGCGGGCCTCGGGTTTCACCGGGCCGATCCACCACGTCCACCCGGACGGGCCACTGCGCTCGCTCGCCGACCTGGCGCCCTCCGTGACGGCGGCGCCTGCCGACGGCGGCGACGGTGCCACAGCCGCGGCCGGTCCGGCCCGTCCGTGGGTGCCGGGATCCGGCCTGGCACATCGTGGCGAGGAGGAGGCCGGACCCGCGATCGATCTCGCGGTCGTGGCCACGCCGCCCGGGGCGCTGCCGGACGTGCTGGCCGACGCGACCGCGGCCGGGGTGCACGGGCTGCTCGTGCTCACCGAGCTGGACCCCGCGCAGCGCCGGGAGCTGGTGCGGGCGGCGCGGGTCGCGGGCATGCGGGTGATCGGCCCCGGCAGCCTCGGCATCGCCGACCACTCGGTGCGCCTCAACGCCACGCTCGTGCCGCGGCTGCCCGGACCGGGGCGGGTGAGCCTGTTCTGCCACTCCGGCACGCTGGGCCTGCTGCTGCTGGCCGAGGCCGAACGCCGCGGGCTGGGCATGAGCGGCTTCGTCAGCGCGGGCCGCCGCGCCGACGTGTCCGGCAACGACCTGCTGCAGTTCTGGGCCGAGGACCCGCAGACCGACGTCGTCGCGATGTATCTGGAGTCCTTCGGCAACCCGCGCAAGTTCGCCCGGATCGCCCGCACCGCCGGGCGGCACAAGCCGATCGTGATGCTGGCCGGGCACACCGGCCACGGCGGGTCCGCCCTCGACGACGCCGCGATGCAGGCGCTGCGGGCGCACTCGGGCGTGATCGAGGTCGGCACCGTCGGCGAGCTGTTCGACGTGACGACGCTGCTGGCCGCGCAGCCGCTGCCGACCGGCGACCGGATCGGCGTGGTCAGCAACGCGTTCGCGCTGTCGGCGCTGGCCGCGGCCGAGATCCGGGCCGCCGGGCTGCGCGTCGGCCGGTCGGGCGCGGTCGGCCCCGCCGCCGGGCCGGACGAGTTCGCCGCCGCGGTGCACGCCGCGCTGCACAGCGACGACACCGACGCGGTGGTCGTGGTGGTCGCGCCGCCGCTGCCCACCGGCCCGCTCGCCGCCGACCAGAGCGCGGAGACGGCGCTGCTGGCCCCGTACGCCGACGCGCTGGCCAAGGCCGTGCACGAGGCGGACAAGCCGGTGCTGGCCAGCTTCCTCGCCGGGCGGGGGCCGGCCGAGGTGCCGTCCTACCGTTCGATCGAGGAGGCGGTGCGGGCGCTCGCCCAGGTGACCCGGCGCGCTGCCTGGCTGCGCGAGCCGCCCGGCACGCTGCCGCCCCCGCCGCCCGGCGCCGATCCGCTCGCCCCCACCGTCGACACCCTGCTCCACGCGTACGGCGTCACCGTCGTGCCGAGCACCCGGGCGGCCGGCGGGGACGAGGTCGCGGCGGCGACGGCGGCGTACGCGGCCCCGGTGGCGCTGAAGGTCGCGGACCGGCCGAACCGGATCGACCTCGGCGCGGTGCGCCTCAACCTCGGCGGGCCCGAGGAGGCCCGGCGCGCCTACGCCGACCTGGAGGGCCTGTTCGGGGCGGGCGTCGAGGTGCTGGTGCAGCCGATGGTGTCGCCCGGTGTGGCCTGCGTGATCGAGATCTTCGACGACCCCGCGTTCGGGCCGGTGGTCGGTTTCGGGCTGGCCGGGCCGGTGCCCGAGCTGGTCGGCGACCGGGCCTGGCGGGCCGCGCCGCTCACCGACACCGACGCCGCCGCGCTGGTCCGCGCGCCGAAGGCGGCCCCGCTGCTGGCCGCCGCCGACGCGTCGGCCCTGGCGCAGCTGCTGGTCGACCTCGGCCGGCTGGCCGCCGACACCGCGCGCCTGCGCCACCTGGTGCTGAACCCGGTCCTGGTGCACGCCGCGGGCGTGTCCGTGCTGCACGCGCGCGGCGAGCTGACCGAAGCCACCCCCCGCCCCGACACCGGCCCCCGCCAGCTGCGGTGAGGCGGCGCTGCCGCCTCGCACCGCCGACGAGGACGGTGCCCGGCCACGGCTCGCGCCATGGCCGGGCACCCTGTTCCGACGGCTGTCCCCCGGTCGGCCGCCGACGACGTCCTACCGGGTCGCCGTCGGAGTGACCACTGCCGTCGGCGTGACCGCGGACGTCGGAGTCGGCGTCCCGGACGGGGCTGGACCGGTCGCGCAGGCGGCCGGGTCGAAGCGGTCGCAGCCGAACTCGTTGCGGTCCGCGTACGCCAACGTCGCCAGCAGCGCGCCGGTGGCGTCGTACACCCGGATGGTGAGCTGTGAGTTCAGCGGCACCGTCAGCCCGCCCACGCCGTTGACGAGCGTGGCCTCGGCCGTCTGACCGTCGCGGACCACCTCGGCCCGCACCGCGGCGGGCGGGGCGATGATCTGCAGCCGATCGCTCTCCACCTGGTACCACGGCAACCGCATGGCCAGCAGGGTGTGTTCCACGTCGCCGGCGATGCCGTAACCCGAAGGATGGTCGCGGTAGTAGCCCTCCCCGGTGTCGATCGTGCCGGTGGCGTACGGACCGCCGCCGTCCGCGGTGACCGCCTGCACGGTGACGACGGCAGCCCGACCGGTGCTGGTGCCCGGCATGTCGATCTCGTCACTCCACAGCACCCGGTACGTCACGTCCGGCCCGGTCAGCCTGGTCAGCGTGGCCAGGCTGTTGGCGATCTGCGTGGCGGCGGCGGGCATCGGCCTGCCCCGGCCGGCCGCGGGCTGCGGATCCACCGTGACCGTACTTCCTGGCCCGGCCGCCGCGCCGCCCTCGGTCTCGTAGAGCACGGTCCCGCCGGTGAGCACCCGGAAGCGCTGCTGCCGAACGAGGTCGGCGATGCCGACGTATCCGTCGGGCGCGTCCAGCCGAGTCCAGTTCCGCTGGATCCCGGTGCCGGTGTAGCGGGTCTCCGCTGTCTCGTAGACCGCGCCGACCGGCCCGAGCAGCAGGTAGGTCCGCTCGGCGTTGCCGTTGTCCATGGCGAAGCCCGTGCCCAGCGCCGGTTCCAGCTCGGCGAGCATGGTGGGCGACAGCTCGTCGGCACCGTCTCCAGGCTTGCCCTGGTACGCCGCCACCAGCGGCTTGCCGTCCACCCCGGCGACCACCGCGATACGCCGCGCACCGATGTCACCGACGAACAGCACTTTGATCAGGCCCGGATCGTCGGGCAGCCGCGATCCGCCGTCGCTGTTCGTGTCGTCCTCCGCCACCAGCTGCCGCAGCGACTCGATGTAGGCGTTGTCCCCGGCGAGGCTGCCGCGGGTGGGGGAGTTCAGCAGCGGGAGCAGCGCGGCCGGCGGCGGCCCGGCGACCGGCAGGTAGGGCTGCGGCCGGCCGAACAGCCAGGCGCCCGGCGCGACGACGAACACCAAGGCCACGGCCGCGATCGCGGCGGTGACGCGACGCCGCCGCCGGCGGTGCCGGCTGACCACCCGGGGGTACGGGTCGGGCCGCGGAGTCACCTCTGCGGCGTGCCGGTCCAGGGTCGCCCGAAGTGCCTCGATCATGTCAGTTACCCCCGTTCGCGGTGGTGAGAGCGGCCGACGGGCCCGGCTCGATCAGCTCGCGCAGCCGGGCCAGGCCGCGCGAGGAGTGGCTCTTGACCGTGCCCACGGTCACCCCGAGGATCTGCGCGGTCTCCTGCTCCGACCGGTCCTCCCAGTAGCGCAGCACCAGCACGGCGCGCATGCGCACGGGCAGGCGGCGCAGCGCGCGCCACAGCTCGTCGCGGTCCTCGACGGCGTCGCCGGCATGGCGCGCCCGGTCCGGCAGGACCGCGGTGACGATCTCGCGGATCGGCCGCCGCCAGCCGTTGGCGAGCTGGTTGACCATCACCCGGCGCAGGTAGGCCTCCGGGTGCTCCATCCGCCGCCATTGGGGCAGCGCCGCGGCGAGCGCGTTCTGCAGCACGTCCTCGGCGCGGTCGCGAGATCCGCACAGCAGGTATGCCGTGCGTAACAGCGCGGTGTAGCGCTGCTCCACGAACGCCTGGAAGTCGTCATCGGGCATCGGATCGCTCTCCCCTCGTGTGTTCACCTGACCGAACACGCGATGAGCCGGAAAGGTTGAGCGACGGGGAGGCTAACGCCGCACGGCCCCGGTCAGGCGACCGGGGCCGTGCGGTTCAGCGGGGCAGACGTCAGGCGGCGTACACCGACAGGCGCTCGGCGCGCTCGCCGCTGCGCAGCTTCAGCAGCGTGGTCTTCTCGATCTGGCGGATGCGCTCGCGGGACAGGCCGAACTCCTTGCCGACCTCGTCCAGGGTGCGCTGGCGGCCGTCGTCCAGGCCGAAGCGCAGCCGGATCACGGCCTGCTCGCGCTGCGACAGGGTGGACAGCACGATCTCGACCTCGTCGCGCAGCTGACCCTGGGCCAGCGCGTCGGCGGCGTCACCGCGCGGGTCGACCGCGGCGACGAAGTCGCCCAGCGCGCTCTCGCCGTCCTCGCCGACGGCCTGGTCCAGGCTGACCGGCTCGCGGTCGTACGAGATCAGCTCGATGACCTGGTATTCCGGGATCTCCAGGGCGACCGCGATCTGCGCGATGGACGGCTCGCGGCCGAGCGCGGTGGCCAGGTCGCGGCGCACCCGGACCATGCGGTTGACCTGCTCCACCATGTGCACCGGGATGCGGATGGTGCGGGCCTGGTCGGCCATGGCGCGGGTGATGGCCTGGCGGATCCACCAGGTGGCGTACGTGGAGAACTTGTAGCCCTTGGTGTAGTCGAACTTCTCGACGGCGCGGATGAGGCCGAGGTTGCCCTCCTGGATCAGGTCCAGGAACGCCATGCCGCGGCCGGTGTAGCGCTTGGCGATGCTGACCACCAGGCGCAGATTCGCCTCCAGCAGGTGGTCCTTGGCGGCGTGACCCTCGCGGATCACCGTCTCCAGGTCCCGGTCGTGCTCGATGCCGTCGCGCTCCATCACGTACTCGGCCATCAGGCCGGCCTCGATCCGGCGCGCCAGCGAGACCTCCTGCTCGGCGGTCAGCAGCTTGGTGCGGCCGATGAGGTTGAGGTACGCGCGGACGAGGTCGGTCGAGACGCCCCGCTCGTCGGTCTCGTCCAGATCGGCGGGCGCGCTGTCCAGTACGGCCACTGCGTTCATGCTCTCGTCGCTCATCGCTGTCCTCCCCGTGTCGCCTTGTGTACTGGACAGCTTGGTGTATGGCGCGTGAGACGGCGGTGAGACGATTTCGTGAATCTGCCACCATGGGGCGGACAGGGGAGGGACGTGTGGTCGTGAAGCGCCTGATGCGCATGTTCGGGGTCGGCGGACCGTCGGTGCGTACGGAGTTGAAGGTGGCCCGGGCCAAGCCCGGCGGCAAGCTCAGCGGCACGGTCGAGGTCACCGGCGGGGATCACCAGGTGTCCATCGGATACATCGCGTTGGCGCTGGTCACCGACGTCGGTGTGCAGGGCGGCCTGCTCGGTGACCAGTCCACGGAGGAGATCAGCCGGCAGCGCGTGGTGGAGGGTTTCACGCTGGCCGCGCGGGAGCGTCGGATATTCGACATCACCTGTGACGTGCCGCTGGAGACCCCGCTGACCCGTGCCTTCGGGCAGCCGCTGGCCGGCATGAACGTCGGGCTGCGCACCGAGCTGGAGGTGGCCCGCGAGGTCGACCGCACCGACCTGGACCCGGTCGAGATCGACCCGATGCCCGCCCAGCAGCACATCCTCGACGCGCTGGTGAAGCTCGGCTTCCAGTTCGTGAAGGCCGACGTCGAACGGGGCCGCCTGCGCGGGCTGCCGCAGACGCTGCCGTTCTACCAGGAGATCGAGTTCCTGCCCGGCACCGCGTACGCCGCCCAGCTGCGCAACCTGGAGGTCACCTTCGTCGCCACCGACCGCAAGCTCCACGTCGTGATGGAACTGGACAGAAAAGTCGGCCCACTGGCCGACCGCGACATCTTCGGCCGATTCACCGTCGACCCCGCCACCATCGCCGACACCGACTGGCGCGGCCTCCTGACCGACTGGCTAGCCCAATCCACCGCCCGCAAGGGCCCCCTGTTCTGACCCCGCCTTTCTGGCGTTGATCATGAACTTGTGGACGTGTTCGACGGCATGTCGCCACCCTGGCACCGTGATCGACTTGCGGTGCCGGGGTGGGGTGCGGGCGAGCGGTGGGTCCGGTGGGGTCAGAGGTCGAGGATCAGGGTGTTCGGGCCCACGTTCACGGATTCGACCAGCATGTGGGTGCGGAAGCGTCCCGTTTCGACGGTGGCGCCGCGGGCGCGCAGGGCCGCGACGAAGGCGGTGACCATCGGCTCGGCGACCTCGGCGGGGGCGGCCGCCTGCCAGGTGGGGCGGCGGCCCTTGCGGGCGTCGCCGTAGAGGGTGAACTGGCTGACCACGAGCAGCGGCGCGCCGACGTCGGAGGCGCTGCGTTCGCCGTCGAGCAGGCGCAACTCGTACACCTTGCGGGCCATCGTCTCGACGGTGGCCTGGGTGTCGCCGTGCGTCACCCCCAGCAGCACCAGCAGCCCGTCCTTGATCTCCCCGACGACCTCGTCGTCCACGGTCACACTGGCCCGACTCACCGTCTGCACCACCGCACGCATCCCCCTAGCCTGCCCTGCCGGAGTTGATCACGGCGGCAGGGTGGCGACACGCCGTCGAACACGTCCATAAGTTCATGATCGACAGGCTAGAGGGGGGTGGGGAGGAGGAGGCCGCGTTCGACTAGGTGGTCGATGACGGGGAGGAGGGCTTCGGAGAGGGCTTCGGTGGGGGCTTCGTGGGCGGTGGCGAGGAGGGCGATCTGGTCACGGAGGGCGAGGTCGCCGTTGGAGCCGCTGACCAGGGCGAGGATGAGGGGGTCGATCTCCTCGACCCAGCGCAGGCCTTCGGGCATGGCGAGGAGCTGGCGGTCGACCATCCAGCCGTCTTCGCCCATGGTGGCCTCCTGGCGGAGTTGGAGGCCGTCGACGCGGCGGTAGCGGGCAGCGAGGAGTTGCTCGCGGTCGTGGGCGTCGAGCCAGTCGCGGCGGGTGAACCACTCCGCGACGCGATCGCCGAGCGGCGCCTGCACCTGCTGGCGCAGGTCCTCGCAGACCACCGACGGGTCGGTCTTGCCGCTGTTGCGGGCGGTGACCAGGCCGAAGCCGATCGCCTCGACGCCGTGCGCGGCGAACCAGTCCAGCCACTGCGCGGCCCGCTGCGCGTCGTGCTTCTCGCTCGCGTCGGCCAGCCACAGGCGTACGTAGTCCAGCGGGTCGCTGACCTCACGCTGGATCGCCCAGAGGTCCATGCCGGTGCCGGCGAACCAGCCCGCGACGCGGTCCTCCCAGTCCTCGCCCTTCACGTGCACCCAGTTGGCCAGGAACTGCAGCGTGCCACCCTCGGCCAGCAGGGTCGGCGCGGCCCCGGCCAGCTCGGCGCAGACGCCGTCGCCGGCCCGGCCGGAGTCGCGGTACACGTGGGTGGCCAGGCCGGGCCCGACCACGAACGGCGGGTTGCTGACCACCAGGTCGAACCGGCGGTCCGCGACCGGCGCCAGCATGTCGCCCTGGAGCAGCTCCCAGCTCAGGCCGTTGAGCGCGGCCGTCGTCGCGGCGAAGCGCAGCGCGCGCGGCGACAGGTCGGTGGCGGTGACCGCGCGGGCGTGCGTGCTCAGGTGCAGCGCCTGCACACCGCAGCCGGTGCCGAGGTCGAGTGCGGTGCCGACGGGCGTGCGCACGGTCGCGCCGGCCAGCGTCGTGGACGCGCCGCCGACCCCGAGCACATGGTCGGCGGGAAGCTGGCGGCCCGGCTGGGCGGGCAGGTCCGACAGGACCCACCAGTCGCCGTACGGCTCCAGGTCGACGCCCGCCGCGAGCCCGCCCTCGCCCTGCACCAGGAGCCCGGCCGCGCGGGCCGTGGCGACCGGCAGCGGGGCCAGCGCGGCGGCCACCGCCGACTCCGGCTCGGTCTGCCCGCAGATGAACAGCCTGATCATGGTGTCCAGCGGATCACCCGAATCGGTGATCCGCAGCGCGGCGCGGAAGTCGCTGCGGCCCGCGTCGGCGGCCGCCTGCGGCCCCAGCCGCGCCGCGATGCCCGAGGCGGTGAACCCGGCACGGGTCAGCGCGGCACGCAGATGATCGATGTCAGCGGTCTCCAGCAGCGTCTGCACCACAACATCGTGCACTACCCTCCGGCGCATGGCGCAGGTATGGGAGCTCTGGCACACCGTATGGATCACCACAGCGGCTTTGGTGCCCCTGGCCCTGCTGGTCGTCGCGGGAATGATCCGGCGCCGGTCCCGGGCGGGCATGCCGCGGGCCCGCGCGTGGCGGTGGTCGCTGGCCGAGGGCGTGATGGTGCTCGGCACGCTGCCCTGGGTGTGGATGACCCTGTCCCCGCAGCAGGTGCCGCCCGGCACCACCATGGTGTACCTGGTGCCGCTGAGTGACCTGGGCTCCTATTTCTCCCGGCCGCTGCCCTGGGTGGTCGCGCAGGTGGGCGGCAACCTGCTGGTGTTCTTCGCACTGGGGGCGGGGGCGCCGGTGCGGTTCGCCGCCCTCGCCTCGCCCGCCCGGCTGCTGCTGCTCGGGGCGGCGTGCTCGCTGGCGATCGAGGTGACCCAGCTGCTGTTCGTCACGGACCGGGTGTTCAGCGTGGACGACGTCCTGGTCAACGCGCTCGGCTGCCTGTTCGGCGGCCTGGCCACCCGCCCCTGGTGGTCCCGCGCCCCCGTGTCGGCCTGACCCGGATCGGGTGGCGCGGTGCGGCGGCCGGGGCGGTGCGGCTTCTGGCAGGCTGTAGTCATGACGAAGCTCTGGCTCGCGCAGGAGCCCGCCGCCGACGAGATGCTGCGGCACGACCCGCTCGCCCTGATCACCGCCATGCTGCTCGACCAGCAGATCCCGCTGGAGAAGGCGTTCGTGGGGCCGTACCGGCTCGCCGAGCGGATGGGCGTGCAGCGGCTCGACGCGGCGCAGATCGCCGACTACGACCCGGCCGCGTTCGCCGAGCTGTACGCGACCCCGCTCGCGATTCACCGCTTCCCCGGTTCGATGGCCGAGCGCACGCAGAAGCTCGCCCGCGCCATCG
The DNA here is from genome assembly GCF_011297315.1 of Catellatospora chokoriensis. NCBI lineage: Bacteria > Bacillati > Actinomycetota > Actinomycetes > Micromonosporales > Micromonosporaceae > Catellatospora > Catellatospora chokoriensis. The sequence continues at coordinate 41,892 of NZ_JAAOTI010000002.1, forward strand.
TCGACGAGTACGACGGTGACGTCGCCACGATCTGGACCGGGGCGAAGGACGGCAAGGACCTGTTCAAGCGCCTGTCGGCGCTGCCCGGCTTCGGCAAGATGAAGGCGCAGATCTTCATCGCGCTGCTGGGCAAGCAGTTCGACGTGCGGCCTGAGGGGTGGCGGGAGGCCGCCGGGGTGTACGGCGAGGAGGGATCGCTGCGCTCGGTCGCCGACATCCGCGACGCCGCGTCGCTGGCCAAGGTCCGCGAGTTCAAGAAGCAGATGAAAGCCGACGCGAAGGCCGCCAAACCCTGACCGGGCACCGACGACTGCTCAAGATCGCTGTTCGGTGTCGAAACCTGTGGTCAGACCTTGGTTTCTGGCACCGAACGGCGATCTCTGCCGCGAGCCGGGCCGACGGGAGTTAAGAAGGGCACCTTCTACAACGCATGGCGTCAAGAAGGTGCCCTTCCTTTGCCCGTAGCGCGGGGAGCACGGCGGGTGAGGGTCACACGGTGTCGAGGACCGGCTCCGCAGGGGCGGGGACGGGTGCGGCGGGGGAGGTGGCCGGGTCGCGGCGGGCCCGCATGCCGAGGGCGGCGAGGGCGCCCAGGAGGCAGATCGCGGCGGCGCCGAGGAAGATCTCGCGGTACTCGGCACGCAGCGCGCCGTCGAGGGCGGTTTCGTAGGCCGCCAGCGCGCGCCGGAACTCGTCCTCGGTCATGCCGAACGGCAGCGGCGTGGGCAGGTCCTTGGTGAACTCCTGGAAGCGGTGCAGGCCCCAGGCGGTCAGCGCGGCGACGCCGAGCAGCATGCCCATCATCCGGGCGACCACCACCGCCGCCGAGGCCACACCGTGCTGGACGGCCGGCACGACGCGCAGCACGAGCGCCGACAGCGGGGCGATGACCAGGCCCAGGCCGAGCCCGGCGAGCACCAGGTCGGTGTCGAGCCGGGGCAGGCTGACGAAGCCGAGGTCGTGCCGGGCGGCGAGCAGGTCGGCGGGCCAGCCGGCGATCAGCAGGTACGCCCCGGCGGCGCCGGCCAGGCCGACGACGGTGAGCAGGCGTTCGCGCAGCCGGCGCAGCAGCAGCCCGCCGAGCACCGCGCCGATCGGCAGCGCGACCAGGAACCGGGTGAGCAGCAGCGTGCTGTCCAGGGTGTCCAGCCGCAGCAGGGTGTGCCCGACCAGCTCCACGTTCACCAGGGTGACCATGAGCGCGGCGCCCGCGCAGGCGCTGGCGGCCAGCGTGGCCAGCAGCGGTCCCATGGCGACGCCGGCCGGGTCGAGCAGGCGGGTGCGGGCGCGCCGCTCCCAGGCGAGGAACGCCACCAGGGCGACGCCGGCCGCGCCGAGCACCGCGGGCCCCCAGCTCGGCAGCACGGCGTGCGCGGGGTCGGGGTTGTACAGGCCGATCACGCACAGGCCGAGGACGACGGCGAGCAGCAGCCCGCCGACGACGTCGACGCGGCGCGGGGGCGCGGCGGGGTCGGCGCGGTGCGGGGGCACCAGCAGCCAGACCGCGACGCCGATGAGCACGGCGAGCGGAATGTTGATCCAGAAGATGCCGCGCCAGCCGATCCAGAGCGCCACCCCGGCGCCGAACAGCGGGCCGAGCACCGCGCCCAGCTCCTGTGCCGCGCCGACCCAGCCGAGGGTGGCGGGCCGGGTGGCGGGCGGGAACAGGTCGGCGATCAGCGCCATGGTCACCGGCAGCAGCGCGCCGCCGGCCATGCCCTGCAGCGCCCGCCCGGCGACCAGCGGGACCAGGTCGGTCGCGGTGGCGGTGACCACGGACCCGACCGCGAACGCGGCCAGGCAGGCGAGGATCAGGACCCGGCGGCCGTACCGGTCGGACAGGCTGCCCAGCAGCGGCATCGCCGCGACGTAGCCGAGCAGGTAGCCGGTGACCAGCGGGGTCGCCCGTTCCAGGTGGTTGATCGGGATGCCGAGGTCGTTGACGATGTCGATCAGCACCGAGACCAGCACGTACGCGTCGAGCGCGCCGAGCAGCACGGCGAGCCCGCCCATGCCGACGGCGAGGCGGTGCCTGCCGAGGGCCGACCCGCCGCCCGCGGCGTCGTGATCAGGGCGCACTGATCGTCACCGGGTCGTTGTACTTGGTGAAGGTCACGGTGACCGTGCCGGCCGGGTCGCTGCCCTTGGCGGGAATGCTGAACTCGCCCTTGACCAGCTGCTTGCTGGTGGTGTCGAGCCAGATGTGCCCGGTGACGCCGGTGCCGACGCCGGGGATCAGCGCGGCCAGCGCGACCGGGTCCGGCTCGACCTGGATCTTGTACGTCTCCTTGCCGTCCACCGTCTCCTTGGCCTGCGTGGTGGCCGTCTTGACGCTGCTGAGCAGCTTGGCCACGCCGCGGTTCGGGTCGAGGATGGCCGAGGGGTCGTACACGGTGGCCGCGGCGGCCAGCGGCAGCTTCTGGAAGCCGCCGGTGGCGGCCTTCAGCCAGAGGTCGGAGCCGACGATGACGAACTGCGCCTCGATCGCCTGGCCGAACTGCTCGATGGAGGCGGTGCCCTGCGCGGAGCCCGCCTGGGTGAGGTCGCCCTCGGCGCGCTTGAGGCTCAGGCCGCTGATCTTGCCGTTGACGTCGATGACGAAGTGCGCGGACTTGACCTCGGCCATCGCCTTGGCCCCGTCGAGCAGCAGGGTCTGCGCGGCGGGCAGGTCGGCGGGCGGCGTCTTGTCGTCCGCTGTGGAGGTGCACCCGGTGAGGGTGAGGGCCGTAACGGCGAGCGCGGCGAGCGCGTACGAGGTGCGGGACATACGCGCATGTTAGTGGGGTCCGCCACGCCGGGCCCGACACGCCGCTTGCGGGCCTGTTGACCTGCCTATTCGTATACCAGTTTCGCGCATCCTCGCGCAGGCGTCCGGACCGGATTCCGTCGTCGGGTCCATTGCAGAACGGACGAACCTTCTGAAATCCGGAGCAAGCGATCGGCCGATCGGTAGCATCACGGAGGGTGAGCTAACGATTTCATTTGGTAATCGTTATGGCACCGCGCTCCTCCATCCAGGCGGAGTGTGTGGGCCGCTCGTCCAGGTGGATGCCTCCCGGCGCCACCGTGTCCCGCCTGAGGAGAACCAATGACGATGCTCAGCGAGCCTGACGCATTGACCGGGCCGTCCGTCCACTGCGACCTGCCCGGACCCCGTTCGGCCGAGCTGCTGGAGCGCCAGCGGCGCCGCGAGTCCAACGCGCGCACCTATCCCCGCAACATCCCGATCGCCATCGCCGAGGGTTCCGGCAGCTTCGTGCGCGATGTCGACGGCAATGTGTTCATCGACTTCCTGACCGGCGCGGGCGTGCTGTCACTCGGCCACAACCACCCTGAGCTGGTGCGGGTGGTCACGTCCCAGCTGGGCCGGCTGACCCACGCGCTGGACTTCCCGACCCCCGCCAAGGACGAGTTCGTCGAGGCCCAGCTCTCCATGCTGGCCCCTGGCCTGCGCGAACGCATGCGGGTCCACTTCTGCGGGCCGACCGGCGCCAACGCCGTCGAGGCCGCGATCAAGCTCTGCAAGACCGCCACCGGCCGCGGCGACATCGTCTCGTTCCAGGGCGGCTACCACGGTTGCAGCCACGCCGCGATGGCCGCCTCCGGGCTGGTCTCGCAGAAGCGCCCGATCGCCAACGGCGTGCCCGGCGTGCATTTCTACCCGTACTCCTACTGCGCCCGCTGCCCCCTGGGTCTGCGGCCGGACAGCTGCGAGACCAACTGCGCCGGGCTGCTGGAGAAGTCGCTGCTCGACCCGAACGGCGGCGTCGCGCGCCCCGCCGCGGTCATCCTGGAGCTGGTGCAGGGCGAGGGCGGGGTCATCCCGGCCACGCGTGACTTCGTCCGGCGGGTGCGGGCGCTGACCCGGTCGCTGGACATCCCGCTGATCGTCGACGAGGTGCAGACCGGCTGCGGCCGCACCGGCACCTGGTTCGCGTTCGAGCAGTACGACATCGAGCCCGACGTGATCGTCGCGTCGAAGGCGCTGTCCGGCATCGGCACGCCCGTCGCGCTGATCATGTATGACGAGCGGCTCGACGTCTGGCAGCCCGGCGCGCACACCGGCACGTTCCGGGGCAACCAGCTCGCCTTCGCCGCGGGGGCGGAGGCGGTCCGGATCCTGCACCGCGACCAGATCCTGGCCAACGTGCGCGAGCGCGGAGCGCAGGTGGCCGACCGGTTCACCGAGCTTTCGGCCCACCCGGTGGTGCGCGAGGTGCGCGGCCGGGGCCTGATGTGGGGCGTGGAGCTGGCCGACCCCGGCGACGGGCGCTCGGCCGGGCAGCTGGCCCGCCAGGTGCAGGCCCGGGCGCTGCGCCGGGGCCTGATCGTCGAACTCGGCGGGCGCGACGACTGCGTCATCCGGATCCTGCCGCCGCTGAACGTGACCGCCGAGGTCATCGACATCGCCTGCGGCATCGTCATCGACGCCATCGAGGAGTCGTGCCGCCCGGGCGCCGAGGCGGACGAGCCGGCGAGCGCACGCGCGGGAGCGGACGGCATGGGCTGAGCACCGGTGCGCCGCGAGGCGCCCCGACCGAATGCGGCTGACCGGCGCGCCGCCTGCCACGGCGCGCCGGATCAGCAGCCGCCTTCACCGAACGCGGCCCTCCCGCCCCTGGCGGGCCCGCCCGTTCCAGCCAGCGTCCTTGTCGTCCGCGGAGGGAGAAGCCCATGAGCACACGCGTCCTCGATGTCAATGATCTTCCCGAGTTCCCTGACGTCGAACCCGGTCGCAACGGCGGTCTGGTGCTGACCTGCCCGGGCTACGCGCACGAGCCGCGGTGGCAGCCGGGGGAGCGGCTGCCGCAGCTGTTCGAGCAGCAGTGCGACCGGTTGCGCCGGTACGGCCGGGGCGAGCAGCTCGCGGTGGACACCGGCGAGGAGGCGCTCACCTACGATCAGGTCGACGCGCGCGCCAACCAGCTCGCCCGGCACCTGATCAGCCGCGGGGCCCGGCCCGGCGACCGCATCGCGCTGCTGTTCGACCAGCCGGTGCAGTCGTACGTCGGCATGCTCGCGATCGGGAAGATCCACGCCGCGTACGTGCCGCTGGACACCGGCTTCCCCGCCGACCGGCTGGCCTACATCGTCGGCGACTCCGGGGCGCGGCTGGTGCTGTCGATGTCGCACCTGCGCGCGCACCTGGCCGAGATCACCGACGCCGAGGTGCTCTGCCTCGACGAGATCACCGCGGAGCTGGCGGCTGCCGCCGAGGACCGGCTAGCCGTCGAGGAGCGCGGCGAGCCCGTCGACGAGCTGGCGTACATCATCTACACCTCCGGCTCCACCGGCCGGCCCAAGGGCGTCGCCGTCGAGCACGCCGCCATCGTGAACTTCGTCCGGGTCGCCGCCGAGCTCTACGGGGTGCGCCCGGAGGACCGGATGTACCAGGGCATGACCATCGCCTTCGACTTCTCGGTCGAGGAGATCTGGGTGTCCTGGATGGTCGGCGCGACCCTGGTGCCCAAACCCGGCGGGGCCAGCCTGCTCGGCCGGGACCTGTGGGAGTTCCTCACCGCGCGCGAGGTCACCGCGATGTGCTGCGTGCCGACGCTGCTGGCCACGCTCGACGAGGACCTGCCCGACCTGCGCTTCCTGCTGGTCTCCGGCGAGGCCTGCCCGCAGGACCTGGTCACGCGCTGGCACCGCCCGAACCGCCGCTTCCTCAACGTGTACGGGCCCACCGAGGCGACCGTCACCGCGACCTGGACGCCGGTGCACCCCGACAAGCCGATCACGCTGGGCCTGCCGCTGCCGACCTACGCCACGGTCATCCTCGACCCCGATGAGCCCCGCGCCCTGCCCCCGGGTGAGCTGGGCGAGATCGGCATCGCGGGTATCGGCCTGGCCGTCGGCTACGTCAACCGCGACGAGCAGACCGAACGCGCCTTCATCCCCGACTTCCTGAAGATCGCCAACAACCCGTCCGGGCGTATCTACCGCACCGGTGACCTGGGCCGGGTCAACGAGGCCGGTGAGATCGAATACCTCGGGCGCATCGACACCCAGGTGAAGATCCGCGGCTACCGCATCGAGCTGACCGAGATCGAGTCGGTGCTGCTGCAGGTGCCCGGCATCGCCCAGGCCGTCGTCGACACGCACAGCCCCGAGCCGGGCGTGACCGAGCTGGTCGGCTACTACAGCCTGCGCAACGACACCGTCGCGCTGGACCGCCAGCAGATCTACGCGTGGCTGCGGGAACGGCTGCCGGGATACATGATCCCGTCGTACCTGGAGCAGCTGGACGCGATCCCGATGCTGCCCAGCGACAAGGCCGACCGCAAGAGCCTGCCGCCGCCGAGCAACCGCCGGCTGGCCGCCCCGCCCACCGAGGCCGAACCCGCCACCCCGGTCGAGCAGGGGTACGCCGAGGTGCTGGCCGAGACCGTCCGGGTGGACCGGGTCGGCGTGGAGAGCCACTTCTTCGAGGAGGTGGGCGCGGACTCGCTGCTCATGGCGCGGTTCTGCGCCCGGGTGCGGCAGCGCGCCGACCTGCCCTCGGTGTCCATGCGCGACGTGTACGTCTATCCGACCGTGCGGGCGCTGGCCGCCGCGGTCGCCCCGGTCGCCGAGTCCACGCAGCCGCGCGCCGTGCCCGTCCCGGCCCGCGTGGCCCGCCGGGCGAGCTCGCTGCAGTACTGGGCGTGCGGCGTGGTGCAGCTGCTGATGGGGCTGGGCAGCGCGGTGATGGGCGGTTACCTGCTCATCTTCGCGTTCCGCTTCATGGCCGCCGCCAACGGCTACCTTGAGCTGTACCTGCGCTCGGCAGCCTTCAGCGTGGTCGGCTTCCTGATCCTGGCCCTTTACCCGATCGCCGCGAAGTGGCTGCTCATCGGGCGCTGGAAGGAGCAGGAGATACCCCTGTGGGGACTGAGGTACCTGCGCTTCTGGTACGTGCGCATGTGCATGGGCGCCAGCCGGCTGCTGATGTTCTACGGCACGCCGCTCTACCCGTGGTATCTGCGCCTGCTCGGCGCGAAGATCGGCCGCAACGTCGTGATCCTGTCGCCAATCATGCCGATCTGCACCGACCTGCTGACCATCGGTGACAACACCGTCATCCGCAAGGACTGCCACTTCACTGGCTACCGGGCTCAGTCCGGCTACATCCAGACCGGCCGGATCACCATCGGCCGCGACGTCGTCGTGGGCGAGCACACCGCGCTGGACATCAACTGCGGCATCGGCGACGGCGCCCGGCTCGGGCACACCTCGACGCTGCCCCCGGGGTACGCGGTGCCGCCCGGCGAGAGCTGGCAGGGCATGCCGGCCCAGCCCGGCCACGCCGGTCTGCCCGAGGTCCCCCCGCGCAGCTGCGGCTGGCTGCGCAAGACGGTCTACAGCGGCGTGAAGATCGCCAACCAGGTGCTCACCCGCGGTCCGCTGGTGTTCGGCGCGCTGGTCGCCCTGGTCACCCAGGTGCCGATGCTGCGCAGCCTGGTCGACGGCAAACCGTTCTCGGTCGGCAGCATGATCTACCTGGACCTGGTGCTGGCCTCGGCGGTGCTCTACGTCGGCTCGCTGCTGCTCGGCCTGGCCAGCATCGTCACCATCCCGCGCGTGCTCAACCTGCTGTGGAAGCCGGACACGGTCTACCCGCTCTACAGCTTCCGCTACTGGCTGCAGTCGACGATCTCGGCGATGACCAACTCCGCGCTGTTCATGCGCCTGTTCGGCGACAGCTCGTACGTCGTGAACTACCTGCGCTGGATCGGCGTCGACCTGCAGCAGGTCGTGCAGACCGGCTCCAACTTCGGCATCGAGTTCAAGTTCGACTCGCCGTTCCTGTGCACCGTCGGCACCGGCACGATGGTGTCCGACGGCCTGTCCATGGTGAATGCCGACTACTCGCACACCTCGTTCAAGATGTCGAAGGTCAGCGTCGGAGCCCGCTCCTTCGTCGGCAACGACGTCACGTTCCCGGCGGGTCACGCCGTCGGCCAGAACGTGCTCTACGCGACCAAGGCGACGGTGCCCACCGACGGCCCGATCCGCTACGACACCGGCCTGCTCGGCTCGCCGTCGTTGCCGATCGCCCGGGTCGTCGCGCGAGAGGCCGGCTGCGAGGCGCCCACCGGTGACGCGCTGCGCGAGCGGCTCTCCCAGAAGAACCGGTACAACCTGCGCACCATGGCGTGGTTCCTGCTGGTGCGCTGGATCTCGGCCGCCGTCGGCATCGTGGTGCTCGCGGCCGCGGTGGACATGTACTCCGAGTGGAGCGTGCTGGTCGTGCCGGCCGCCGCTCTGGTCATGATGGTCTTCCAGATGTTCTACAGCGTGCTCGTGGAGCGGCTGGTCGGCGGTTTCCGGCGGCTGCGCCCGCGGCGCTGCTCCATCTACGACCCGTACTACTGGTGGCACGAGCGGCTGTGGAAGCTGGAGGCGCCGGTCCCGTTCGCGGGTACTCCGTTCCGCCCGCTGATCTGGCGGATGCTGGGCGTACGCATGGGCAAGCGGGTCTACGACGACGGGGCGTACATGTCGGAGCGGACCATGATGACCATCGGCGACGACTGCTGCCTCAACGCCAGTGTGGTGATCCAGTGCCACTCCCAGGAGGACGGCATGTTCCGTTCCGAGCCGACCGTGATCGGCTCCGGCGCGACCATCGGCGTCCACGCGTTCGTGCACTACGGCGTCACCGTCGGCGAGAACGCGGTCCTCGGCGCGCACTCGTTCCTGATGAAGGGCGAGCAGATCCCCGACGGCGGCGACTGGACCGGCAACCCGGCCCGGCAGGTGTGCGAGCCGCTGCCCGCCGCGCCGCGCCGGACCCGGCCCGTGCCCTGCGCGTCCGGCCCGCGGGCCGGTTCCCGGGCCGCGGCCCGGGCCCTGCTCACCGAGTTGCGGGCCACGCCCGCCCCGCGGCGGCGGCGGCCGGCGGGCGTGGCGGTCTCGCTGTTCGCGCTGGCCGCGTGCCGCCGGCGGGAGAAGGACCTGGCGCAGTTCCTCAGCGCGGCCGAGCGGGCCGAGGCGGAGACCATGCGCTCGGCCGAACGCCGCAGCTCCTTCATCGTCACCCGGGCGCTGGTCCGCATGATCCTGTCGATCGAGTGGCACGGCGAGGTCGCGCCGCGCAACTGGAGCCTGCACTACGGCGGGTTCGGCAAGCTCACCGTCTCCGGGCCGCTGCTCGGCATCGACGTGAGCGTGTCGCAGACCGACTCGGCGATCGCGGTGGCGGTCTCGGACGCGTACGACATCGGGGTTGATCTGGAACCGGCCGGCCGGGAGGGCGCGTCGCTGCCCTGGACCGTGCTGTCGGCCGCCGAGCACGCCCGCCTGATGGAGGCCGACGACCAGGGTGAGCAGCTGCTGCGGATGTGGACGCTGAAGGAGGCCTTCACCCGCTGCGCCGGCGACGACGGCGAGGTCAGCTTCGAACAGCTGGACACCGTGCTGGAACCGCTGCAGGTGGTCGGCACCGCGCCGAACGGGCGCCAGCGCTACTGGTTCCACCAGGAGCAGTGGGGTGCCGATGCCGAGCAGCATTGGGTGACCGTCGCGGTGCGGCGGCGGCCCACGGGTCGGCGCGGGCGCAGGCCCGCCGGGCGCGGCGTCCGTCCCGCGGTCGCCAAGTCGGTGGGCCGCACACCTCGCCCCGCCACCCGCTCCGGGGCGAGCCAGGACGTGATGATGCAGATCCTGGCCGGCGGCCGGGTCACCGCCCGCACCGTCGCGTCACCGAACACCGCCCCCGGCGGGGAGGCCTAGTCCGCACGGTCATGGGCGTCACCGGCCGGGTTCCCCGCCGGTGACACCCACGACCGCAGGGTCCGGGAGCGTCACCGGGCACGGCGTCAGCCGGTGAGGCCTAGACTGCACGGTCATGGGCGTCACACACCACGGGCGCACCGAGCGCCTCGACCTCGCCGACCCGACCCTGCGCGACTGGACCTGCACGGTGCTGGCCGCCGATGCCGAACAGGGCATCGTGCTGGACCGCTCGGCCTTCTACCCGGGCGGCGGCGGCCAGCCGCCGGACCACGGCGTGCTGCTCTGGCAGGGCGTGCAGACCCGGATCACCGGCACCCGCAAGGGTGACGACCTGTGGCTGATCCCGGCCGAGGGCGACCCGCTGCCGCCCGTGGGCACGCAGGTCGCCGGCGCGGTCGAGGACACCCGGCGCACGCTGCTCATGCGCACCCACTCCGGGCTGCACGTGCTGTGCGGCGTGGTGTTCCGCGACTTCGGGGCGCTGGTCACCGGCGGCAACATGGAGCCGGGCGAGGCGCGGATGGACTTCAACCTGCCCGAGGTGCCCGCCGACTTCAAGGCGCGGCTGGAGGAGCTGGTCAACAGCGAGGTCGGTGCGGACCGCCAGGTCGTCACCCGGGTGCTGGGCCGCGACGAGGCGCTGGCGCTGCCCGACATCATCCGCACCCAGTCCAACCTGATCCCCGCCGACGAGCAGGAGATCCGCATCGTCGACATCGTCGGGCTGGACGTGCAGGCCGACGGCGGCACCCACGTCGCCTCGACCGTGCAGATCGGCAAACTCCAGGTCGTCAAGGTCGAGTCCAAGGGCAAGGCCAACCGCCGCGTCCGCGTCCGCCTTATCTGACCGCGCCCGACCTCTGCCGCAACTCTTGACGAGTCGCGGCTTCCGGATGCCCGGGACGGCGCGACTCCTTAAGAGTTGCGCTCGGAAGGGCGGTCGGGGTCGGCGGTGCGGGGGGCGTCGTCGATGGTGCCCTCGTAGACAGGGCCGGCGGGTTGGGCGGGTAGGGCGTTGGTGGGGAGCGTCTGGCGGCGGTAGCGCTTGAAGCGGTGCTCGTCCTTGGGCGGGCGGTCGTTCGCCAGGATCACGGCCAGCCAGGGCAGCAGCACCATGCCCAGGCCGCACAGCGGCAGCCACAGCCACAGCAGCGGCACCTGCAGCATCGCCAGCACCGAGCCCAGGATCAGGCAGCCCGCGCGCAGCAGCATCATCGCGATGTAGCGCCGCTCACGCCGCCGCAGCTCGACCTCCGGGCTCTCCGCCGCATCGGTGATCAGCGCCGGCCGATCCGCCTGCCGTTTCACGATGCCTCCTGGTCGCCGGGGAACGCTTCCATCCTGCCCCCATTCGCGTGCGACGCCGACAGCGGGCCACGCCCGCGTCGGTTCAGGCCGCGCGCCGCCCGCCGTCGGCCAAGATCGCTCGACTTGCCAGGCACCTGGGCGAAAGCGTGCTCAAGATACGCACAGGTGCCAGGCAAGTCGGATGATCATGGGCGGCCGCGCGGCGGACCGCCTGATCAGGCCGAGGGCAGGGGTGGGCGGGCGCCGACGATGCCGACCGCGCGGGCGCCCAGCCGGCAGCCCGCCAGCAGCGCGTCGTGCTGCCCGGCCCCGGCCGACCAGGCCGCCAGCAGGCCGGCGGCGAAGGCGTCGCCCGCGCCCGTGGCGTCCACGATCGGCACCGGTTCGCCGGTGACGTGCACCACGCCGGCCGGGCCGGCCCACAGCGCCCCGTGCGCGCCGAGCTTCACCACGACGTCGCCGCCGATCGCGTACGACAGCCGCAGCGCCTGGTCGGCGGGCTCGCCGGGCCCGGCCAGCGCGGTCGCCTCGTCGGCGTTGGCCAGCAGCAGGTCCACCCCGCGCACCCAGTCCAGGAACGGGTGCCCGGTGACCCCGTCCTCGATCAGTTCCGTGGTGACCGCGTACAGCGGCGCGGCCGAGGCGGCGTCGACGCAGGTGCGCAGGCCGGCGGCGCGGGCCGAGGCGAGCGCGTACCGGCCGGTGGGCCGGGAGGGCTGGTCCAGCAGGGTGTATCCGGACAGGTGCAGCAGCGACGCGCCCTGGGCGATCGCGGCGTCGACGTCACTGGAGGCCAGCAGCAGGTTCGCGCCCCGATCGCTGATCATGGTGCGCTCGCCGCCGTGCGTCAGCACCACGATGCTGCCGGTGCTGGCTCCGGGGCGGACGCTCACCTGGGTGCGCACCCCCGCCTGGTGCAGCTCGGCGAGCCGGTCGCGACCGGCCTGGTCGTCGCCGACCGCGCCCACGAAGGTCACCGGCGCGCCCAGCGCGGCCAGCCAGGCGGCGGTGTTCGCGGCCTGGCCGCCCCCGGCGACGTGCACCGTCGCCGGGGTGTCCGAGCCCTGCGCCAGCGGTGCCCGCAGCACCGCCAGCACGTCGGTGACCAGGTCTCCGACAGAGAGGATCACTGGCTGCCGGCCGCGACGGCGATCTGCGCGGCCAGCGCCGCGTTGCGCAGGATGATGCGTACGTTGACCGCCAGGCTCCGCCCCTGTGTCGCGGCGTGGAAGTGCGACAGCAGCACCGGGGTCACCCGCTTGCCGGTCACCCCGTCGCGTTCCACGATCGCCAGGCCCTCGGCGAGCGTGCGGTCGTGCAGGTCCTGGTCGAGCTGCTCGTCCTGCGGCAGCGGGTTGGCCACCACCAGCGCGCCGCGATGCACGCCCTGGTCGCGCTGCGCCCGCATGGCCGCGGCGATCTGCTCGGGGGTGTCCAGCCGCCAGTCCACGCCGAACCCGCTGTCGCGGATGAAGAAGCCCGGGAAGCGGTCCGTCCGGTAACCGGCCACCGCGACGCCCAGCGTCTCCAGCCGCTCCAGGGTCGCGCCCACGTCCAGGATCGACTTGACCCCGGCGCAGACCACCACGATCGGCGTCTGCGACAGCGTGGTCAGGTCGGCGGACTCGTCGAAGGTCTGCGCGGCCTCGCGGTGCACGCCGCCCAGGCCGCCGGTGGCGAACACGCCGATGCCGGCCGCGGCGGCGATCGCCGAGGTGCTGGCGACCGTGGTCGCGCCGTCGACGCCGAGCGCCGCCGCGACGGCCAGGTCGCGGACCGAGAGCTTGGCCACGTTCTCGCCGACGGCCAGGCGGGTCAGCGCCTCGTCGTCGAGCCCGGCCACCAGCCTGCCGCCGACCATGCCGATCGTCGCCGGGACCGCGCCGTTGTCGCGTACGACCTGCTCGATCTCGCGGGCCACCCGCAGATTGTCGGGGCGGGGCAGCCCGTGCGAGACGATCGTGCTCTCCAACGCCACCACCGGCTGCCCGGTCGCCAGCGCGGCTTTGACCTCGGCACCCAGCTGGATGTTCACATCAGTCACGATCATGAGCCTACTGTGCTGCCGCATGGCGCCCGCCTCCGCGGGCGCGGCATTCGGCCTCTCCGCCGGCGGCCGAACGCGGGTGCGGGTCAGGGCTCCTACCAGCGTGGCGGGATATCAGACTGGGCTCGTAGCCGGTGACCTGAGACAATGTTCGGGTGACCACACCAGTGACGAACCCCAGCACCATCGTTGAAGAGCGCACGGCCACGGACTATCGCCTCGACGAGGGCGACCACGAGCGCCTGTCGCACTACGCGCCCAAGGACAAACTGCTCGAAGCGATGATCGAGGGTACGCCGGTGCGCGCCCTGTGCGGCAAGGTCTGGGTGCCCACCCGCGACCCCAACCGCTTCCCGGTGTGCCCGGAGTGCAAGGAGATCTACGAGAACCTCTCCGAATGATCCGGCTTGCGCGCCGACGCACGGCTGTCTCGGCCGCGCGGCACGGGGGTCTCGGCGCGCCCCGGTCTCTCCTCCAGGAGTGAGGCATGACCGCGAGCGTGGTCGTCGTGGGCAGCGCGAACATGGATCTGGTGGTGGCGACGCCCACCCTGCCCCGCCCCGGCGAGACCGTGCTCGGGCAGGACTTCACGACCGTTCCCGGCGGCAAGGGGGCCAACCAGGCCGTCGCCGCCGCCCGAGCCGGAGCCCGGTGCCACTTCCTGGGCGCGGTCGGGCTGGACGCCTTCGGTGACGAGCTCAAGGGCTGCCTGGCCGCGGCCGGGGTGGAGCTGGACGGGCTGCGCCGGGTGGCCGGCTCCTCGGGGGTGGCGCTGATCGCCGTCGACACGGCCGCCGAAAACCTCATCGTCGTCGCTCCCGGCGCGAACGCGCAGCTCACCGAGCTGGACCCGGTCGACCGGGAGCTCATCGCCGGCTGTGACGTGCTGCTCTGCCAGCTGGAGATCCCGCTGGAGACGGTCGCGCAGGCCGCCGCTGCGGCACGGGCCGGGCAGACGGTCTTCATCCTCAACGCCGCCCCCGCCCGGGCGCTGTCGGGCGAGTTGCTGGCCCTGGTGGACGTGCTGGTGGTGAACCAGACCGAGGCCGCGGTGCTGGCCGGGCTCGACGGCGGCCGCGATGTCGCCCGGGCCGACAACGTGCCGGAACTGCTGTCGAATCTGCTGGCAGTCGTGCCGCGGGTGGTGCTGACGCTCGGTGCGGCCGGTGCCGCGTACGCCGACCGCGACGGGACGCGGCTGGAGGTGGGCGCGCCGCCCGTCGCCGCCGTGGACACCACCGCCGCCGGGGACGCCTTCACCGGTGCGCTGGCCGTGGCCTGGGCGCAGGGCCGCCCCATCGAGGAGGCGCTGCGCTGGGCGTGCGCCGCGGGCGCGGCCTGCGCCCAGCACTGGGGCGCCTCGACCTCGCTGCCCCTGCAGGCCGACATCGACGCGCTCTACGAGCGCGCCTACCAGCCCCAGACCTGACCCGTCCACCGCGGGCAGGTTCCGGTGGGCGGTCGGCGGCGAGGCGGCGCGGGGGTACGCCATGCCGCGTCGTAGCCTGCGCCGGTGGACAGTTCGTCGGCCCTGCTGATCGGGGACCTCACCGGGGTCGCCGTCTTCGCCGCGTCGGGCGGCTCCGCCGCGGTCGCCAAGCGGCTCGACCTGTTCGGCGTGGTCTTCGTGGGTTTCGTGGCCTCGCTGGGCGGCGGTATCCTGCGCGACCTGGTGATCAACCAGGTGCCGCCGCTGGCCTTCGCCGACTGGCGGTATCCGGCCACCGCCACCGTCGCCTCGCTGGCCGTGTTCTGGCTGCACCCGCACCTGGAGCGGCTGCGGCGCACCGTGCTCGGCCTGGACGCGGCCGGGCTGGGCCTGTTCACGGTCACCAGCACGCTCAAGGCGTTCGACGCCGGGGTGCCCGCCGTCGGTGCGTGCCTGCTCGGCATGCTCACCGGCATCGGCGGGGGACTGGTCCGCGACCTGCTGCTCACCGAGATCCCGGTGGTGCTGCGCCGGGAGATCTACGCGGTGGCGTCGCTGCTCGGCGCGATCGCGGTGGCGGTCCTGGTGCGGTTCGGCTGGGGGAGCGTGCTCACGTTCACCTGCGCGGCGCTGCTGGTGTTCGTGGTGCGTATCACGGCCCTCTACCGCCACTGGTCGGCGCCGCGGCCACGGCTCGGCGGAGGTGCGACGACGGAGTCCGGCTAGCCCCGAACCGGGTGGTGTGCAACGCGACTCACTGATTTCCGGCTGACAGTCGCGCGGACCTGTCCTGACGAGCCGATAGACTCAGGGCCCCGCCTTCGAGGTGCCGCCGAGCCGTGGCCGACCCGAGGGCTCTTTCGTGCGATTCCCCCTTGAAGAGCAGGAGGCTGCCGCGTGGCGCTGGCCCGCCCCGTCCCCGAGTCGTTCCCGGCGCTACGCGCCTGGCAGCGCAAGGCAATGGTCGAATACCTCCGCCGGCGCTCTCCCGACTTCCTGGCGGTCGCCACGCCCGGCGCCGGCAAGACGACGTTCGCCCTGCGCATCGCTGCCGAGCTGCTGGCCGACGGCAGCGTGGACGCGGTCACCGTGGTCGCCCCGACCGAGCACCTGAAGCTGCAGTGGGCGCAGGCGGCGGCCCGGGTGGGCATCCAGCTCGACGCCATGTTCCGCAACGCCGACGTGCACACCAGTGCCGACTTCCACGGCGCGGTGGTGACGTACGCGCAGGTCGGCATGGCCCCGCAGGTGCACCTGCGGCGCACCCTGACCCGCAAGACACTGGTGATCCTGGACGAGATCCACCACGCGGGCGACTCGCGCAGCTGGGGCGACGGCGTGAAGGCGGCCTTCGAGCCCGCGGTGCGGCGGCTGATGCTCACCGGGACCCCGTTCCGGTCCGACGAGAACCCGATCCCGTTCGTCAGCTACGAGCGGGTGGGCGAGGTGCAGCGCTCGCGCGCCGACTCGGTGTACGGCTACGCCGACGCGCTCGCCGACGGCGTCGTCCGGCCTGTGATCTTCCTCGCCTACTCGGGCGAGACGCGCTGGCGCACCAGCGCCGGTGACGAGCTGGCGGTGCGCCTCGGCGAGCCGCTCACCCAGGACCTGATCGCGCACGCCTGGCGCACCGCGCTGGACCCGAAGGGCGACTGGATGCCGCAGGTGCTGCGGGCCGCCGACGCGCGGCTGCAGGTGCTGCGCGCCGGGGGCATCCCGGACGCCGGGGGTCTGATCATCGCCTCGGACCAGCAGACCGCCCGGGCGTACGCCAAGCTGATCGAGACCATCTCCGGCGAGAAGGCCGTGGTGGTGCTCTCCGACGACACCGGGGCGTCGGCCAAGATCGCCGAGTTCGCAGGCTCCCAGCAGCGCTGGATGGTCGCGGTGCGCATGGTGTCCGAGGGCGTCGACATCCCGCGGCTGGCCGTCGGCGTGTACGCCACCAGCGCCTCCACCCCGCTCTACTTCGCCCAGGCCATCGGCCGCTTCGTGCGGGCCCGCCGCCCGGGGGAGACGGCCAGCGTCTTCGTGCCCAGCGTGCCGACGCTGCTCGGGCTGGCCAGCGAGATGGAGCTGGAGCGCGACCACGTGCTCGGCGGCCCCAAGGCCAAGGACGGGCTCGACGACGAGCTGCTGGAGCGCGCGCAGCAGTCGGAGCAGGCCAGCGGAGAGCTGACCAAGTCGTTCGAGGCGCTGTCGGCCACCGCCGAGCTCGACCAGGTGATCTTCGACGGCGCGACCTTCGGCCTGCCCGCCCAGGCCGGCACCCCCGAGGAGGAGGACTTCCTCGGACTGCCCGGCCTGCTCAGCGCCGACCAGGTGTCGGCTCTGCTGACCAAGCGCCAGGCCGAGCAGGCCGCCGCGGTGCGCCGCAACCGGGCCGAGCAGACCCCCGCCCAGCGGGAGCCCGTAGTCCGCGACATGTCCGCCACCGAGCGCCGCATCCACCTGCGCCGCCAGCTCAACGCCCTGGTCGCGGCCCACCATCACCGCACCAACCTGCCCCACGGCAAGATCCACGCCGAACTCCGCGCCAAGTGCGGCGGCCCCCCCAGCGCCCAGGCCACCATCGAACAACTCGAAGAACGCATCGCCACGATCCAGAGCTTCTGACCCACTCCCACCTGTTGTGGCAGAAGGGTGCGGATACGCCGAAGGGGGCCCGCTGGTTGCGGGCCCCCTTCGGGTCAAGCCTGTGGTGTTACTTGGCCATCATGTCGGCGCCCCGCCAGGTGAACTCGGGGTCCGCCGCCACTTCCACGGCAATCTTGACAAGGTCGTCGGCGTACTTGTTGGCGTGGTGTCCGCAGAACACCAGCTCGCCCCCACCGGCCAGCTTCACACGCAATTTGCCCGCCGCGTTACAGCGGTCGCACCGTTCATCGGCGGCTGGGGCAGCCACCGTTTCCGGCGGCGGCGTGAGGGTCTGGGTCATCGCCTTCCTCCTCTGGTCGTCACCGATGCTGATATCCATCGTCGATCCGCCGAGTCCAGCAGCGCCGAACCCGCCATTGTCATTCAGCTCGTTGCCCATGTAAGCCTCCAACACCGGCCGTGCCGGAGGGCTTCCCGGAAGGGGCCTCGGGGGGACCGGGGTCACAGCCGGTGAGCGTTCGAGCCTACCTGGTCAGACGGGCTATCGGGGAGATGACCCGTCATGGACAGTGTGCCGTTCCACCAGAGTGCCACGTCAACGATCGCGCGTCGAACAGAAACAGAGCGCCTACCCGTCTATGTACGCACGGTGAGTATCTCTGTACGTTCGGTGGATACCAAATGCCCGATATGCGATGAGTGTCGACTTGACTTACTGGCTTTAGTCGAGGTAGTCGCGCAGGACCTGCGAGCGCGACGGGTGCCGCAGCTTGGACATGGTCTTGGACTCGATCTGCCGGATCCGCTCGCGCGTGACCCCGTACACCTGGCCGATCTCGTCTAAAGTCCGCGGCTGGCCGTCGGTGAGGCCGAACCGCAGGCGCACCACGCCCGCCTCCCGCTCGGACAGCGTCTGCAGCACCTGCTGGAGCTGGTCCTGCAGCAGCGAGAAGGAGACCGCGTCGACGGCCACAACCGCCTCGGAGTCCTCGATGAAGTCGCCGAGCTGGCTGTCGCCCTCGTCGCCGATGGTCTGGTCCAGCGAGATGGGCTCCCGGGCGTACTGCTGGATCTCCAGCACCTTCTCCGGGGTGATGTCCATCTCCTTGGCCAGCTCCTCCGGGGTGGGCTCGCGGCCCAGGTCCTGAAGCAGCTCACGCTGTATGCGGCCGAGCTTGTTGATCACTTCCACCATGTGCACCGGGATGCGGATGGTGCGGGCCTGGTCGGCCATGGCGCGGGTGATGGCCTGGCGGATCCACCAGGTGGCGTACGTGGAGAACTTGTAGCCCTTGGTGTAGTCGAACTTCTCGACGGCGCGGATGAGGCCGAGGTTGCCCTCCTGGATCAGGTCCAGGAACGCCATGCCGCGGCCGGTGTAGCGCTTGGCCAGCGACACCACCAGGCGGAGGTTGGCCTCCAGCAGGTGGTTCTTGGCGCGCTCCCCGTCGCGGGAGACCCACAGCAGGTCCCGCTGCATGTCGCGGGTGAGCTGCAGGCCCTCCTCCTCGGCCTGGCGCAGCCGCTCCGCGGCGTACAGGCCGGCCTCGATCCGCTTGGCGAGCTCGACCTCCTGCTCCGCGTTGAGCAGCGGCACCTTGCCGATCTGCTTGAGGTAGGCGCGGACGGAGTCGGCCGACGCGGTCAGCTCGGCGTCCTTGCGGGCCTGCTTGAGCGCCTCGGACTCCTCGGCGTCCCACTCGAAGTCGTCGGAGGCGGCGGCGTCGGCCTCGGCGGCCTGGGCCACCTCGACCGGCTCGTCGACGACGACGTCCTCAAGGTCGGCGGCCAGCTCCTCGATGGTGAGGTCGGCGCCGTCGGGCTCGCCGTCCTCGCCCGGCTCGCCCTTCTTGGCGGCCTTGGCGGGCGCGGCCTTCTCGCCTGTCTTCTTCTCGACAGCCTTCTTGGCAGCGGCCTTCTTGGCCGGTGCCTTGGCGGCGGCCTTGGTGGCCTCCTCGGCGCCGTCCTCCGCCTTCGCGGGGGCGGCCTTGGCGGCGGCCTTCACCGGCTTGGCGGCGGGGGCGGCCTTGGGAGCCAGCTTCACCGGCGCGGGCGTCTCGGCGCCGCTCTCGGTGGGGGTGGCCTGCTTGGGTGCGGCGGGCTTGGCGGTCTTCGACGCGGCGGGCGGGGCCGCCTTCGCGGTGGTGGCCTTCGAGGCCGGGGTCGCGGCCCGCGCCGCGGCCACCTTGCGGCGGCCGTTGGCGGAGTCGTCGACCTCGACCGTCACGCCCGCCTCGAGCAGCGCCCGAAGCATCTTCTTGGCCTGGGCGGGGGTGACGTCGGCAGCCTCCACGGTGCGCGCCACATCCGCAGGCGTGAGCCGGCCGCCGGCGCCTGCGGCTTGGGCGATCAGCATGTCGGTGAGCGTGCGAACGTCGGCGCTGATCTGGCGGGCTTCAGTCACGGACGACCTTCCGGAGGCGAGTATCAAACAAGAATCTGCGGCTTCGGCCGCGTCGCATGGCGCGTCGCGGTAGGTCAGCCAGTGTGATGTGTGGATGCGCCCCGCACCTTCGGCACGTGGCAGGCGTGAATTGTAGCGCCGTACTCGGCGATCATCTCGGCGCGCACGCCGCAGGAGGTCCGCGAGCGGGCTCCGGGGCCTTGGCAGGATGGCACCAGGTGACGAGGAGGACGGTCGTGAACGAGCTGGAACTGCTGGATATCGCGGTGCAAGTGGCCGCTGACGCGGCCGACACCGCCCGCCGTATGCGTAACGAGGCGATCAACGATGTCGGCACGAAATCCACCGCCACGGACGTTGTGACGGCCGCCGATCGCGCGGTCGAGCAACAGGTGATCGCCGCGCTGGCGGCGCGGCGCCCGGGTGACACGGTACTCGGCGAGGAGTTCGGCGGCGCGGGAATTGCCGGCGACGGCGGGGTCCGCTGGATCGTGGATCCGATCGACGGGACCGTGAACTACCTCTACGGGCTGGGCCAGTACGCCGTGTCGATCGCCGCGGAGGTGGACGGGGAGGTCGTGGCGGGGGTGGTGCGCAACGCGGCCACGGGGCAGACCTGGACGGCCGCACGGGGCCACGGCGCGTGGCGGGACGGTCGGCGGCTGACCGGCTCGCCGGCCACCGAGCTGGCCCTGTCGCTGGTCGGCACGGGTTTCGGCTACGCCCGGGAGCGTCGCGTCCACCAGGCGGCGGTGGTGGCGCAGGTGCTGCCGCTGGTGCGCGACATCCGGCGGATGGGCGCGGCGGCGCTGGACCTGTGCGCGGCGGCCGAGGGGATGCTGGACGCGTACTACGAGAAGGGCCTCGCCGAGTGGGACATGGCCGCGGGCGGCCTGATCGCGCGGGAAGCCGGGCTGCTGGTCACCGGGCTGTCGGGCCGTCCGGCCGGCGGGGACATGGTGCTGGCGGCGCCACCGGCCCTGCACGGCCCGCTCGACGCCCTGCTCACCGAGTTGGTCGCCGACGGCGGCCCGTGACCCCGAGCACGGTCGAAGGCCCCGTCCGGCGGCGTACAGCGGCCGGACGGGGCCTTCGGCTCAGGGTGGGGCGACCCGTGGTGCGCTCGGTCAGGGCTTCTCGGCGCAGGTGCCCTCGGGCAGCAGGGGGCGACCCAGGGCGGCGACCGCCTGACGCATCTCGGTAGGCGTGGCGAGCTGCTTGAACTGCCCGCCGATGATCACGTCGATGGTGTCGTTCTCGCGCTTGATGTCGAACACGGGCTCGACGTCATTGAGGAAGTACGCCTTCAGCAGCTGGGCCGCGCCGACCGTCTTGGGGCCGTAGCGCAGCTCGGCGACGATGTCGGGCTGGGCCTTCCTCTCGTTGCCCGTCTTCTCCACCTTGAACTTGCGGTTGGTGAAGTCCGCGGCCACGTTACGGGCGAGATCCACCGTGGTCGTGGCGTTGTAGACGTTGATCTTCACTTCGCTCTCGGAGTCAGGCAGCGTGTTGTCGACGGGCACGAAGCCCGCCGGACAGCTCTGGGTCACGGGAGCGTCGCTCTGCGTGTCACGATTGAGCGTGATCACGGCCAGAGTGATACCGATGATCGCCAGGGTGCTGATGATGGCGATCGCCCGAATTCGTGCTAGTTGCATCTCGGTGCCGCTCCCCGTGAGCCAGAGGTCCGCTGCCGCCACTTTGACGGCATGGGCCAGAGGTTATCGGTTGACCGGCCCGCCGGGGGCCGCGACCCGACAGACGACCGGAATTGGCCGGACGTTCCCGGCGCGCCGACCGTGATCGGCGGGCGGCTGCCCCTACCTTGGTCTCGCCTGACCCGACGGCCCCATAACGCTGTCGGCTCAGTCACATCGGGAACAACTTCGCGTGCAGGAGCGTACAACTCCCACACGGGCGCGCTAAAGTACCGCGCTCGTCGAGAGTGACGACGTTGCGTACGCATGACGGACAAGACACAAATTGGGAGTGTGACAATCGATGGCCACCGACTACGACGCCCCGCGCCGTGACGAGGCCGACCTCGGTGAGGACAGCCTCGAGGAGCTGAAGGCCCGGCGTGTCGACACACAGTCGGGCAGCGTGGACGTGGATGAGGTCGATCTCGCCGAGAACTTCGAGCTGCCCGGCGGCGACCTGGCCGACGAGGAGCTGACGGTCAAGGTCGTGCCGATGCAGGCCGACGAGTTCCGCTGCTCGCGGTGTTTCCTGGTGCATCACCGCAGCCAGCTGGCAGGCGAGCGCAACGGCGAGCCGATCTGCCGCGAGTGCGCCTGACCGCGTGCGCCCACCGGACGGTTTCCGGGGCTTGACGCGATGGGGTGAGATGGCGCAGAACATCTGGGTACACGGATCGAGGCACGCCGCAACGGACGCGGCGTGCCACACGGGGAACGGGTCCAGGGTGGCCCCGAGCAACGTCGTGGACCAGATGCCGTCTCAGCCGACAGGAGCCAGCCATGACCACCAGCCCCGAAGAGGTGCCCGGCGACGCTGCGTCATCGACAGGCGCGTCGGGCACTGCCGCACCCGGCGCCGGTAGGCCCGACGAGCTGGCGCTGGCGGTGGCGGGGCTCGCCGACGAGGACCTCGACAAGGCCGGACGGCGCAAACTGCTCGGGCGGATGCTGGTGGGCCTGCGCGAACGCGGGGTCAAAGAAGTCTTCATGCCCCGCAAGGCGATCAACTGGATCACCGAGGCGGTCTCCGACCTGGCCCCGCACGTGCCGGTGCGCAACCTGGAGACGCTGCGGCGGCACTACCCGGGCCTCGACGACGAAGCCCTCGCCGAGCGGCTGATCCGCAACGCGGCCCGCGCCGCGGCGGGCGTCGGCGCGGTAGGCGGCGGAATGGCGTCCATCGAGTGGGCGGTGCCGCCCACCCTGCTGTCGACGCCGGTGCTGCTGGCGACCGAGACGGTCGGCGTGGTCGGCATCGAGCTCAAACTCATCGGCGAGCTGCACGAGGTGTACGGCCAGCCGGTGCTCGGCACGCCGTCCCAGCGGGCGATCAGCCTGATGCAGGGCTGGGCCAGCCACCGCGGCATCAGCCCGATGCTGCCCGGCGCGGCCGCGGCCACGGTGCTCGGCACGGCCACCCGCAAGCAGCTGCGCGACATGGTGCTCAAGCGGTTCGGGCGCAACCTGACCACGCTGGGCCCGCTGCTGACCGGCGCGGCCATCGCCAGCTACCTCAACCGCAAGGCCACCCGGCGGCTGGGCGACGACATCCGTCGCGACCTGCGGGTCAAGCGGGGACGTCCGGCGCTGCCGCCGGGGTCAGCCGACCCGGCGTAGCGCGCGGGCCAGGTCCTCGGGCCGGCGGCTGCTGATCACCCAGTACGGCGTGACGTCGTCGGGGTCGTCGAGCACCACCTGCACGGCGCCGGGGACCCAGGGCCGCTGCACGACGAAGGCCATCGGGTCGGCGTGCACGCCGAGCAGCTCGCGCTTGGTCTCGGCGTCCAGCGGGATCGCCTGCGCCACGTGGCGCAGCGGCAGCCGGGCGTCGTCGACGACGAACTCGTCCTCGGTCACGCTGATCCGGATCCGGCCCAGCCGCCACAGGCCCACCGTCACCAGGGTCAGCACGACGGGGTAGGCCACCCAGCCACGCGGGCCGGCCGCGCCCAATCCCACCTGAGCCGCCAACACGGCTCCCACCAGCAAGGACGGCAACCACAGCCACCATGGCACGGACAGGCGCTCGGTGTGACTGAGCACAGGCCGTGCCGCACCGACCCCTGTCGCCGTTGTGCCTGAGGATGCCGTGCCGCTGCCTGGATGTGTCACATCATCGAGGGTAGGGCCCGCCGGGTCCAGCAAGCGCGGCAGGATAGAGGCAAGGAGACGCAGCTCCCGTCGCGGGCGCGCGTCCAAGCACTTCCCCCGGAGGTCTGACCGTTGTATCCCCCTGCGACCCCACCCGTCGTGGTGCCGATCCGGCGGCTCGACCCGGACCTGCCCCCGCCGTCGTACGCCCATCCGGGCGACGCGGGCGCCGACCTGTACGCCGCCGAGGACGTCGTGCTCGCCCCGGGCGAGCACCGGCTCGTGCCCACGGGTGTGGCGATCGCCCTGCCGGACGGGTTCGTGGGATTGGTCCACCCGCGGTCGGGTCTGGCCGCGAAAATGGGGGTGACCGTGCTCAACGCTCCCGGCACCGTGGACGCGGGCTACCGGGGCGAGATCCTGGTTCAGCTGATCAACCACGACCGGGCGAACACCGCCAAGATCTCTCGCGGCGACCGCATCGCGCAACTTGTCGTGCAGCGGGTGGAGCGGGCACACTTCCACGACGTCGCCGAACTGCCGGAGTCCGTACGGGGCACCGGTGGGCACGGCTCGACGGGGAAATGAGGAGGAACAGTGATCTTCTCGCGACGACGTGCGGCCGCCGGCGGCCGGCACGCCAAGGCCGAGGAGCCGAAGTTCGTGGACGCCCGCGCCGCCCGGCGCGCCGCGCTCCTCGGCGAGGACTGGCAGCCCGACGAGGCTGACGCGCCCGCCGCCCAGGCCGCCAACGGGACGAACGGCTCCTACTTCCCCGAATCCTCGATCTTCGGCGACGACGGGCCCTACGACGTCGCCGACGCGCCCGACGCGCCCCGGCTGGACCTGGGCAGCCTGCTGCTGCCCGCAGTCGACGGGGTCGAGATCCGGGTGCAGGCCGGCGAGCAGGGCCTGATCCAGCAGATCGCGCTGGTGCACGGCCCGAACGCGCTCCAGCTCGGCGTCTTCGCGGCGCCGCGGACCGAGGGCATCTGGGACGAGGTGCGCGAGGAGATCCGCAAGTCGCTGTTCGCCGACGGCGTGGGCGCCGAGGAGGTGACCGGGCGCTGGGGCATCGAGCTGCGGGCCCGGATCCGCACCCCCGAGGGCTTCAACGACCTGCGCTTCATCGGCGTGGACGGGCCGCGCTGGATGGTCCGTGCGGTGTTCCAGGGCCCGGCCGCGATCGACGTGACCGAGGCCGGCCCGCTGACGCTGTGCCTGACCGGCCTGGCGGTGCGCCGTGACGACACGGCCCGCCCGGTCCGTGAGGCGCTGCCGCTGCGCCTGCCGGCCAACATGGCCGAGGAGGCCGCGGCCCGGCAGGCGGCCCAGGCGCAGCCTGAGCCCCCCGTCGAGCAGCCCCGCCAGCCGCAGTACGGCGAGGGCGCCTACGGCGGCGACCCGTACGGCGGCTCCGGCAGCAACCAGCTGGTGCCCGGCCGGGTGCCGCCGCCGCCCGCGCCGACGCCGTTCGGGTCGATCGCGCCGGCCGGTGGCAACGGCGCCGCGGCCCCCGCTGCGGGCGACGTCCCGCGCCGCAAGCCCTCCCCGCGTCCGCGCCGCGACTGACCTCGGCCGAACACGGTTCGTCCGGCGCGCCGCCGTTCGCGTGGCGCGCCGGACGACTTCGTGACGTTGCGCCCCGGGGTGTCCCCAGCGGGGGTGCCCCGCAGTAGGCTGGCTGTTACGCGCCGCTCGGGGACCTCGCCCCGGCGGGGAAGGATGAAGCAGGTCATGTCGACCGACGACGCCCGACCACGGCACAAGGGGCTGCGTGGCATGCTCCACCGGCTCACCGCCACCGAATCCGAGCTCGAGTCGGAGGAACTGCGCCGGGACACCGAACTCGCGGGCTGCGTCTGCGCGGACACCGTGCACCGCGGCGACCTCGTCAACGTCAGCGGCCGGCTGCGCACGGTGGTCTACACGCCGCGCACCAACCTGCCGACGCTGGAAGCCGACCTCTACGACGGCACCGACCTGATCACCCTGGTGTTCCTGGGCCGCCGCCACATCAACGGCATCGAACCGGGCCGCGGGGTTAACGTGCGCGGCCGGGTCGCCGTGCGGGACGGTCGCAAGGTCATCTACAACCCTTACTACGAGCTGGAAGCGGCCGCGTGAGCGAGCGATCCGCGCGCAGCGAGGAGCAGTCATGAGCGAGCCTGTCACTGACCGTAATCGGGCCTTGGCGGACGAGGATCCCGACCAGCTCCCGCCGTTCGCGGAGCAGGTGGCGCAGCAGCTGGGCGGCTGGCGCGGGATGACCGAGGCGGCCATCCCGGTCATCGTGTTCGTGCTGACCAACATCGTGCTGGGCTTCTGGTTCCCGGCCGAGGAGTCGCGCATCGCGCTGAAGTCCGCCATCGGCGCGTCGGCGGCGGTGGCGATCATGGTCGCGATCGTCCGGCTGGCACAGAAGCGGCCGGTGCGCTTCGCGCTGAACGGTCTGTTCGGCATCGGCCTGGGCGCGTGGATGGCCTGGGACTCCGGCAAGGAGGTCGACTTCTACCTGCCGGGCATCTGGATCACCATGGGCCAGATCGTGGTGCTGCTGGGCTCGATCGCGCTGCGCCACCCCATGGTGGGCTGGTTCTGGTCGGTGATCGCCAACGGCGGCCGCAACGACTGGCGCGAGGACGCCCGGCTGGTGCGGGTCTTCTCGCAGCTGACCGCGCTGTGGGCGGTAGTGTTCTCGATCAAGGTGGTGGTCCAGGGCGGGCTGTGGATGACCGAGCAGGGCACCGCGCTCGGCATCGCCCGCATCGTGATGGGCACGCCGCTGTTCGCCCTGCTCGTCGTGATCAGCTTCGGCGTCGTCCGCCGCGTCCGCCGCGAACAGCCCCAGCCGGCCTGACCGGCCCTTCTCTCACCACCGCGCCGCGCCGACCACCGGGTCCGCGCGGCGCGGTCGGCCGGGGGTCAGCGGCGGCGGGAGCGGGTCTTCTCGACGCTGTCGGCGCCGAGCATGACCGAGCGGACCTGCTCCTCGACCTCGACGGTGCAGACGAAGACCAGCTCGTCGCCGGCCTCGACCGGGTCGTCGGGGGTCGGCGTGAGCACGCGGCGGCCGCGCACGATAGCGACCAGGGCGCTGTCGGGCGGCAGCGGGATGGAGCGGATCGGCAGGCCGACGTGCGGCGCGTCCTCGGGCAGGGTGATCTCGACGAGGTTGGCCTCGCCGTGCCGGAAGGTCATCAGCCGGACCAGATCGCCGACCGTGACCGCCTCCTCGACCAGGGCGGCCATCACGCGCGGCTTGGAGACGGAGACGTCCACACCCCACTGCTCGGTGAACAGCCACTCGTTCTCGGCCCGGTTGACCCGGGCGACCACCCGCGGCACCGCGAACTCGGTCTTGGCCAGCAGCGACACCACGAGGTTGACCTTGTCGTCGCCGGTGGCGGCGACGACCACGTCGCAGGCCGCGAGGTTGATCTCCTGGAGGCTGGACAGCTCGCAGGCGTCGGCGAGCACCCAGTCGGCGGCGGGCACCCGCTCGGGGCGCAGCATGCGCGGCTGGCGTTCCAGCAGCATGACCTGGTGGCCGTTCTCGATGAGCTCCTGGGCGATGGAGCGCCCGACGTTGCCCGCCCCGGCGATGGCGACCCGCATGGTGACTCCTCCTAGGCCGTGGCCGGCGGCGCGGCGGCGATCTTCGTGACGGTTTCCGCGATGTCGTCGGTGACCAGCATGAACACCTGGTCGCCGTCCTGCAGCACGGTGGACGCGGTGGTCAGCGTGCCGAGGCCGAAGCGCATCAGGAAGGCGGTCCGGGTGCCGGTCGCCTCCTCCAGCGTGTGCAGCGGGTGGCCGATCCAGGCGGGGTTCACCGGGATCTCGATGATGGCGACGGTGCTGGTGGGGTCGCGGTAGAGCTCGGTGGCGCCCTCGGGCACCAGGTGCCGCACGATGCGGTCGGCGGTCCAGCGCACGGTCGCCACGGTGGGGATGCCCAGCCGCTCGTACACCTCGGCGCGGCGCTGGTCGTAGATGCGGGCGACGACGCGCTGCACCCCGAACGTCTCGCGGGCCAGCCGCGCGGAGATGATGTTGGAGTTGTCGCCGCTGGAGACCGCGGCGAAGGCGTCGGCCCGTTCGATGCCGGCCTGGATGAGGACCTCGCGGTCGAAGCCGACGCCGGTGACCGTGGTGCCGGCGAAATCGGGGGAGAGCCGCCGGAACGCGTCGGCGTCCTGGTCGATGATCGAGACGGAGTGCCCGCGCGCCTCCAGGCTGTGCGCGAGCGTCGAGCCGACCCGGCCACACCCCATGATCACAACGTGCACGTCACGCCCTCCCGACAATGCCGTCGTCCGGCCACCGCGAAAGCGGTTCGTCCCGGCATGCCGTGCGAACGGCGCACCAGGGGACTCCCCACCTTCGCCCAGCCTGCCATGCGCGCGTACGGCGCGCGACATCAGAGTGCCACGTGCCTTCGCGCCCCGGCGTCGTAGGCTCCCACATGTGGCGAGACCTACCTCCCTGCTGAAGCGCCTCCTGCTCGGCAGGCCGTTCCGTTCCGACCGACTGCAGCACACCCTGCTGCCCAAGCGCATCGCACTGCCGATCTTCGCCTCCGACGCGCTGTCCAGCGTCGCCTACGCGCCGGGCGAGATCCTGCTGACCCTGTCGATCGCGGGCGCCGCCGCCTACGCGTACTCCCCGTGGGTGGCGCTGGCGGTCGTGGTGGTGATGCTGACCGTCGTCGCGAGCTACCGGCAGAACGTGCACGCCTACCCGTCCGGCGGCGGCGACTACGAGGTCGCCACGGTCAACCTGGGTTCCAAGTCCGGTCTCGCCGTGGCCAGCGCGCTGCTGGTCGACTACGTGCTCACGGTGGCCGTGTCGATCTCGTCGGGCGTGGAGAACCTGGGGGCGGCGATCCCGCTGATCGGCCGGCACGAGGTGATCACCGCGGTGCTGCTGATCGCGCTGCTGGCCGCACTGAATCTGCGCGGCCTGCGCGAGTCGGGCTTCATGTTCGCGATCCCGACCTATCTGTTCATGTTCGCCATGCTCGGCCTGATCGGCTGGGGCGTGATCCGGATCTTCGTGCTCGGCGAGGACCTCAAGGCGCCCAGCGCCGACCTGACCATCCTGCCGGAGCACGGCCTGCAGGTCGGCGCGAGCTTCGCGTTCGCCTTCCTGCTGGTGCGCGCGTTCTCGTCGGGCTGCGCGGCGCTGACCGGCGTCGAGGCCATCTCCAACGGCGTGCCCGCGTTCAAGCCGCCCAAGAGCAAGAACGCCGCCACCACGCTGCTCATGCTCGGCCTGCTGTCGATCATCATGCTGGTCTCGATCGTGGCGCTGAGCCTCAAGACCGGCCTGCAGTACGTGGAGAACCCGGCCGAGCAGATCGTGGGCGTCGCCCCGAACTACGTGCAGCCGACGGTCACCGCGCAGCTCGCCGAGACCATCTTCGACCACTTCCCGCCCGGCTTCTACCTGGTCATCGCGGTGACCGCGCTGATCCTGGTGCTGGCCGCCAACACCGCGTTCAACGGCTTCCCGGTGCTGGGCTCGATCCTGGCGCAGGACCGCTACCTGCCGCGCCAGCTGCACACCCGGGGCGACCGGCTGGCCTTCTCCAACGGCATCCTGCTGCTCGCCTTCTTCGCGGCGGTGCTGGTCATCGCGTTCCAGGCCGAGACCACGCGGCTGATCCAGCTCTACATCGTCGGGGTGTTCGTGTCGTTCACGCTGTCGCAGATCGGCATGCTGCGGCACTGGAACCGGCTGCTGCGCACCGAGCGCGACGTGTCGGCCCGCCGCCGGATGCAGCGGGCTCGGGCCATCAACGGGTTCGGCGCGGTGCTGACCGGCTTCGTGCTGATCCTGGTGCTGGCGACGAAGTTCACCCACGGCGCGTGGATCTCGATCGCGGCGATGGCGGTGATCTACGCGATCATGGTGGGCATCCGCAAGCACTACGACACGGTCGCCCGGGAGCTGGTGCCGTCGGAGGAGCGGCCGGTGCTGCCGGCCCGCAACCACGCCATCGTGCTGGTCAGCAAGCTGCACCTGCCGACCATGCGGGCGCTGGCCTACGCGAAGGCCACCCGGCCGGACACCCTGACCGCGCTCACCGTCAACGTGGACGTCGCGGACACCCGGGCCATCCAGGCCGAGTGGGAGCGACGCGGCATCAACACCCCGCTGACCGTGGTCGACTCGCCCTACCGGGAGATCAGCCGGCCCATCATCGAGTACGTGAAGTCGCTGCGCCGGGCCTCGCCGCGCGACGTGGTGACGGTCTACATCCCGGAGTACGTGGTGGGCCGGTGGTGGGAGCACATCCTGCACAACCAGTCCGCGCTGCGGATCAAGGGCCGGCTGCTGTACGAGCCGGGCGTCATGGTCACCAGCGTGCCCTGGCAGCTGGCCTCGACGAACAGCACCGACCTGGACCGGATCGACCGGTCGCTGGTGCGCACGCCGGCCCGTGGGCCGCGGGCGGGGGAGGACTCCTGATGGCCGCCGTGACGGAGCTCTACGAGGGCGACAAGGTCGAGGTGACCGTCGGGCCGATCGCGCACGGCGGGCACTGCGTGGCCCGGCACGAGGGTCAGGTGATCTTCGTGCGGCACGCGCTGCCCGGGGAGCGGGTGGTCGTGGAGATCACCGAGCTGCACAAGGCCTACCTGCGCGGCGACTGCGTCGAGGTGCTGGCGGCGTCTGCCGACCGGATCACCCCGCGGTGCCCGTACGCCCACGCCAACGGCTGCGGGGGCTGCGACCTGCAGCATGTGGCGTCCCCGGCGCAGCGGGAGTGGAAGGCCGCCGTGGTGCGCGAGCAGCTGGAGCGGCTGGGCAAGCTGGACGCGGCCGAGGTGGCGGCGCTCGGTGTCACGGTCGACGCGCTGCCCGGCGGTGACGAGGGCTGGCGCACCCGGGTCCGCTACCGCGCCGACGCGCTGGGCCGGCCGGGCCTGCTCAAGCACCGCTCGAACGAGGTGGTGGCGATCGGCCGCTGCGCCATCGCGCACCCGGAGATCCAGCAGCTCGACGTGCTGGAACGGCGCTGGCCGGACACCGACCTGATCGACGTGGTCAAGCCGTCCACCGGGTCGGCCCAGCTGGTCCAGGACCCGCCGCAGCAGATCGTGGAGCGGGCCGCCGGGCACGACTTCACGATCTCCGCGGGCGGCTTCTGGCAGGTCCACCCCGCCTCCGCGGACACCCTGGTGCAGGCGGTGCTGGAGTTGCTGGACCCGCGGCCGGGCGAGCACGCCTGGGACCTGTACGGCGGGGCCGGGCTGTTCGCCGCGGCGCTGGCCGACCGGGTCGGGGTCACCGGCGCGGTGACCATGGTCGAGTCGGCCCGCGACGGCGTCGCGGCGGCCCGGGGCAACCTGGCCGCGCTGCCGGTGCGCGTGGTGGAGGCGACGGTGGAGCGGGCGCTGCACCGCGATCGGCGGCCCAAGGAGCGGCTGCCGCAGCCCGACGTGGTGGTGCTGGACCCGCCGCGCACCGGGGCCGGGGCCGCGGTGGTCCGGGCGATCACGGCGGCCCGTCCGCGCGCCGTGGCATACGTGGCCTGCGACCCGGCGGCGCTCGGCCGCGACGTGCGCACCTTCCGTGAGCAAGGCTGGCAGTTGCGGGCGCTGCGGGCCTTCGACTGCTTCCCGCAGACCCATCACGTGGAGTGCGTCGCGCTGTTGACACCGGGGCGCGGGTGAAGGTCCCGTGAAGGGGTGGGCGAGGCGGTGAACGGCCGTGCGTGCTGCCGATAGACTTCCCCGGCATGGGTAAGCGGAACGTAGGGCACCCCCACCGGAGTGCCCTACGGGAACGGCGGCGCAGCGAGGCCGACGAGCGCAGCGAGGAGAAGGCGTGAGCGAGCGGAGCGAGGGAACCGTGAGGTTCAGTGTGGTTCAGGCCGCCGACGAGCGCAGCGAGGAGAAGGCATGAACGAGGGCGCGTCCCTGTTGGCTTCCGTGAAGGGGCCGCAGGACCTCAAGACCCTGTCCCCGGAGCAGCTGACCGGCCTGGCGGCCGAGATCCGCGACTTCCTGATCGCCAAGGTCGCGCGCACCGGCGGGCACATCGGCCCCAACCTCGGTGTGGTGGAGCTCACCCTGGCGATGCACCGGGTCTTCGACTCGCCGGCCGACCGCTTCATCTTCGACACGGGCCACCAGGCATACGTGCACAAGATGGTCACCGGCCGGATGGACGGCTTCGACCAGCTGCGCCAGCGCGGCGGCCTCACCGGCTACCCGAACCAGGCCGAGAGCGAGCACGACCTGGTCGAGAACTGCCACGCCTCGACCGCGCTGTCCTACGCCGACGGCATGGCCAAGGGCTACGCGCTGCGCGGCGAGAAGCGCCACGTGGTCGCGGTCGTCGGGGACGGCGCGCTGACCGGCGGCATGTGCTGGGAGGCGCTGAACAACATCGCCGCCACGGACAACCCGCTCGTGATCATCGTCAACGACAACGGGCGCTCGTACGCGCCGACCATCGGCGGGCTCGCCGACCACCTCGCCACGCTGCGCCTGAACCCCGGCTACGAGAAGGTCCTGGACCTGGTCAAGGACGCGCTGGAGAAGACCCCGCTGGTCGGCAAGCCGCTGTTCGACGCGCTGCACGCGGTCAAGAAGGGCATCAAGGACGCGGTCGCCCCGCAGGCGATGTTCGAGGATCTCGGCCTGAAGTACATCGGGCCGGTCGACGGGCACGACCAGGCCGCCCTGGAGTCGGCGCTGGGCCGCGCCCGCCGCTTCGGCGGCCCGGTGATCGTGCACGCGGTCACCGCCAAGGGCTACGGCTACCAGCCGGCCCTCAACGACGAGGCCGACCGGTTCCACGCGCCCAGCGCGTTCGACCCGGAGACCGGCCGGCTGCTGGCCGCCCCCAGCCTGAAGTGGACCAACGTGTTCGCCGAGGAGCTGGTGGAGATCGCCGGCGAGCGGCCCGACGTCGTCGGCATCACCGCCGCGATGCCCGAGTCCACCGGCATCGACAAGCTCGCCGCGGCGTACCCCGACCGGGCGTACGACGTGGGCATCGCCGAGCAGCACGCGACCACGTCGGCGGCGGGCCTGGCACTGGCCGGCCTGCACCCCGTCGTCGCCGTGTACGCCACCTTCCTCAACCGGGCCTTCGACCAGGTCCTGCTGGACGTCGCACTGCACAAGCTGCCGGTGACGTTCGTGCTGGACCGGGCCGGCATCACCGGCCCCGACGGCCCGAGCCACTACGGCATCTGGGACATGTCGGTGTTCGGCGTGGTGCCCGGCCTGCGCGTGGCCGCCCCGCGCGACGCCGAGACGCTGCGCGAGGAGCTGCGCGAGGCCGTCGGCATCGAGGACGGGCCGACCATCGTGCGGTTCCCGACCGGTTCGGTGCCCGCGGCGCTGCCCGCGCTGCGGCGCGTCGGCGGCTCGGACGGCCTGGGCGGCATGGACGTGCTGGCCGAGGCCGAGCGCAAGGACGTGCTGCTGGTGTCGGTCGGCGCGTTCGCGCACCTGTCGGTGCAGGTCGCCGCGAAGCTGGCCGAGCGTGGCTACGGGGTGACCGTGGTCGACCCGCGCTGGGTGCGTCCGGCGCCGGTGGACCTGGTGCCGCTGGCCCGCGAGCACAAGCTGGTGGTGACGATCGAGGACGGCGTACGCAACGGCGGCGTCGGCGACGCGGTCTCCAAGCTGCTGCGCGACAACGAGGTGGACGTGCCGCTGCGCGACCTCGGCGTGCCGTCGACGTGGATCGACCACGGCACCCGCGCCGAGATCCTCGCCGAGATCGGGCTCACCGTCCCGGAGATCACCGAGCGGGTCACCAAGTGGGCCGCCGCGGTCACCCCCGCCGCCCCGTCGCCGCTCGCCACCTCGGTGCGCGGCTAGCACGACAGCACTCGACCGGAGCCGCCGACGACAACCCGTCGGCGGCTCCGGCGCGTCTGAGCACGCGGAGCCCCCGCGGGTCGCGCCGGCGCACCGCCGCCGGCGGTGTGGCGGGCCCGCGCGACGATGCGTGAGGTGGTGCGGGCGTGGTGCGTGAGCCGGTCGACGCCGTCATCGACCTGGGGGTGCTGCCGGCCGACGAGCCGGACGAGCCCGCGGCCCCCGGCGGCATCCTGCGGTGGGTGGTGCGCCGGCTGGCGGCGGGTGTCGCCGTGGTGGCCGTGCTGACCGGTGTCACCGCGGCCGCCCCGCTGCCCCGGCACCGGTTGTCCACGCTGGCCTTCCTGCCCTCGTCGGCCGGTGTCGCGCGGGTGGTCGACGCCGGGCTGGTCATGGTGTTCGAGAACCAGCGTGCGGTCGCGTACGACCCGGCCGGGTGGCGGGAGCTGTGGTCGGTGCCCGGTGCCGCGTTCGCCCACGCGATCGCGTACCAGGACCTGGTGATGCTGTTCCGCGGCGACGCGATGAACGAGCCGACGGGTGAGAAGTCCGAGTGGGTCCGCGCCGTGGACCGGGCGACCGGGCAGCAGCGCTGGAGCAGTGACCGGCAGATCGAGTGGCACGGCGACGTCATGATCTCCTACCTGCCCACCGGCGACGGTCAGGCGGTGGAGTTCCGTGACCCCCGCACCGCCGAGGTGCGCTGGCGGCTGCCGGATTCGCAGTCGTGGGCGCCCGACGAGCGGCGTGCGGCGCTGTGGCGGCTCACCCCCGACGGCACGCTGGTCGAGCACGACCTGCGCACGGGAGCCGTGCGGCGCACCGCGCGTGTGCTGCTGCCCGAGTCGAGCCACAGCCTCACGCTGAGGATCAGCCGTGCGGCGGTGGGCATCACCGCCTTCGGTGAGGGCGGCCGGCAGCGGGACGCCCCGACGCTCTGGTACGACGCCGCCGACCTGGCCGGAGTCAGCGGAGCCGGCCAGTGGGCCTGGGAGCAGGAGTGCGGCCGCGGTCTGTTCTGCGCGTACGCCGCCGAAGGCGACCGGGTGTTCCTGGTCGACCCGGCCACGGGCGCCGTGGTCCGGTCGGTGACCGAGGGATCGGTGCTCGGCAGCCCGCTGGGGGTGCTGGCGCTCGGCCCGCAGGAGGGCGATGCCGCCTTCAGCCTGCCGACCGTGGGGGCCGTGCTGGACCCGCTGACCGGAGACCGGCAGACCGGGCTCAAGGGCTGGCGGGTGCTCGGCATGGACGACAGCGTCGTGCGCGTGCTCGCCCACTACGACCTGCCGCACAAGCTCACCTATCTGGCCGAGCTGACGGCGCGGGAGGCGGTGCGGCTCGACGCCGTGCCGTACCTGTTGCGCGAGTGCACGATGGCGGGACGGACCCTGGTCTGCGCCACCATGGCCGGTGACATCGTCGTGCTGCGAATCGAGCAGGAGCGGTGACGGCGACCGAGGCGGGCTCGTCCGGCTTCGCCGTGATCGACCTGGGCGCGGGCTGGCGCGAGCCGGACCAGCACCTCGACGAGCCGCGGCAGTGGCGGACGCGGTCGTTCGCGCTGGCCGTGGCCGTGGCCCTGACCGCGGCGCTGGGCGGGGCGGTGGCGAACCGGCCCGGGGTCACCGAGTTCGCCCGGGTGACGCTGGACACCGACGTCCACGACGGCAGGTACTCGATCGTCGGCGACGTCGTGCTGGTTCCGGACAGGGGCAACCTGTCGGCGTACGAGCTGCGCGACGGGTCGCGGCGCTGGCGGGTGCCCGCGGTCGGCCTGGTTTCCCCGCCCTTCGTCACCCCGACGGCCGAGGCGGACGTCGTGGTGCTGGAACAGGCCGAGGCCGACGCCGGAGTGCAGACCCGCGTGGTCGACCTGGCCGACGGGGCCACCCTGTGGCGTTCGAGCGTCGCCGTGGCGTCCGTGGACGACGTCGCGGTGGAGTATGCGGTCATGCCGAACCCGGAGGAGATCGCCGGTGGCGCTCCGTTGCCGCCGGCGGATCTGCGCGTCTTCGACCTGCGCAGCGGGCAGGTGCGCTGGCGGTTGCGTGGCGACGCCGTCGCGGTGGACCTGGCCGCCCGGACCGGCTGGGCGATCTCGGCGACGGGCGCGGTGACCGGGTACGACCTGCGCGACGGGCAGGTGCGGCGCACCGGCGTGCTGCGGCTGCCCGAGGGCAGGGTGTATGCGGCCACCGCCGCCGACGGCGTGCTGGCGCTCGGCATCGCCCAGGGGGACTCGCGGGTCGAGGAGCACTTCGAGACGGCCACCTTCGAGGCGATCGACCAGTCGTCGCCGCTGTGGGCGCGCACCGACTGCGGTCCGAGCTGGTGCGCCCTCGCGGCGAAGCCCGGCGGGGAGGAGGCGGACCCGGTCGTCGTCGACCGGGCCGACGGCCGGGTGCGCTACCGCCTGCCGGCCAACTCCCACGGCACGCCGAGCGCGGCGGGGCTGCTCGTCTTCACGAGCGACCTCGACCAGTCGGCGCGGTCCGGCCTGGCCGTGCTGCAGGATCCGGTCACCGGTCGGGTGCTGCACGACCTCGCCGGCTGGACGCGACCGGACCTGCAGCCGTACCCGCCGATCTTCTTGACCCGGGAGGTCGGCCCGGCCGGCGCCGGCCGGCTCCAGATCGCCCGGTTGACGCCCGACGGGCTGCGGCCGCTGACCGAGCTGCCGTTCCGGGTGCGCGGGTGCGCGTTCGCCGAGCACGCGCTGGTCTGC
This sequence comes from Catellatospora chokoriensis, assembly GCF_011297315.1. NCBI lineage: Bacteria > Bacillati > Actinomycetota > Actinomycetes > Micromonosporales > Micromonosporaceae > Catellatospora > Catellatospora chokoriensis. The sequence goes on from NZ_JAAOTI010000002.1 coordinate 77,765, forward strand.
CTGCACGACGGCAACCAGCTGACGTTCTGGCGGCTGCGCGGATGACGGTCATCGACCTCGGTGCCGACTGGGCCGCCGAGCCTTCGCAGCCCACGCGGCCGGCCGTACGCCGCGGATCGACCGCGCTCGCCGCCGCGGTGTGCGGGGTGCTGCTCGCGTGCACCATGACCGCCGCCGCGCCCGCACCGGAACCCCGGTTGACCGAACTGGCCCGCTGGGCCGAGCCGCAGACGCTCCTGCTCGCCACGGCCGGCGACGACACGCTCCTGGTCCACACCGCGGCCGAGGTCGCGGCCTACGACGCGGCCGACGGACGGCGGCGCTGGAGCCTGCCCGGCTCGACCGACTGGGTGTACGACGCCGGCGACATCCTCGTGCTGGGCTTCTCCCGGCCGGAGAGCACGTCGGCGCAGCCGCAGTTCGCGATCGCCGACGCGGTGGCCGTCGACCGGTCGACCGGGCGGGTGCGCTGGCGTGCGGCGGCCTATCTGGAGCAGGTCGCGGGCCTGCTGGTCAGCTTCTCCGGAAATCCGGAGCGGCCGGTGGCGCAGGTGCACGACCCGGCGACCTTCGCGCTGCGCTGGCGGGTGGCCGCGGGGCGGTCGTTCGTCCCGGACCGCTGGGGATCGGCCGTATGGGAGCTGGCCGCCGGCGGCGGGCTGGTCGAGCGCGATCTGGCCACGGGCGCGGTGCGCCGCAGCGCGCGGGTGCGGTTGCCGGCCGGGACCCGGGTGGCCGTGCTGGCCAGCCGCGACGCGATCGGGATCGCCGGCTACCGGTTCGACGCCAACGGGGTCGAGCAACGTGCCGAGGTGCTGTGGTACGACCGCACCGACCTGACCGCCGCGGGCGCGGAGAACCGCTGGCCCTGGGAGGCGGACTGCGGCGCCGGGACGTCCTGCGCCTACCCGTACGACGACGGACCGCCGTACCAGATCGACAGCGCCACCGGCGCCCCGATCCGCCTGCTGGAAGGCTCGTGGCACGTGGGCAGCCCGGCCGGGTTGCTGCTGTTCGACGACGGCGGCGAGCCCGGGAGCGTGCTCCGGGCCCGGCTGGAGCCGGCCGGCCACCGACCGCGCACGGACGTGGCAGGCTGGCGCGTCCTGTCCACGACCGGACAGGTGGCCCGGATCCTCGGGCACGAGGACGGGGACCCGTTCGCCACCCATGTCGCCGAGCTGACGGCCGACGGGTTGCGGCCGCTCGGCCGGGAGCCGCACGGGCTGGTGCGGTGCGCGGCCGTGCCGCGGGCGATGGCCTGCACGACCAAGGCCGGCGAAGTGGTCATCTGGCGGATCGGGGAGGAGAGACCGTGAACGTCGTCGCGGGGGAGCCGGACGGGGCGGCCGTGATCGAGCTGGGTGGCGGCTGGCGGGAGCCGCTGCCCGAGCCCGGCGAGCCGCGCCGCGTCGTGCGCGTCGCCGCGCTGGTGTCCGGGGTGGCGCTGCTGCTGGCGCTCGGTGGCGCGGCGATGCCCCGGTCAGGGCTGATCGAGCTGGTGCGGGTGCCGGTCGCCGACGCGCGCGCCAGCGGCCCGGTGTTCGCGGGTGACGTCTTCCTGCTGCGGGGGCAGGGCCGGCTCACGGCGTACGAGCCGGGCGACGGCGCGCCGCGCTGGAGTGTGGAGCTGCCCGAGCGGCCGCAGATGAGCAACATCGTGGTCTCGCCCGCGGTGCCGGAGATCGTCGTGGTCGCGCAGGTCGACGGGAACGGCGACGAGCAGCTCAGCGTCGGACTCGACCTCGCGACCGGGGCCGTGCGGTGGCGGTCCGGCGAACTGATGGCGCCGGTCGGCGACGTCGTCCGCACGATGGGCTCGGTCTACGGTGCGAACGGGGCGCCCGCCGTCCATGTCGCCGACCTGCGGACCGGGGCGCGGCTCTGGACGATGCCGGACGCGGTGAACCCGGTGTTCGACGACGAGGGCGACACGGCCTGGACGGTGAGCCCGACCGGTCTCGTGACGGCGTACGACGTGCACGACGGACGGGTGCTGCACACCGGCACGGTGCGGGTGCCCGCCACGGTCGAAGGGGCGTTCGCCGACAAGGGGGAACTCGCCGTCCAGTACTCCGGCGAGACAGGCTCCCGACTGGCCTGGTTCGACGGGACGACGCTGGCGGCGATCCCGGCGACCGCGCCGGACGGGTGGGGTGTCCGGTGCGGCGCGGTGTTCCGGTGCGTTCCGCTGTCCGACCCGGCGGGCGGGCTCGAGGTGGTCGACCGGGCGACCGGGGCGGTGGTGCGCCGCCTGCCCACGGAGCAGTACCTGGTCAGGGACTCTCATCTGCTCGTCTTCGACCCGGGTCGCGACATGGACGGCGAGCTCGGCCCCCGCCCCAACACGGTGCTCGATCTCGGCACCGGCCGGGAGACCGACATCACGGGCTGGGAGGTGCTGTGGGAGCAGTCGCCGGTCTCGGTGCTCGTACGGCCCGTCGAGAACGGGGCGCGGCTGCAGGTCGCCCGACTCGGCCCGGACGGTCCCGAGATCCTGGCGCAGCTGCCGGGTGATGTGCGACGGTGTGCGTTCGAGCAGCCGACCCTGCTCTGCTTGCACGACGGGAACCAGGCGACCCTCTGGCGGCTCCCCGACTGAGTCCGGTGAAGCGGGAGGCAGGGTGACCGTGCTCATCGACCTCGGCGACCCCCGCGGGGACGACGAGGAACCGGACGGCGGGCCGAGCCTGTCCCGGACCGGACGGCGGGTGGTGGCGCTGCTGGCCGCCGCGCTCACCGCGCTGCTGGCCTGTGCCGGATCGATCCCTGCCGCCACCCTGCCGCTGCGCCGGATCACCGAACTCGCGCCGCCGCTCGCCGCGCCCGTCGTGTTCGCGGGCGGCCTGGTGCTGGTGGTGGATCGGGGTGCGAACGTGCGGGACCTGGTGGCCGTCGGGGACGGCGACGGCGCGGTGCGCTGGCGTGCGCCGCTGGACGGCCGCTCGCCGGAGGTGCACGAGGCCCGGCAGGTCGACGGGTTGCTGCTGGTCACGGTGCTCGACACCGCAGCCCCGGACGAGCCGTGGAGCACGTACGCGCTGGACGCGGCGACCGGCCGGCGGCGGTGGCACGAGCGGGCCTACGTGCTGGGCGTCGCGTCCCGGACCGTGGTGCTGGCGGGCATGTCCGCCCCGGTCGACTGGTACGGCGGGTGGGACGTGCCGACCGGGCGTCCGCTGTGGCGGCACACCCTCGACACGTCGTACCGGCTGGCGCCGTACCTGGCCGACGGGCGGCTCGCCGGACTGGTGCTGGTCGAGGACGACGGACGGGACCGGGTGCGGCTGGTCGGCGTCGACGGCGTGCCGGGCGCCGTGCACGAGCTGCCCGCGCGAACGTCGGCCGTGCAGGTGGTCGGCGGGCTGGTGGTGGCGGCCTACGAGCGGGACGGGCGACGCCGGGTCGCGGCGCTGCGGTTGCCCGCGCTGGAGACCGCGTGGGACGTCGCGCCCGCGTTCGACAGCCGCCACGTGTACCTGACCGAGTGCGCGCCGCTGGTCTGCGCCAGCGCGGCCGACGAGGTCTGGCTGCTCGACCCCGCCGACGGCACGGTGCGCTGGCAGGGCCGGGTCGACGGGTTCGCGCCGCTCGGGCCGGGCCGGGTGCTGACCGGCACCGACGAGCGCCCGCAGGCCGGTGTGCTGCGCGACACCATGACCGGCGAGCTGCTGCTGCGGCTGGACGGCTGGACGTTGGCCGGGACCGACGGCCGCAGGCTGGTGCTGACGCGGACGAACGGCAACCGGACCTGGTTCGGCGTGGTGGACCTGGCCCGCCCCACCCGGATCCGGCTGGTCGGCGTCGGCGGGATCACCCTGGACCGCTGCTGGCTGGGCGGCGCGGCAGTGGTCTGCCAGTCCCTGGTCGGCCTGGACGTCTACCGCCTCGCGGACTGACCGACCGCGGGCGCCGCCGACCGAGGCCGACCCGGCGCGGACCGGCCCGTCGTCACCAGTTGGCCTGGCCAGGCGGGGTCGGCAGCGGCACCGACGCCGGGTGGATCACGTAGACCAGGCCGCGGCTGCTGTCGAGCCAGGCCGACTCCCACTCGGCCCGGCCGACGGGCTTGCGCACCTGGGCGTTGCTCGGCGAGTTCGGGTCGTTGAGCACCGGGTCGCCCGCGTCGGTGAAGCCGACCAGCGCCATCAGGTGGCCCTTGGTGTCGTAGTCGAGGCCGGGGACCTGGCCCTTGCGGTACGACGCCGACGCGATCAGCGGGATTCCGGCGGCGATGAACCGTTCGGCCTCGTTCAGCGAGCGCAGCCGGGTGACGAAGGCCCGCATCCCGAACCGGCCGGCGTACGCGGTGTTGAACGGCCAGTTGCCGCACCCGGCGAAGGCGTGGTCGTAGGTGTGCCGGGCGGCGAAGTCGACCCACGGGTCGGTGTGGCCGGGCTCGACCCAGGCGTAGTCGGCCGGGGTCGGGCCGACACCCCAGTAGGCCAGCACCATCGAGGTGGAGGTCGGGCTGCACCACGCCTCGCCGCCGTTGTCCCACTGCGGGTGCTCGCCCCGGTGGAGCTGCTGGGAGTAGGGCGGCACGTCGAGCACCAGGCCCCGCGCCGCGAGCGGGCTGCTCGGGGTGAGCGCGCCGGGCGCGGGCAGCGCGGAGGCGGCCGCGCCGAGGGTGCGCAGCACTGGCGTGTCCGTGCTGCCGGCCGGGCGCAGCAGGGTCGCCCGCAGCCGCCAGGAGGCCAGCGCGCGCCCGTCGGCGGCGCGGTAGGTGTCGGCGCTCACGTCGCCGTCCGCGTCGCCCTGGCCGCGCTGGGAGGTGCGCCGGAAGGCGGTGTCGTCGGCGGCCCAGTCACCGAGGTTGAACCACTTCGTGACGGTGCCCGCCGTGGTCGTGCCGCTCACCTGGACCCGCAGGAAGCTGCCGCCGGGGGTGTCGGCGGTCCAGGACGGGATCAGCTCGGTGGCCGCGAAGCCGACCGCGGTCGCCGGGCCGGTCCAGGTGGCGGTCTCGTAGTCGGTGCTCAGCCCGGTGCGGGGGTCGGTGTGCGACACCGTCCCGGTCGCGGCGGCGAAGGTGAGGCCTGCGGTGCCGGCGAAGACGCCGCTGCCTGTGCCCTCGGCCCAGCGCTGCGGTGAGTCCCACCGCCGGAAGGCGATGTCGCGCCCGGCGGACGGTTGCCCGGCGCCGTCGGCAGCCGGGAGGTCGGCGGACGCGGGCAGCGTTTCGCGTCGATTCATCGGTGCCTCCCGTGCGTCGCCCGACCGATGGCGAATCCCTGCGATGAGGCTTCTATACGCGAAGATTTTTTGCAATGGCTCGGGGGCTCTATCTTCGTGGCAGACACCCTCGCCGGCGGCTGCCGCGGGCGATGCCAGGCGGTCGGAGAGAGGCGGAGACGTGCGGGTGCTGGTGGTGGAGGACGAGCGGCACTTGGCCGATGCGATCGCCCGAGGGCTGCGCCGGCACGGGCTGGCCGTGGACGTGGCCTACGACGGCAGTGTCGGCCACGAGATGGCCTTCGTCACCCGGTACGACGTCGTGGTGCTGGACCGGGACCTGCCCGGCATGCACGGCGACCAGCTGTGCGCCGCGCTGGTCGGCTCCGGCGCGCTGACCCGGGTGCTGATGCTGACCGCCAGCGGCAGCGTCGCCGAGCGGGTCGAGGGCCTGCGCCTGGGCGCGGACGACTACCTGCCCAAGCCGTTCGCCTTCGACGAGCTGGTGGCGCGGGTGCAGGCGCTGGGCCGCCGGGCCACCCCGGTCACCCCGCCCGTACTGCGCGCCGGCGACCTCGAACTCGATCCCGCCAAGCGCTCGGTGACCCGGGGCGGTGTGCTGATCGACCTGACCAACAAGGAGTTCGGCGTACTGGAGGAGCTGCTGCGGGCCCGCGGCGGCGTGGTCTCCACCGAGGAGCTGCTGGAGCGCGTCTGGGACGCCAACACCGACCCGTTCACGACCATAGTGCGGGTCACCATGCGCACGCTGCGCATGAAGATCGGGCAGCCCGCGCTCATCGAGACACTGGTCGGCGCCGGCTACCGCATTCCGTCCGCGGCGCAGGACGGTGCCGCGTGATCGCACGACCCGTGCGGGTGCCCCGCCGCGGGCTGCGGCCCACCCTGCGCCTGCGGCTCACCCTGCTCAACGGGGTGCTGCTGGTCGGCGCGGGCATCCTCGTGATGCTCGTCGCCTGGCTGGTGGTGAACGCGGTGCTGCATCCCGCCGACGAGCTGGCCGCGGGCACCATGGTCCGCCTCGCCGACGGCCAGCAGCTGGACGCGCGCCAGTGGCAGGAGTCGGTGCTGTCCGCCGCGCAGACCGAGCTGACCGTCAAGGGCATCGTCGCCGTGCTGGCGATCAGCGTGGTCGGCATCCTCGGGGCGTACGCCGTGGTCGGCCGTGCCCTGCGCCCGCTGCACCACGTCACCGCGACCGCCCGCAAGCTCGGCGGGGAGACCCTCGACCAGCGCATCCGCTACACCGGCGCGGACGACGAGGTGGCCGAGCTGGCCGACACCTTCGACGCGATGCTCGACCGGCTCGGCGCGGCCTTCACCGCGCAGCAGCGGTTCGTCGCCAACGCCTCGCACGAGCTGCGCACCCCGCTGGCGGTGATGCGCACCGAGATCGACGTGACGCTGTCCGACCCCGCGGTCGACACCGCCGAGCTGCGGCGCATGGCGACCGTGGTGCGCGACGCGTCCGAACGCGCCAACGCCCTGGTCGACGCGCTGCTGATGCTGGCCCGCAGCGAGGGCCGCACCGGGCTGCGCAACGAGCCGGTCGACCTCGGCGCGGGCGTGCTGGGCGCGCTGTCGGCGATGGAGCACGAGGTGCGCCGGACCAGGCTCGCCGTCGACACCCAGCTGCACCCGGCGCCGGTCATCGGCGATCCGAGCCTGCTGGACCGGCTGGCGGGCAACCTCATCGAGAACGCGGTCCGCTACAACCACCTGGGCGGGCAGATCTGGGTGGAGAGCCGCCACGACGGCGAGTACGCCCGGCTGATGGTCGGCAACACCGGGTTCAAGGTGGACCAGGCCGACGTGCCCGGCCTGTTCGAGCCGTTCCGCCGCGGCGGGCGGGAGCGCACCGGCGCGCGAGGCTCCGGCCTGGGCCTGTCCATCGTGCGCGCGGTCTGCGTGGCGCACGGCGGCACGGTCGGCGCGGTGGCACTGCCCGGTGGAGGTATGGAGGTCACCATCGCGCTACCCCTAGCATCGGAGAAATGACCTCCCTGATCCGGCATCTGACCGTGGACTGCACCGATCCGTACGCGCTGGCGGGCTTCTGGAGCGAGGTCACCGGCTATCCCCGCGACCCCGACGACAAACCCGAGGACCCGGCCGCGCTGCTGATGTCGCCCGACGACGGGCCCGGGCTGCTGTTCATCGCCGTGCCCGAGGGCAAGGCCGTCAAGAACCGGGTGCACTTCGACCTGCAGCCGACCGACCGCAGCCGTGACGAGGAGATCGAGCGCCTGCTCGCCGTCGGCGCGACGCTGGTCAACGACCTGCGCAACCCGGACGGCACCGGCTGGGCGGTCATGGCCGACCCCGAGGGCAACGAATTCTGCGTCGAACGCTCCGCCGCCGAACGCACCACCGCCGCCGTATGAGCAGAACCTCGCGGGTGTCGATACGACCCGATCTGGTGATACCATATGAGATGAGTCTTGATATCAAGATCTAGATATAGGGGGCTCCCGTGCGGACAGTGATCAACTTGGACGACGAAGCCTGCACCGAGGTGATGGAGCTACTAGGCGTGCGCACCAAGACTGATGCGGTCAACGTCGCGTTGCGTGACGTGCTACGCCGGTGGCGATTGCAGACTCTGCTCAAGGAGACGGCTGACATCCGGGTTATCGCGGATCCAGAGGAGCACTACCGGGCTGCGGGCCGGTAAGCGATGGCGGCGGCGGTCCGGTGCCCCTTCACGATCTACCTCGTGGACACCTCGGTATGGGCACGGCGGACCACCCCGTCGGTCGCCGACGCGCTGTCGGAGCTGAGCCGCTTCGGTGAGTTGGGCACCTGCGCTCTGCTGACCGCCGAGGTTTGCTACAGCGCTCGCAACGCTGATGAGTTCCGGCGGCTGCGTGAGCTGCTCGACGCGACCATCATGCTGGGCGGCGACGACCTCGTCGAAGAGAAGGCGTTGGCGGCGCAGGCGAAACTGGCCGCCTCGGGACAGCATCGGACGTCCGTCGTCGACCTGTTCGTCGCAGCCGTCGCGGCCGCACATGATGCGGTGGTGCTGCATTACGACAGCGACTATGAGCGCATCTGCTCCGCAGTGGGCGCCCGGGCTCAGTGGGTGGTGCCGAGGGGAACAGTCGCCTGACCCGGCTTGGTATGCGGTGTCGCTCTCCGAAACGGCGATGATCGCTGTTTCGGGTCAGGAAGTGGGGTAGAACCCCGGCTCCTGACCCGAAACAGCGATCATCCAGCGGCCCTCCGGGCCGATCAGGCGAAGCGGCGGCCCGTGACGGACTCGGAGACGCCGGCGCGGTCCAGGTACGGCGTGATGCCGCCCAGGTGGAACGGCCAGCCCGCGCCCAGGATCATGCACAGGTCGATGTCGGCGGCCTCGGCCACCACACCCTCGTCCAGCATCAGCCGGATCTCCTGCGCCAGCGCCGCCAGCGCCTTCTCGCGGACCTGCTCACCGGTCAGCGGGGCGTCGCCCTGCACCAGCAGCGCCTCCACCTCGGGGTTGAGCCGCTCGTCGACCAGCAGCGGCAGCCCCGACTTGGCGATCGCGGCCAGGTTGGGGCTGGCCGAGAAGCGGTCCGGGAACGCCCCGTGCAGCGTGCCGCCCACATGCGCGGCCACGGCCGGGCCGACGAGCGCCAGCAGCGCCATCGGGCGCATCGGCAGGCCCAGCGGGTCCAGCGCGCGGTCGGCGGTCTTGAGCGGGGTGCCCGCGTCGACGGCGTTCCAGATCTCGCCCAGGAAGCGGGTCAGGATCCGGTTCACCACGAAGGCCGGCGCGTCCTTGACCAGCACGCAGCTCTTCTTCAGCTGCTTGCCGACGGCGAACGCGGTGGCCAGCGTGGCGTCGTCGGTCGCCTCGCCGCGCACGATCTCCAGCAGCGGCATCATCGCCACCGGGTTGAAGAAGTGGAAGCCCACCACCCGCTCGGGGTGCGCCAGGTCGGCGGCCATCGCGGTGACCGACAGCGAGGACGTGTTGGTGGCCAGCACCGTCTCCGGCTTGACGATCTGCTCCAGCTCGGCCCAGACCGCCTTCTTGACCGACAGCTCCTCGAACACGGCCTCGATGACGAGGTCGGCGTCGGCGAAGACGGCCTTGTCGACCGAGCCGCTGACCAGGCCGCGCAGCTTGGCCGCGGTGCCCACGGACATGCGGCCCTTGCTCACGGCCTTGTCGATCTCGGCGTGTACGTAACCCACGCCCTTGTCGACCCGGGCCTGGTCGAGGTCGGTCAGCACGACCGGCACCTCAAGGCGCTTGGCGAACAGCAGGGCCAGCTGCGAGGCCATCAGGCCCGCGCCGACGACGCCGACCTTGGTGATCTTGCGAGCCAGCGACTTGTCCGGCGCGCCCGCGGGACGCTTGGCCCGGCGCTGCACCAGATCGAAGGCGTACAGGCCGCTGCGCAGCTCGGGCGTGACGGCGAGGTCGGCCAGGGCCTGGATCTCGGTCTCGATGCCCTCGGCGGTGACCCCGTTCTTGGCCAGCGTCAGCAGGTCCAGCGCCTTCGAGGCGGCCGGGACGGCGCCGTGCAGGCGCTTGTCCAGCTCGCCGCGGGCGAAGCCGACGACCGCGTCCCACATCTCGGAGCGGTCCACCTCGGCCCGGTTCACCGTGACCGTGCCGTTGACGACGCCGGCGGCCCACTCCAGCGAGCGCTCCAGGAAGTCGGCCGGCTCCAGCAGGGCGTCGGCGACGCCCATCTCGAACGCCTGCTTCGGCTTGAGCATCTTGTTCATCATCAGCGGGTTCTGCACGACGACCTGCGCCGCCGGCACGATGCCGATCAGGTTCGGCAGCACCTGCGAGCCGCCCCAGCCGGGGATGAGGCCCAGCGAGACCTCGGGCAGGGCCAGCGCCGCCGCACCCGAGGACAGGGTCCGGTAGTGGCAGTGCAGCGCCACCTCCAGGCCGCCGCCCATCGCCGCGCCGTTGACGAAGGCGAACGTGGGCACGGTGCTCTCGCGCAGCTTCGCGAAGGTGGCGTGGCCCAGCCGTCCGATCTCGACGACCTGCTCGCGCGAGGTCATCGCGGAGAAGCCGGTGAGGTCCGCGCCGACGCAGAAGATGTACGGCTTGCCGGTGACCGCGATGAACGACGGGTTCGCGGCGTGCGCCTCGTCGATCGCCTGGGACAGCGAGGTCAGGCCGCCGGGGCCGAACGTGTTCGGCTTGGTGTGGTCCAGGCCGTTGTCCAGGGTGATCAGCGCGGCGGGCCGGTCCAGCCCGGGTACGGCGATCAGCCGCAGCTTCGCGTGGGTGACGATCTCGCTCACTTCGCGCCCTCCCGCAGTTCAGTCTGGCTGGACTCCGTCCAGGCAGGGTTCTCCCAGATAACGGTGCCGCCCATGCCGATGCCGATGCACATGGCGGTCAGGCCGTAGCGCACCTCGGGGTGCTCGGCGAACTGGCGTGCCAGCTGGGTCATCAGCCGTACGCCGGAGGAGGCCAGGGGGTGGCCCACGGCGATCGCGCCGCCCCACGGGTTGACCCGCGGGTCGTCGTCGGCGATGCCGAAGTGGTCGAGGAACGCCAGCACCTGCACCGCGAACGCCTCGTTCAGCTCGAACAGGCCGATGTCGTCGATGGTCAGCCCGCCCAGGCGCAGCGCCCGCTCGGTCGACGGGATCGGGCCGACGCCCATCACCTCGGGCTCCACGCCGACGAAGCCGTAGGAGACCAGCCGCATCGCGATGGGCAGGCCCAGCTCGCGCGCGGTGTCCTCGGCGGCCAGCAGGCAGCTCGTCGCGCCGTCGTTGAGGCCGGCCGCGTTGCCCGCGGTGACCTTGCCGTGCGGGCGGAACGGGGTCTTCAGCCCGGCCAGCTTCTCCAGCGTGGTCTCGCGCGGCGCCTCGTCGGCGGTGGCCAGGCCCCAGCCGGTCTCCGGGTCGCGGGTGGCCACGGTGACCAGGTCGCCCTGCAGCTTGCCGGCGGCGTACGCGGCGGCGGTCTTCTGCTGGCTGGCCAGGCCGAACGCGTCGGCCCGCTGCTTGGTGATGTGCGGGAGCCGGTCGTGCAGGTTCTCCGCGGTCGCGCCCATGACCAGCGCGGACGGGTCGACGATCTTCTCGGCCAGGAAGCGCGGGTTCGGGTCGACGCCCTCGCCCATCGGGTGGCGGCCCATGTGCTCGACCCCGCCCGCGATCGCGACGTCGTACGCGCCGACCGCGATGCCGGAGGCGACGGTCGTGACGGCCGTCATCGCGCCCGCGCACATGCGGTCGATCGCGTACCCGGGCACGGTCTTGGGCAGGCCGGCCAGCAGGGCGGCGGTGCGGCCGATGGTCAGGCCCTGGTCGCCGATCTGGGTGGTGGCGGCGATGGCCACCTCGTCGACGCGCTCCGGCGGCAGCTGCGGGTTGCGGCGCAGCAGCTCGCGGATGCAGCGCACGACGAGATCGTCGGCGCGGGTGTTCGCGTAGATGCCTCCGTTCGCCTTGCCGAACGGGGTGCGCACGCCGTCGACGAAGACGACGTCGCGGACTTCACGGGGCACGGTCTGCCTCCTTGCAGTTAGGGAGCTGCCCCGGATGCTACTCGCGAGTAACTAGTCCGGTGAAGGGAACCGCTGTGGCTTGACTCACAACCGGGCGCGCCCGGCTCAGGCGGGCGCGCCGTCCGGCGTCGGGTCCGGCCCGGACGGTTCCGGGGCCGAACTGTCCGGCTCGGGCTCGGCGGGGACGACGACCAGCGCGTGCGCCAGCTCCTCGGCCAGCAGCCCGCACTGCCACTGCCGGGCCCCGAGGTCGCTGAGCACCTTGGTGACCGCGGCCGTGTCGGGGTCGGCGGGCGGCTCCCAGGCCAGCCGGCGGATGAACTCCGGGGTGATCAGATTCTCCGGCGGCAGGTGGTACTGCTCGGCGGTCTTGGTGACCACCTCGCGGCAGCGGGCCAGCCGCGCGGCGGCCTCCGGGTCCTTGTCCGCCCAGCGGTGCGGCGGCGGCGGCCCCTCGAACACCGGGGTGGTGGGCAGCGCGTCGTCGGGCAGGGCGCGGGCCTCGTCGAGCGCCTCCAGCCAGGTCGGCGCCAGCCGGCGCACCGATCGGCCGCCGAAGCCCGGCAGCAGCAGCAACTCGCGTTCGGTCTTGGGGTTCATCTCGGCCGCCGCGACGATCGCGGCGTCGGGCAGCACCCGGCCGGGCGCGGTGTCGCGGCGGATCGCGATGGTGTCCCGGGCGTACCACAGCGCGCGCACCCGCGACTGGGCGCGCGCCCCGCGCACCCGGTGCATGCCGGAGGTGCGCCGCCACGGGTCGGTCCGCTGCTTGGGCGGGCGGGCGCCGCCGGCGACCAGCGCGGCGAACTCCTGCGCGGCCCAGGCGGACTTGCCCTGGCGGTCGAGCTCCTCGGCGAGCGCGTCGCGCAGCTCCACCAGCAGTTCCACATCCAGCGCCGCGTAGGTCAGCCAGTCATGGGGGAGTGGACGGGTGGACCAGTCCGCCGCGGAGTGGTGCTTCTCCAGGGTGCGTCCCAGTAGCTGTTCGGTCAGCGCGGCCAGGCCGACCCGCTCGAAGTCGGCCAGGCGGGCGGCCAGTTCCGTGTCGAACAGCCGGCGCGGCCGCAGGCCCACCTCGGCCAGGCACGGAAGGTCCTGGCTGGCCGCGTGGAGCACCCACTCGGTGTCGGCCAGCGCTTCGTCCAAGGCGGACAGATCGCCCAGCGGCACCGGATCGATGAGCGCGGTGCCGGCCCCCCGGCGCCGCAGCTGGACCAGGTATGCCCGCTGGCTGTAGCGGAAGCCGGAGGCCCGTTCGGCGTCCACGGCCACCGGGCCGGTGCCCGCGGCGAACCTGGCCACCACGTCGGCGAACTCCGCCGGGGTGACCACCGGTTCAGGGGTGCCGTCAGCGGGTTCGGTCAGCAGTGTCGGCCCACCGCCGTTCGGTGTCGCGTCCGGCGCGCCGTCGCCTGTCGGCGTGCGATGGCGGGTCCGACGGCGCAGTGGTGCGTCCTCGTCGGTCATGGTCACACCGTACGGCCAGCCGGTCGGCGAGGACGGCAGCACCCCGGGTATGGCGCGTCGGTGACGGGTGGGACAGGTGTGACGAGCCGGTGAACCGCGTGCGGAGGGGCCTCGCAAACGGGGCGATACGAGTCGACCGCGCCCAGTATGGTGTGCCAGCCGATCGCACATGATCAGCTGCACGGGGAGGAGAACACATGAGCACGGGCCCTCAGCCCGACACGTCGCAGGGCGCTGCCGCGCCGGGCGTGCCCGCACCGCCACCCCCGCCGATGGCGCCCGGCCCTTACCCGCCCGCTCCGATGGGCCATGGCGTTCCGGCCGGGCACCTGCCGGGCCCGTTCCCGCCCGCCCCCGCGGGCCACCCCCGGCAGCCGTGGCCGCCCCAGCCCGTCCCGATGGCGTACGCGCTGCCCCCATACCCCGCGCCCGTCGTGCCGCGCCCGCCCGCATCCGCTGGCCGGCTGCGTCGGCTGCTGGGCTTCAACACGGTGCTGGCCGTGCTGCTGGCCCTGCTGATCGGCGTGGTGGCCTGGCAGAACGTGCGGATCGGGGAGCTGAGCGCGGCGCTGGAGGGCGCCGACCAGCGGCTCACCGAGCTGCGGCAGAAGGACGGCGACCGTCTGCAGGAGGCCGAGAACCGGCTCGGCGCGCTGGAGAAGGAGGTCGGCGCGGCCTTCAACGTGGAGAAGCTGGCCGCGGCCGTGCTGCCCAGCGTCTTCCGCGTGGAGGCCGGTCGCTCCATCGGCACCGCGTTCGCGGTGGGGCCCGAGGCCGCCGACGGCGGCACCAACCTGTTCACGAACTTCCACGTGGTCGAGGAGCTGTACCAGGACGGCGGCCGCACCGTGAAAATCACGCGTGACGGGCAGCGGTTCGATGCGAAGATCGTCGGCGTCAACAAGCTGCGTGACGTGGCCCAGCTGCACACCACGGCGAAGTTCGCCGGTCTCACGGTCGCCGGGACGCCCGCGAAGCCCGGTCAGCAGATCATCGCGGTGGGCGCACCGCTCGGCCTCACCGACACCGTCACCAGCGGCGTCATCAGCGCGATCCGGGAAACCGGCTACGAAGAGGGCCCGATGGTCCAGTTCGACGCCGCGATCAACCCCGGCAACTCCGGCGGCCCGGTGATCAACGGCCGGCAGCAGGTGGTCGGCATCACCGTCGCCGGATACCTCAACGCCGAAGGCCTCGGCCTGGCGATCCCGATCGCGGACGCCTGCAAGCTCTTCACCGTCTGCTGACCGGAACCCCTTCGGCTCGGCGCGCACCACCCTTCACGGAGGAAACAGTCATGACCCATCCCGCGTCCCCGGCCGACGAGGTTCCTGCGGCGGCAGTGCCCGCGCAGGCGCCCGCTGTCCCGGAGACCGCTCCCGCCACGGAGCCCGTCGCGGTCGCACCGGCGGCGGCGGCCACCGCACCCGCCGCCGCACAGCCCGCTGTCCAGCCGGCCGGCTACCCCGTGCCCGCGCAGCCGGTGCCCGCGCAGGCCGGTCACCCCATGCCAGGCGGTTACCCCGGGCAGGCCGGTTACCCGGCGGGTTACGCGGCCGTCCCGGGGCAGCCCGAGGGCTGCCCGGTGTCGGCCGTGCCGGTGTCGGCCTACCCGATCTCCGGCTACGGCTACCCGGCCGCCGCCCCGGCGCCGGTCAAGAAGTCCATGGCCACGCTGGCGCTGGCGATCGCGACGGGCGTGCTCGTGCTCGCCACCGGTGTGATGACCACCCTGTTCGTGCTCAAGTCGGGCGAGCTCGCCGACACCAGGTCGACGCTGACCCAGCAGGTCGACGAGCGTGACAGGGCCATCAAGGCCAAGGACGGCGAGATCTCCTCGGGCAAGTCGCAGCTGGAGAACACCAAGGACGAGCTGGCGAAGTCCAAGCAGGACTTCGAAGGCGTGCAGAACGAGAACAAGGCGATGGTGGCCTGCCTCGACAAGCTCGACGCGTTCTTCCGCGCGCCGTCCGAGGCGCGGGCGGACGCGATGGACAAGGCCTGCAAGGCCTACCTCTGACGCGGAGCCCCGGGCCGGACGGTCCGCGCCCGACGGGTGACCGCGTGAACCGCTGACAAGGGCGGCCGGTGTTCCGGCCGCCCTTCGTCGTGTCCAGGAGTCAGCACCCCCCAGCGCCGCCGGGGCCGGCCCGCGTCGGGCGGTGCCGGGTCAGCGCTGTTCGACGCGGCGCAGCGGCAGCGCGGAGACACCGACCGGCGGCAGCCCCGCGGTCGAGGCGAGCAGCGCGCACCAGGCCGCGACGTGGCCCTCCAGGTTCAGGTCCAGGGGCGTCCAGGACGCGCGCAGCTCCAGGTCGGTGGTGGGCGGGCCGTCGGCGGCCAGCGCGCCGAAGCGGCTGGAGATGGTCTGCGTCACCGTGCCGCCGATGGCGGCGTATCCGGTGCTGTGCGCGTCGAGCGCGTCCACCAGCCAGCTCCAGCCCACCTGGGGCAGCAGCGGGTCGGTGGCCAGCTCCGGCTCCAGCTCCGCGGTGACATAGGTGACGAGCCGGGTGTCGCCCTCCCACGCCTCGTGGCCGGCCGGGTCGTGCAGCAGGATGAGCCGCCCGGTGGTGACCTCCTCGCCGCGGCGCAGCACGGTCGCGCCGAGGGCGAAGGCGTGCGGGGCGAGCCGGCTCGGGGCCGGCACCTCCTCCAGCGCTATCTCGCTCCGGGGGTCGGCGGCACGCAGCGCGGCGACGGCGCGCGTGAACGTCTCGGGGAGTGCCGTCGTGAGCGCCATAGCCGTACCCTAGGGCGCTTCGGGACCGTTGTCGTGGTTCGGCGCGCCGATACGGCTCACATCCGCGCCACCCGTTCGGAGATCGTTATCTGACCGGTGGCACGATGGCCGTGATGAGCAGCGTTACTGACACCAGTCCCACGGGCCGCACGGCGGGCTCCGCATTCGTCCGGGCGTGTCGCGGGCAGTCCGTGCCGCACACGCCGGTGTGGTTCATGCGGCAGGCGGGGCGCTCCCTGCCGGAGTACCGGTCGCTGCGGGCCGGGGTCCGCATGCTGGAGTCGTGCCGCCAGCCCGACCTGGTCACCGAGATCACCATGCAGCCGGTCCGCCGCCACGGCGTGGACGCCGCCATCTTCTTCAGCGACATCATGGTGCCGCTGGACGCGGCCGGGGTCGACCTGGACATCGTGGCCGGCACCGGCCCGGTCGTCGCCGAGCCGGTCCGCACGCTCGCCGACCTGGACCGGGTGCGCCCGCTGGACCCGGCCGCCGTGTCCTACGTGGACGAAGCGGTCCGCATGCTCACCGCGGAGCTGCTCGCCACCCCGCTGATCGGCTTCGCCGGGGCCCCCTTCACGCTCGCCAGCTACCTGGTCGAGGGCGGGCCGTCGCGCAACCACACCAAGACCAAGGCCATGATGTACGGCAACCCGCAGCTGTGGCACGCGCTGCTGGACCGGCTGGCCGACATCACGCTGACCTTCCTCAAGGTGCAGATCGCCGCGGGCGTCAGCGCGGTGCAGCTGTTCGACTCCTGGGTCGGCGCGCTGTCCGAAGCGGACTACCGCGAGTACGTGCAGCCGCACTCGCGCAAGGTGCTGGACGGCCTGGCCGACGCCGGGCTGCCGCGCATCCACTTCGGCGTCGGCACCGGCCTGCTGCTGCCCGCGATGGCCCAGGCGGGCGCGGACGTGATCGGCGTCGACTGGCGCACCCCGCTGGACCAGGCGGCCAAGCAGGTCCCCGGGCATCCGCTGCAGGGCAACCTCGACCCGGCGGTGCTGTTCGCGCCGTGGGAGGTCGTCGAGCGCGAGGTGCGCCGGGTGCTCGCCGAGGGCCGCACCGCCCCCGGCCACGTGTTCAACCTCGGCCACGGCGTGCTGCCCGAGACCGACCCCACCGTGCTCACCCGCGTCGTAGAGCTGGTGCACACGCTCAGCGCCCGATGAGCGGGCGAATCATGACGCCGTTCCATGCTCGTGACGAGCGCAGCGAGGAGCGGGCATGAGGGAGCGAAGCGAGCAAATCATGACGACGTTCCATGCTCGTGACGAGCGCAGCGAGGAGCGGGCATGAGGGAGCGAAGCGAGCACACCGTCGTCGTCGGGGGCGGGATCGCCGGGCTGGCGGCCGCGCTGCGGCTGTCCGGCGCGGGCGGCCGGGTGACCCTGGTGGAGCAGTCCGCCCGGCTGGGCGGCCGGATCAGCACCCGGCCCGACGGCGTGGACACCGGTGCCGAGCAGTTCCTGATGCGCGACCCGGCCGGTGGCCCGAGCGGCGCGAAACGCCTGGTCGACGAGCTGGGGCTGGGGGACCGGCTGGTCCACCCGGCGATCGCCGGGGCCGGGCTGTGGCTGGACGGTCGGCTGCGGCCGCTGCCCGGCGGCACCGTGCTGGGCGTGCCCGGCCCGCAGGCGGCGCTCGACGGCATCGCCACCCTCGACGACCACGACGCGGACCGGGGCGTCCCGGTGCTGCCCGCGGGCGAGGACCGGTCCGTCGGCGCGCTGGTGCGCGAGCGGCTCGGCGGCGAGGTCGTCACGCACCTGGTCGACCCGCTGCTCGGCGGGGTGTACGCGGGCAGCGCCGACGGCCTGTCCCTGGCGGCCACGGTGCCTGCCCTTCACCGGCTGCTCGGCACCGAGCACACGCTGCGCGGCGCGGTGGCGCTGACCACGGCCGCGAGCCGCGCCCACCAGCCGGGCAGCCCCGTGTTCGGCACCCTGCGCGGCGGCCTGGGCACGCTGATCGCCGCCGCCGCCGCGGAGCTGGCCCGCCGCGGGGTGCGCGTGCTGACCGGGGTGCCGGTGCGGCGGCTGGAGCGCCACGGCGCGGGCTGGGTGCTGTCGGTGGGCGCGGCCGCGCCCGACGCACCGGAGAGCGTGCGCGCGCAGCGCATCGAGTGCGACGCGGTGGTGCTGGCCTGCCCCGCGCGCCCGGCGTCGCGGCTGCTGCACGACGTGTCGCCGGACGCGGCGGCGCTGGTCGGCGCGCTCGACTATGCCAGCGTCGGCCTGGTGACGCTGGAGCTGGCGGGCGTCGAGCTGCCCGCGCTGACCGGTTTCCTGGTCCCGGCCGACCAGGGGCTGACCATCAAGGCGGCCACCTTCTTCAGCAGCAAGTGGGCGCACCATGCCCGCCCCGACGGCCGGGTGCTGCTGCGCGCCAGCGTCGGCCGGTACGGCGAGCAGGCGGCGCTGCAGCGCCCGGACGCGGAGCTGGTGCGCACGGTGCTGGCCGAGCTGGGCACGGTGCTCGGCACGACCCTGCCCGCGCCCGTCGCGGCGGAGGTGACCCGCTGGGGCGGCGGCCTGCCGCAGTACGCCCCCGGCCACGTGGACCGGGTGGCCCAGGCCCGCACGCTGCTCGCCGACCTGCCACTGGCGCTGGCGGGCGCGGCTTTCGACGGGGTGGGCATCCCCGCCTGCGTCACCTCCGCGGAGCAGGCCGCAGACCGGATTCTGGAAGGATGAGAGCATGACCGAACAGACCAACGCGGCCCGGCTGCGGGAGCTCAACGACACCATCCGGTACACGATGTGGTCGGTGTTCCGGGTCAAGGGCCCGCTGCCGTCGATCCGCTCCGAGGTGTCGGGCGAGGTCGAGGCGCTGTTCGCCCAGCTCGCCGAGAAGGACGTCACGGTGCGCGGCGTCTACGACGTGGCGGGCCTGCGGGCCGACGCGGACGTGATGATCTGGTGGCACTCCGGCTCCTCCGACGCGCTGCAGGACGCGTACGGGCTGTTCCGCCGGACCGCGCTCGGCAAGTGCCTGACCCCGGTGTGGTCGCAGGCGGCGCTGCACCGCCCGGCCGAGTTCAACAAGAGCCACATCCCGGCGTTCCTGGCCGGCGAGGAGGCCCGGCGCTACGTCTGCGTCTACCCCTTCGTGCGCTCGTACGAGTGGTATCTGCTGCCGGACGAGGAGCGTCGCGAGATGCTGGCCGAGCACGGCAAGATGGCGCGCGGCTACCCGGACGTGCGGGCCAACACGGTCGCCTCGTTCGCGCTGGGCGACTACGAGTGGATGCTGGCGTTCGAGGCCGACGAGCTGCACCGGATCGTGGACCTGATGCGCGACCTGCGCGCCTCGTCCGCCCGCCGGCACGTGCGCGAGGAGGTCCCGTTCTACACGGGCCGCCGCCGCTCGGTGGAGGACCTCGTCGCCGCCCTGCCGTAGGGGAGCGCTCCCGGCGCTCGACGGGCGTTACGTGCCGTCAACAGGGCTGGAGAGAAGTTCTGCAAACTGTAGGGCAACCCATGCAACTGATTTGCACGATCGTGCCCTACACTTGCGTACCATGACGCGCAGACTCGCCGAAGTGGCGAAGTACGTGGGAGTGAGCACGGCCACCGTGAGCAGGGTGCTCAACGGTCGCCCCGGCATCTCCGAGGCCACCCGAACGGCCGTGCTCACCGCGCTGGACGTGCTCGGCTACGAGCGGCCCACCAAGCTGCGCGGCGAACGGGCCCGGCTGGTCGGCCTCGTGCTGCCCGAGTTGCAGAACCCGATCTTCCCGGCGTTCGCCGAGGTCGTGGCCGGAGCCCTGGCCAAGCGCGGGTTCACCCCCGTGCTGTGCACCCGCACCGCCGACGGCGTGGCCGAGTCCGACTACGTGGACATGCTGCTGGAGCAGCAGGTTTCCGGCGTGATCTTCGCGGGCGGCAACTACGCCCAGGCCGACGCCGACCACGAGCACTACCGGCGGCTGCTCGACCGGGGACTGCCCGCGATACTGGTCAACGCCGGCATCGACGACCTGGGCTTCCCCCGGGTGTCGGCCGACGACGCGGTGGCCACCGAGCAGGCGTACAACCACCTGGTGTCGCTGGGCCACGACCGGATCGGCCTCATCCTGGGCCCGCCCGACCACATGCCGTCCTCGCGCAAGCGCCAGGCCTTCCCCGGCGCCGACGACATGGTCGAGCGCACCATCTTCTCGATGGAGGGCGGCCACGCCGCCGCGGCGCGGCTGATCTCGCGCGGGGTGACCGGCCTGATCTGCGCCTCCGACGTGCTGGCCCTGGGCGCGGTGCGCGGTGCGCGCCGCCTCGGCCTGACCGTGCCCGGTGACGTGTCGCTGGTCGGCTACGACGACTCGGCCGTGATGACCTGCACCGACCCGCCGCTGACCACGGTGCGCCAGCCCATCGAGGCGATGGGCCAGGCCGCGGTCGCGCTGCTGGTCAGCGAGATCGCGGGCAACGTGGTCCCGGCCGACGAGCTGCTGTTCGAGACCGAACTCGTGGTACGCGGCTCGACCGCCGCCGTCCCCGCGAGCGCCCGCCTCGTCCCCGCCCAGGCCCGCGCCACCGACTGACCCCTTCTTCCCCGACGGCTCCGTCCACCCCGTGCAAACGGTGTGCACGGAGCCGTTCGCGTTCCACCAGGCCCGTCGCGCCCGCCGGCCGGCACTGGCCGCCGTGCTGTCGGCCGGTGACCATCAGGAACCGGCCGGGCCATGATCGCCGTCTCGTGTCTCGATCTGCGGTTCAGCCTCACTTTCTGACACGAAACGACGATCACGACCGCCCGCATCGGCGGGAGCACGCACGGCGGCCCGGCCCGGCCCGGCCCGGCCGTGTGTGGCTCGGTGTGGCGCGATGCGGCGGTGCGGGGCGCTGAAACGTTGCGTAAACGTGACCGCCGTAGGCCGCGGTCGATGCCTGCCGGCCGCGGTCCGCTCCCGCCATGCCCCTGGTCGTCCGCGAGCACGTCACCGTTGCCGGGTTTGCGGTCGTGAGCTGCACGTTTATGACTTCGCACCGATCATCGCGTGCATCGCACCGCAAAGATCAGACCGCGTGCAAGCCAGGTTGCGAAACGGTATCGACACATGACGTGTGAAGCAGACCACAGGTGTTCCTTGCAGCGCAGACGCCAGCTCGCGTGCGACAAGGTTCGGTCGAAAAATTGCGTAACTATCTCGACACCTTGCGGACATGAGTCGCCAACGCTACAGTGACTTCACCTAAGCCTGACCTTGGAAAATGCGAGGCAGGTCACACGGAAGTCAGCGCAACACCAAGAGGCCGCCGCGGCGATCCGTCCTCGCGGCTCCGTAGATCAAGAACTGTTTCCCGAAGGGATGGACAGATGTCCGTACCGCACTTCCGGAAGGTCGCGGCGATCGCGCTCGCGACCGGCCTGGGACTGGGCCTCGCGGCCTGCTCCACCAAGAGCGACGATGACACGGATGCTGCCGGCAAGACGATCATCACGGTCGACTGCCAGCCGGTCGGTGCGCAGAAGAACCTGCTGCAGGCGTGGAACGACGACGTCAAGGCGTTCGAGGCGGCCAACCCGACCATCAAGATTAAGAGCGTTTCGGTCGGCACCCAGTGCGCCAACCCGCCGGACTTCACCGCCCGCCTGCAGGGCGGCTCGATGACGGACGTGTTCTACGGCTACATGACCGACGTCCAGCAGGTCATCGACTCCGGCCAGGCGATGGACATCAGCGCCTTCGTCAACAAGGACAACATCCCGACCTGGGACGACGTGCTCGGCGACGCGAAGAACACGTTCACCAAGGACGGCAAGGTCTGGGGCGTCCCGACCAAGAACTACTCGATGGGCCTGGTCTACAACAAGACCCTGTTCACCAAGGCCGGTCTGGACCCGAAGAGCCCGCCGAAGACCTGGGCCGAGGTTCGCGAGGCCGCCAAGAAGATCTCGGCGCTCGGTGACGGCATCGCCGGCTTCGGCGAGTACAGCTCCGGCAACACCGGTGGCTGGCACTTCACCGCCGAGCTGTACGCCCAGGGCGGCGCCCTGGTGACGGCCGACAACAAGAAGGCCGACTTCAACAACGACATGGGCAAGAAGGTTCTGCAGAACCTCAAGGACATGCGTTACGGCGACAACAGCATGGGCGCCCGCCAGCTGCTCGGCTGGGGCGACCTGCTGACCATCGCGGGCGCCGGCAAGGTCGGCATGTTCGTCGGCGCGCCCGACGCGACCACCGCGATCGTCACCCAGTTCCAGGGCAAGTACGAGGACTGGGCGATGGGCGCCATGCCCGGCCAGGACGGCGCCGCCAAGGGCACCCTGGGTGGCGGTGAGGGCTACTTCTTCAAGAAGGGCCTGACCGACGACCAGGTCAAGGCCGGTCTGAAGTGGCTCGCCTTCGAGAAGCTCACCCCGGGCAAGGGCCAGTTCGACTACGCCCGCGCCAAGGCTCAGGGCGAGCAGGTCGGTCTGCCGCAGCCGCAGCTGTTCACCCCGGGCAGCGCGTCGCAGAAGTCGGAGTTCGACCTGCGCAAGGCGAACGGCAACATCGCGCCGGACGACTTCTCCGCCTTCGAGAACAACCCGGTCACGATCAAGTTCGAGCCGCCGAACGCGCAGGGCATCTACGCGATCCTCGACGGTGCGATGTCGGCGATCCTGACCAACCCGAACGCGAACGTCGACGCGGAGCTCAAGAAGGCCGAGGACAAGGTCAACCAGCTCCTCACCCAGGCCGCCAAGTGATGTGAGGACGGGGAGCCGGGCACCACGCCGGCTCCCCGTCCGCACGCGGACCTGACCCCGCACCTTCCCTCAGGAGTGATGACATGGCGATCGCCACCGTTCCTGGCGCCGGCATCGACGTCGGCAGCCAAGCGCCAGCACCCGTCGATCCGCGTCGCGCGCGGCGCAACCGCCGGCTCAAGGACAACCTCACCGGTTACGCGTTCCTGATCGGCGCGGTCATCTGCTTCGCGTTCTTCTCCTGGTACCCGATGATCCGCGGCGTGGTGATGAGCTTCCAGCGCACCCGCGCGGGCGAGACCACCTGGGTGGGCTGGGACAACTACGAGCGGATCATCAACGACCCGAGCTTCTGGACGGCCTGGCAGAACACCCTGTACTTCACGGTGCTCGCGCTGGTCCTCGGCTACGCGGTCCCCTTCTTCCTGGCGGTGCTGCTCAACGAGTTCCGGCACGCCAAGGGTTACCTGCGCATCCTGATCTACCTGCCGGTGATGCTGCCCCCGGCCTCGGCGCTGTTCCTGTTCAAGTACCTGGCCTACGACCCCAGCGACGCCGGCCTGTTCAACTCGATCCTCAAGGGGCTCGGGCTGCCGACCTCGCAGTGGATGCAGTCGACGGACATGACGATGCCGGCCATGGTCATCGCCTCGACCTGGATGAACATGGGCGGCGCGGTGCTGATCTACCTGGCCGCGCTGCAGAACATCCCGGGCGAGCTGTACGAGGCCGCCGAGCTCGACGGCGCCGGCCTGTGGCGGCGCATCACCAACGTGACCATCCCGCAGACCCGGCTGATCCTGTCGCTGATGGCCATGCTCCAGGTCGTGGCGACCATGCAGCTGTTCATCGAGCCGCTGATCCTGGCCAACGGCGCGGGCTCGGAGGACTCGGCCACCTCGGTCGTTTACCTCATCTACCAGCACGGCTTCTTCCAGAACGACCTCAACGGCGCGGCGGCGCTCGGCGTGATCATGCTCGTGGCGCTGATCGGCTTCTCCGCCGTCTACGCCCGGCTGAACGCGAAACAGGACTAGGGGAACGAGTCATGGCGCAGCAATCCGAGACGCGGTCACTGGTCTCCTTCGCGCAGCTCCAGCGGGGCCGCGGCAAGGTGATCTACTGGACCCTCCTCACCGTCGTGGTCATCCTGTTCACGCTCGTCTTCATCGGGCCGCTGTACTGGATGATCACCGGCGCGCTGAAGTCCAGCCCCGAGCTGGCGCAGACCCCGCCGACCCTGTGGCCGGCCGACCCGCAGCCGGAGAACTACTCCGACGCGTGGAACCGGCTGGACCTGGCCAAGCTGCTGTTCAACACCTTCTACTACGCGGTCGGCGCGCTGGTGTTCCAGCTCGTGCTGGACACGGCGGCGGCGTACGCGCTGTCGAAGCTGCGGCCGAAGCTGGGCAACCTGATCCTCGGCATGATGCTGGCGACGCTGATGATCCCGGCGATGGTGCTGATCATTCCGCAGTACGTGACCGTGATCGATCTGCCGATCCTGCACATCAGCCTGATCGACTCGCCGTTCTCGATCTGGCTGCCGGCCGTGGCCAACGCGTTCAACATCTTCCTGCTGAAGCGGTTCTTCGACTCCATCCCGGAGGACCTGATGTCGGCGGCGCGGATGGACGGCGCGGGCTCGATGCGCACGCTCTGGTCGATCGTGCTGCCGATCTCCCGGCCGATCCTGGGCGTGGTCTCCATCTTCGCGGTGACCGCGGTGTGGAAGGACTTCCTCTGGCCCAAGCTGGTCATGCCCTCGCCGGAGACCCGCACCATCAGCGTCGGCATCTACGCGTTCTCCGGCGGCACGCCGCAGAACGTGGTCGTCGCCGCGGCCGTCATCGCCGCGATCCCGACCATCGTGTTCTTCCTAATCTTCCAGCGCAGCATCATGTCCGGCCTGACCGCCGGCGGTCTCAAGGAGTAGCCGGCCGGGGCCCGCTGCCCGCGGGCCCGCCCCGCCGTGCCCGCACCGCTCACGTCCAGTTCGTGTTCCGTAACAGGAAGCAGGTATCTCGTGGTTGACATCGGAGCCCCCATGCCGCAGGGGGTGCGCTCGGCGACCGACGCCTGGTGGCGCGATGCCGCCATCTACCAGGTGTACGTCCGCAGCTTCGCCGACGGCAACGGCGACGGCGTCGGCGACCTGGCCGGTGTCCGGGCGCACCTGACGTACCTGAGGGACCTGGGCATCGACGCCATCTGGTTCAACCCCTTCTACGTCTCGCCCCAGGCGGACGGCGGGTACGACGTGAGCGACTACCGCAACATCGACCCGATCTTCGGTGACCTGGCCGAATGCGAGCAGATGATCCGGGAGGCCCACGAGCTGGGTATCCGCGTCATCGTCGACGTGGTCCCCAACCACTGCTCGGACCAGCACCCCTGGTTCCAGGCGGCGCTGGCGGCGGGTCCCGGCTCGCCGGAGCGCGAGCTGTTCTGGTTCCGTCCCGGCAAGGGCGAGCACGGCGAGCTGCCGCCGACCGAGTGGACCTCGAACTTCGGCGGCGGCACCTGGACCCGGGTGCCCGACGGCGAGTGGTACCTGCACCTGTTCGACGGCGCGCAGCCCGACTGGAACTGGGACCACCCCGCGGTGCGGGAGGAGCACGAGAACGTGCTGCGGTTCTGGTTCGACCGGGGCGCCGACGGCATCCGCATCGACTCGGCGGGCCTGCTCGTCAAGGACCCGACCCTGCCCGAGGTCGGCACCACCGAGCGGCACCCGTTCGAGGACCTCGACGAGGTGCACGACGTGTACCGCGCCTGGCGGCGCATCGCCGACGAGTACGGCGGCCGCGCCCTGATCGGCGAGGTGTGGATGCCCGACGTGCAGCGCTTCACCAACTACCTGCGCCCGGACGAGATGCACACCGCGTTCAACATGAACTTCCTGTGCTCGGCCTGGGACGCCACGCTGCTGCGCGACGTCATCGACGACACCCTGCAGTCGCACGCGCCGGTGGACGCCCCCGCGACCTGGGTGCTGTCCAACCACGACGTGACCCGCCACGTCAGCCGGTACGGCCGGGCCGACACCTCGTTCAGCTTCAAGGGCCGCACCCACGACACCCCGGTCGACCTGGAGCTCGGCACCCGCCGCGCCCGCGCGGCGATCATGCTGGCGCTGGCGCTGCCCGGTTCGGCCTACCTGTACCAGGGCGAGGAGCTGGGCCTGTGGGAGGTCGAGGACATCCCGGCCGAGCTGATGCAGGACCCGATGTGGCACCGCACCGCGGGCGTCGACCCAGGCCGCGACGGCTGCCGGGTGCCGCTGCCCTGGTCGGGCGCGGAGGCGCCGTTCGGGTTCAGTCCCGGCGGCGCGACGGCCAAGCCGTGGCTGCCCCAGCCGGCGGCGTGGAAGGCGTACACCGCCGAGGCGCAGACCGGTGACCCGGGCTCGATGCTGGAGCTGTACCGCCGCTGCCTGAGCCTGCGTCACAGCGAGCCCGCGCTCGGCGACGGCCCGATGTCCTGGCTGGACAGCTCCGCGCAGGTGCTGTCGTTCCGCCGTCCCGCCCCGGACGGCCTCGACCTGGTCTGCGTGGTCAACCTCGCC
Organism: Catellatospora chokoriensis; assembly: GCF_011297315.1. Lineage (NCBI taxonomy): Bacteria > Bacillati > Actinomycetota > Actinomycetes > Micromonosporales > Micromonosporaceae > Catellatospora > Catellatospora chokoriensis. The sequence continues at coordinate 103,920 of NZ_JAAOTI010000002.1, forward strand.
GACCACCCCGTCGACCTGCCCGCGTACGCCCAGATCCTCGTCGCCAGCGGCCCGCTGGACGGCGACCGCCTGCCCGCGGACACCGCGGTCTGGATCCGCCCCGCCTGACCCTCGCACCCGGGCCCGGGAGGAGCCCGCAGCTCAGCATCGCCAAGGCCGTGGCGGCGCGTCACCCCCGAATCGCGCCGCCTCACTCCGCTCCGGTCCACCGTCCCCACCGGAAGGCAGCACAGGCAATGAACGAGCACAGCACCCCATCCGCACCGACGGGCCGCGTGGCAGCGCCCCGCCGCCGCACCGGGCTGGCCGCCGCGGCCGCCAGCTCGCTGCTGGCCGGCGTGGCGCTGGTCGCGGTCACCTCCTTCGGCACCGCCGGCCCCGACCTGCAGCAGGTCGCGTCGATCTCTCCGTTCTCGATCGCGGGCCGCGGCGCGACCGTCGCGTTCAAGGAGTTCGAGGCCGAGGAGCAGCCCACCAACGGCACGGTCCTGGCGCACACCCGCTACTACGGCCAGCTGGCCTCGGAGGCGTCCGGCCGCCAGGCCGTGGTCCTCGACGCCGTCGGCGAGTACGTCGAGTTCACCCTCACCGCGCCCGCCGACTCCATCAACTTCCGGTACAGCCTGCCGGACAACGCCGCGGGCACCGGCCGCGACGCCACCATCGACCTGCGGGTCAACGGGAACTTCCTCAAGAGCGTCCCGGTGACCTCCAAGTACGGCTGGTACTACGGCGGCTACCCGTTCAACAACAACCCGGGCGACACCAACCCGCACCACTTCTACGACGAGCAGCGCAGCCTGCTCGGCAGCACCTACCCGATCGGCACGAAGATCCGGCTGCAGGTGAACTCGACCGCGCAGTCGCCGACGTTCACCATCGACCTGGCCGACTTCGAGGTCGTCGGCGGCCCGAAGACCAAGCCGACCAACGCGATCGACGTGGTGGCCGACTTCGGCGCGGACCCGACCGGCGGCACCGCCGACAACACGGCCAAGTTCCAGGCCGCGGTCGACGCGGGCAAGGCGCAGGGCCGGGTCGTCTGGATCCCCGCGGGCACCTACACCGTCTGGGACCACATCGTGGTCGACGGGGTGACCCTGCAGGGCGCGGGCATGTGGCACTCGGTGCTCACCGGCCGCCACCCCACCAACCGCAACCGCGCGGTCGGCGTCTACGGCAAGTACGTCGCCGGCGGCGGCTACGGCGGCGAGATCCGCGCCCACGAGGCGGGCGGCCCGAGCCGCAACGTCACCCTCAAGGACTTCGCCATCATCGGCGACGTCCGCGAGCGGGTGGACGACGACCAGGTCAACGCCATGGGCGGGGCCATGACCAACTCGGTGGTCGACAGCGTGTGGATGCAGCACACGAAGGTCGGCGCCTGGATGGACGGCCCGATGGACAACTTCACCATCAAGAACAGCGTGATCCTGGACCAGACCGCCGACGGCGTGAACTTCCACACCGGCGTCACCAACTCGACGGTCACCAACACGTTCGTGCGCAACACCGGTGACGACGGCCTGGCCATGTGGCCCGAGCGCGTCCCGAACGTCAACAACACGTTCTCGTTCAACACGGTCGGCGTGACGATCCTGGCGAACAACATCGTGTCGTACGGCGGCCGCGACATCAAGATCACGGACAACGTGGTCGCGGACACCATCACCAACGGCGGCGGCATCCACATCGGCAACCGCTACCCGGGCGTCAACTCGGGCCAGGGCACGGCCGTGGCGGGCACCTTCACCATCGCCCGCAACACCCTGATCCGGGCCGGCAACTCCGACTACAACTGGAACTTCGGCGTCGGCGCGATCTGGTTCTCCGGCCTCAACGAGCCCATCGCCGGGGCGACCCTCAACATCACCGACACCGACATCCTGGACAGCTCGTACGCGGCGCTGCACTGGATCGAGGGCGGGGCCAGCGGCATCCACTTCAAGAACGTGCGCATCATCGGCGCGGGCACGTACGCGCTGCAGGTGCAGTCGCAGGGCCAGGCCACGTTCGAGAACGTGACCGCGTCCGGCATCGCACAGTCCAACCCGATCCACAACTGCGTGGGCCCGTCGTTCCAGATCACCCAGATCGGCGCCAACTTCGGCTGGTACGCCAACCCGCCGGCCTGCACCGGCATCTGGCCGACCCCGGTCTGGACCAGCGGCTCCACCCCGCCGAGCAACAGCCCGCCGCCGCCCAGCTCGCCTGCCCCGCCTTCGGCGCAGCTGAGCCTGAGCACGTCGAGCCTGGTCTTCGGCACGCAGAACGTGGGCACCACCAGCGCCGCGCAGACGGTCACGGTCAGCAACCCGGGCACCGTCACCGCGAACCTGAGCGGCGTCGCCGTCAGCGGTGACTTCGCCCGGACCACCACCTGCGGCACGACGCTGGCGCCCGGGGCGAGCTGCACCGCCTCGGTGACGTTCACGCCGACCGCGACCGGCACCCGCAACGGGCAGCTGTCCGTGGGCAGCAACGCGCAGGGCAACCCGCACGTGGTGAACCTGACCGGCTCGGGCTTCAACCCCAACGGCAACCTCGCCGCGGGCCGCCCGACCACCGAGACCAGCCACACGCAGTCGTACGCCTCGGGCAACGCGGTCGACGGCGACGTGAACACGTACTGGGAGAGCAACAACAACGCCTTCCCGCAGTCGATCACGGTCGACCTGGGCACGAGCGCGACCGTCAACCAGGTCGTGCTGAAGCTGCCCCCGTCGTGGGGCACCCGGACGGAGACCCTGCAGGTGCTGGGCTCGACGGACGGCTCGAACTTCAGCAGCCTGGCGGGCTCGGCCGGTTACACGTTCAACCCGGCCACCGGCAACAGCGCGACGATCAACTTCACCGCCGCGTCGCGCCGCTACGTCCGGGTGACGGTCACCGGCAACACCGGCTGGCCCGCTGGGCAGTTCAGCGAGTTCGAGGTGTACGGCAACGGCACCCCGCCCCCGCAGACCCCGGCCATCGGCCTGTCCTCGTCGAGCCTGTCGTTCGCGAACCAGACCGTCGGCAGCACCAGCGGCGCGCAGTCGGTGACGGTGACCAACACCGGCACGGCCTCGGCGACGCTCGGCTCGGTGACCGTGACCGGCGACTACGCCCGCACCACCACCTGCGGTTCCTCGCTGGCGGCGGGTGCGTCCTGCACGATCTCGGTGACGTTCACGCCGACCGCTTCCGGGGCCCGCGCCGGCACGGTCAGCTTCACCAGCAACGCCACCGGCAGCCCGCACACGATCAACCTGTCGGGCAACGGCATCGTCGCGAACACCAACCTGGCGCTGAACCGCCCGGTGACCGAGAGCGGCCACGCCGACGTGTACGGCGCGGGCAACGCGGTCGACGGCAACGCCAACTCCTACTGGGAGTCGCTGAACAACGCCTGGCCGCAGACCATCACGGTGGACCTCGGCGCGACGACCTCGGTCTCCCGCGTGGTGCTCAAGCTGCCGCCCGCGGCGGCCTGGGCCACCCGCACCCAGACCCTGTCGGTCCTCGGCAGCACCGACGGCTCCTCCTACAGCACGGTCAAGGCCTCGGCCGGGTACGTCTTCAACCCGTCCTCGGCCAACACCGTGACCATCACCTTCACCGCCACGAGCCAGCGCTACCTGCGGCTGAGCTTCACCGGCAACACGGGCTGGCCCGCCGGCCAGCTCTCGGAGTACGAGGTCTACGCCTCGTAACCCACCCGAACCCCGGTGGAGAGGGTGAGCGGCCCTCTCCACCGGTCGAGTGAAAGGAAGGGCACCTTCACATCGCTCCGCGTTGTAGAAGGTGCCCTTCTTAACACCGGCAGGAGGGTCGGCCCTGGCCGAAGCGTGATCCCGTTTACCGGTTCGCCCGGCAACCGTCACGCGGCCGACCGGTTACAGTGACCGGCGTGACGCGCAGACTCGCCGAAGTGGCGAAGTACGTGGGGGTGAGCGAGGCGACGGTGAGCCGTGTGCTCAACGGCAAGCCCGGCATCTCCGAAGCGACCCGCACCGCCGTACTGACCGCCCTGGACGTGCTCGGCTACGAGCGGCCCACCAAGCTGCGCGGGGAACGGGCCCGCCTGGTCGGCCTGGTGCTGCCCGAGCTCCAGAACCCGATCTTCCCGGCGTTCGCCGAGATCGTGGCGGGGGCGCTGGCGCAGCGGGGCTTCACCCCGGTGCTGTGCACCCGCACCGAGGAGGGCGTGGCCGAGTCGGCGTACGTCGACATCATGATGGAGCAGCAGGTCTCCGGCGTGATCTTCGCGGGAGGTCTCTACGCCCAGGCCGACGCCGAGCACGAGCACTACCACCGGCTGCGCCAGCGCGGCCTGCCCGTGGTGCTGGTGAACGCGGCCATAGACGGACTGGGCTTCCCGGTCGTGGCGGCCGACGACGCGGTCGCGGTCGACCAGGCCTACGGGCACCTGTCGTCGCTCGGGCACACGAAGATCGGGCTGCTGCTCGGGCCGGTCGATCACGTGCCGTCGGCGCGCAAGCTCGCCGCGTTCCGCAAGCGCACCGGGCAGAAGAACCCACCGGTCGCGCGCACCATCTACTCGATGGAGGCGGCGCAGGCCGCGGCGGTGCGGCTGATCAAGGAGGGCGTGACCGGGCTGGTCTGCGCCTCCGACGTGTTCGCGCTGGGCGCGGTGCGCGCGGTGCGCCGGATGGGGCTGCGCGTGCCGGAGGACATCTCCGTCGTCGGATACGACGACTCGCTCTTCATGGCCTGCACGGACCCGCCGCTGACGACGGTGCGCCAGCCCATCGGCGCGATGGGCACCGCCGCGGTGGCCATGCTGGTGTCGCAGGTGGACGGCGGCGAGGTCGCCCCGGACGAGTACCTGTTCGATCCCGAGCTGGTCGTGCGCGGCTCCACCGCGGTGGTCGCCGCCTCCGCCTGAGCGCCGGGGCTCAGCCCCGGCGCATCGGCACGTGCGGGATGCCGTCTTCGAGGAACTCCGGGCCGCTGGGGGCGAAGCCGTACTTGGCGTAGAACTTCGCCAGGTGCGCCTGCGCGTCCAGCACGGCGGGGCGTTCGCCGACCGCGGCCAGTGCGGCCGTGAGCAGCTGCCCGGCCAGGCCGTCGCCGCGCGCCTCGGGGGCGGTCACCACACGCCCGATGCGGCACACCGGGCCGTCCGGTTCGGCGTCTTCGAGCATGCGCAGGTAGGCCACGGGCCTGCGGTCCACCTCGTACCACAGGTGCCGGGTGCCGGGCTCGCCGTCGCGGCCGTCCAGCTCCGGGTAGGGGCACGACTGCTCCACGACGAAGACGTCCACCCGCAGCTTGAGCAGGGCGTACAGGGTGCTGGCGTCCAGATCCTGGAAGCTCGCCGTACGGAAGATCATTGGCTCTGCCGAGATCACCTCTGGATCGTAGTCGGTGAGACGCCTCACGCTCACTTCCGCTCCTCTCGCCTCGTGAGCCAGTATTTAGACCGACTGGTCAGTTCAAATACTTTGGGGGCGGCGTGGAGCCGGCACTGCTGCGGGCCGAGGGGCTCGGACTGCGTACCCGCCGGGGGTGGGTCTTCCGGGATCTCGACCTGGTGGTCCACGCCGGTGAGCTGGTCACGCTGACCGGCCCCGCGGGCGGCGGGCGGACCAGCGCGCTGCTCGCGCTCGGCGGCCGCTTCCGCACCAGCCACGGCACCCTGACCCGCGGGCGTACGGCGTTCGGCCTGGTCCCCGGCGTCAACGAGCCCGAACCCGCGCTCACCGTCGCCGAGCACGTCGGGGAGCGGCTGCGCCTGCTCGGCCTGGCCCGGCCCTGGCACCGCCGCGGCCGGCACGCCCTGCTCGCGGGCGAGTCCGACGACCTGGTCCGGGAGCTGTCCCCGCTCGACCGGCACCGCCTGATGATCAAGCTTGCCCTGCTGGAGGACCCCGACGTGCTGCTCATCGACGACATCGACGTGGGCCTGACCCCCGCCGAGACGCGGACCCTGCTCAGCGACCTCGACGCGACCGGCCGCGCCGTCGTCGCGGTGTGCCGCGACAGCGCCACCCTGACCAGCGCTTCCGCTTCGTGGGGGATGGGAAGGGCACCTTCCACATCGCACAGCGATGTGAAGGTGCCCTTCCTTTCGCCGGTGGGGGTGGGGCGGTGAGTCTGGGCAGGCTGGAGTTGCGGCGGTTCCGGCGGCACCGGATGACGCGGGCCGCGCTCGTGGTGCTGACACTGGTGCCGCTGCTGTACGGGGCGCTGTACCTGTGGGCGTTCTGGGATCCGTACGGCAACATGAACCGGATCCCGGTGGCGCTGGTGCTGGAGGACGAGGCGGCGCGCGACCCGGACGGCGGGCAGGTGCACGCCGGGCGGGACCTGGCCGAGGAGCTGGAGCAGCGGCAGGTCTTCGGATGGCGGCGGGTGGACGCGGCCGACGCGGCCGACGGGCTGCGGGACGGGACCTACCAGCTGATGCTGCGCATCCCGGCGGACTTCTCGGCGGCGCTGGTCACCGGGCCGGATCCGGCGGCGACGGCACGGGCCGGGCAGCTCACCGTCGTCAGCGACGACGGGGTCAACTACATCTCCGGGATGCTGGCCCGCAGCGCGTTCACCGAGATCCGGGCGGCGGCGGCCGAGTCGGCGGCGGCGAAGTACTTCGACGGCATGCTGATCGGCTTCAGCGACGTGAAGTCGGCGCTGGGCGACGCGGCCGACGGCGCCGGCGAGCTGGCCGGGGGCGCGAGCGATGCCCAGGACGGCGCGGACGCGCTGGCCGACGGCGCGCACAGCGCCCAGGCCGGGGCGGGCACCCTCGCCGACGGGCTGGCACAGGCCGAGTCCGGCTCCCGCGAGCTGGCCGGTGGCCTGGCCACGCTGGAGGCCGGTTCTGCACAGCTCGCCGACGGCGCGGCCCGGGCCGCCGCAGGCGGTGCTCGGCTGGCGTCCACGGTGGACGGTGTCGCCGACCGGGTCGAGCCGGTGCTGCGCGCGCACGCCGACACCATCGAGCAGGGTGCGAACGCCGTCGCGACGGCGGCGCAGGCGCTCGCGCAACACCTGGACGCGCTGCCGCAGCTCGCGGACCAGGCTGTGCGGCGCACCGCCGAGGTGGTCACGTCGCTGGACGCGCTCGCGCGGGCGCACCCGGAACTCGCCGACGACCCGGCCTTCCTCGCCGCGCACCGGGCCGCCTCGGTCGCGGCGGAGACCGCGCGGGACCTGGCCGACCGGCTCGACGACGCCGGGCTGCCGCAGGTCAAGGCGCAGCTGACCGAGGTCGCGGCGGCCGCGCGCGCGGTGGCGGAGGCCGCCCCGCACCTGGCCGACGACGTCGCCGCGGCCCGGCGCAGCGTCGACGAGCTGGCCGCGGGACTGGCCACGCTGTCCACCGGCGCGGACCGGCTGCACGGCGGGGTCGCGGACGCCGCCGCGGGCGCGAAGTCGCTGCACGGCGGCCTGTACCGGCTGTCCACCGGGGCCCGGCAGCTCGACGGCGGGCTGGTCCGGCTCTCCGGCGGGGCGGGGGAACTGGCCGCCGGGCTCGCCCGGCTCGACGACGGGGCGCGCACGCTGGCCGACGGGCTGTCCGACGGGGCGGCGCAGGTGCCGGGCTACGACGCCGACACCCGGGCGCAGCGGGCCGGGGTGCTGGCCGCGCCGGTGACCCTGGAACGCGACGTGTGGCACGCGGCCGCCGCGTACGGGGCCGGGTTCGCGCCGTACTTCGTGGCGCTGGCGCTGTGGGTGGGCGCGATGCTGACGTACATGCTGCTGCGGCCGGTGACCCGGCGGCACCTGATGACCGGCGCGCCCGCCTGGCGGGTGGCGCTGGCCGGCTGGCGGCCCGCGGTCGCGGTCGGGTTCGCGCAGACCACCGTGCTGTACGCGGTGCTGCTGCTCGCGCTGGGCCTGGACCCCGCACACCCCTGGGGCATGTACGGCTACCTGCTGGCCACGATGCTGGCCTTCACCGCCGTGCTGCAACTGCTGGGCGCGGCACTGGGCTCGGCCGGCCGCCTGGTCGCCCTGATCCTGCTGATGCTCCAGCTCACCGGCTCGGGCGGCACCTATCCCGTGGCCACCAGCCCCGGCTTCTTCCAGGCCATCCACCCGTACCTGCCGATGACCTACGTCGTCGACGGCCTGCGCCGCCTCATCCTCGGCGGCTCCACGACCACCGTCGTCACCGGGGTCACCGTCCTGCTCGCCGTCGCCGCCCTCGCCCTGACCCTGACCACCCTCACCGCCTCCCGAGCCCGCCGCCTCACCCCCGACAAACTCCACCCCGCCCTCACCATGTGACCTGCCCGCAGGGCCGATGTGGCACGGTGGGGGCATACCCGCGGCGGCCGGCAGTTTCGGGGAAAGTGCGCGAATCGGTGCGCCGCCGGCAGCAGTTTCCCCGAAACTGCGGGCAGGGAGGGCGGGCGCTGAGTGATCGAGGAGGCTGTGGGCGTGGCGGATGGGCGCAGTGCGCGGCGGGATGCGACGCGGCAGAAGCTGTTCGAGGCGACCATGGCGCTGATCGCGGAGCAGGGGTTCTCCGACACGACGGTGGATCAGATCGCCGAGCGGGCCGGGGTGGCGAAGGGGACCGTCTACTACAACTTCGCCTCCAAGAGCGTGCTGTTCGAGGAGCTGCTGCGGTACGGGGTGGGCCTGCTCACCGACGACTTCAAGTCCGCTGTCGCCGGGCGGGAGCCGACCGCCGCGGTCGAGGCTCTGGTCCGCGCGGAGCTCGCGTTCATCCAGCGCTACCGGTCGTTCGCGCAGCTGCTGCTGTCGGAGATGTGGCGCACCCACCGCGACTGGCAGCAGACACTGCGCCTGCTGCGCGAGGAGGCGATCACCGTGATCGCCGCGACGTTGCGCGCGGGCGTGGACAGCGGCGACTTCGCCCCGGACCTGGACGTGCGCCTGTCCGCCTCGGCGCTGTTCGGCGTGTGCCTGGTGGTGGCGCTGGACTGGCTGGTGTTCACCCCGGAGCAGCCGATCGAGCAGGTCGAGGCGGCGGTGCTGGCCATCGTGCGCAGCCGCGCCGCCGTCAACGTGCGGCCCTGACCGTTCAGCGGCGCGCCCACGGGGGAGTGCAGCCGTTCACGGTCAGCCTGATCGCGTACACCGAGGTGCTCGCCGTCATGTAGAGCACGTTGCGTTTCGGGCCGCCGAAGACCAGGTTGGACACGATCTCGGGGAGCAGGATCCGGCCGAGCCGGGTGCCGTCGGGGTGGTAGCAGTGGACCCCGTCGTGGGCCGCCGCCCAGATCATGCCGCGGTCGTCCACGCGCAGCCCGTCGAACGAGCCCGCGTCGCACTCGGCCAGCACGTCGCCGCCGGTCAGTCCGCCCTCGGCGGTGACGTCGAAGACCCGGATGTGCTTGCGGCGCGTGTCGGCCAGGTACAGCCGCCGCTCGTCGGGGGAGAACGCGAGGCCGTTGGGCCGCTCGGCGTCCAGGACGACGGCTTCGGGGTCCCCGCCGGGGGTGACCCGGTAGACGTGGCAGCCGCCGATCTCGCTGACCCCGCGGTTGCCCTCGTAGTCGCTGGTGATGCCGTAGGGCGGGTCGGTGAACCAGACCGCGCCGTCGGAGTGGACCACCACGTCGTTGGGGCTGTTGAGCCGCTTGCCCCGCCAGCTGTCGGCCAGCACGGTGATGCTGCCGTCGTGCTCGGTGCGGGTGACCCGGCGGTTGCCCTGCTCGCAGCTGACCAGCCGGCCCTGCCCGTCCAGGGTGTGCCCGTTGGTGTGGCCGGCGGGCTGCCGGAAGACGCCGACCGTGCCGGTGGTCTCGTCCCAGCGCAGCATGCGGTCGTTGGGGATGTCGCTGCAGAGCAGGTATCGCCCGGCCGGGTGGTAGACCGGCCCCTCCAGCCAGCGGCCACCGGTGAAGAGCCGTTGCACGCGCTCGTCGCCGTTGCACTCGAAGCGCGGATCGAGCGTCACGAGCTGGGCGGGGATGGTGTCGGTGGCGAGCAGCGCACCCATGATGTGCCTCCCAAGGCTTAACAATGTTCGTCCTGACGCTAACATCACCTAACATGGTTCTGTCAAAGGCTCCAGAGAGTGAACGATCATGGACGAGATCGACCGCACGCTGATCGCGCTGCTGCAGGAGGACGCGACGCGGGCGTACACCGCGCTGGGTCAGGCGGTGGGCCTGTCCGGCGCGGCCGCCCACGACCGGGTCCGCAAGCTGCGGGAGCGGGGCGTCATCCGGCGCAGCACGGTCGAGGTCGACCCGCATGCGGCCGGGCGCGGCGTGCTCGCGTTCGTGCTGATCGAGGCGAACGCGTGGATGGGCGACGCCGAGACCGCCGACGCCCTGCGCGCCATCCCGCAGATCCAGGAGGCGCACATCACCGCGGGCGCCGCGTCCGTGCTCACCAAGATCCGGACTGCGACGACCGAGGAGCTGCAGGCGGTGCTCAAGGAGATCTTCGCGGTGCCGGGGGTGACCGGCACGCAGACCGTCGTGGCGCTGGAGACGTTCTTCGAGCGGCCGGTCTCGGTGCGGCCGTACCCGCGCTGACTGGCATACTCGCCGGTTATGAGGTTGTCGCGGGGCTGGTCGCTGTTCCTGATCGCGGTCGGTGTGTGGACCTGGCTGATCTGGCCGCGGTTCGCCCTCGCCATCTGGGACGACCCGCGGGCCTGGTCGACCGGCGTGTCCGGCGACGGCTCGCCGACCAGCTTCCTGTGGGTGCACGCGCTGCTGATCGGGGCCTCGCTGGCCATCGGCACCACCGTCGGCGTGCTCGGCGTCAGGGGTTTGCGGGCCGCCCGCCCCAAGGACTGATCAGCCGGGCAGGTGGCAGACCGCCTCGACGTTGTTGCCGTCGCGGTCGCGGACGAACGCCCCGAAGTAGTGCTCGTGGTACTCCGGCCACACCCGCGGCTCGTGCAGCACCTCCGCGCCGGTGCCGGTGGCCGCTGCGAAGAACGCGGTGACCGAGGCCCGGTCGGCGGCGACGAAGGCGATGTGCGCCTCGCGGGCGACGCCCTCGGTGGTGACCGGGCCGAGCCAGAACACCGGCCGGTCGACGCCGTAGCCGATGACGTCGCCGAACTCCAGGATGCGCCGCCCGCCGAGCGGCGCCAGCACGGTGTCGTAGAAGTAGGCGGCCGCTTCGACGTCGGCGACCTGAATCGACAGGTGATCGAGCATGCCTGCCAATCTAACGGCGGCCGCCGACGGCGGGCTCACGCCGAGCGGGGGTGTCGATCCTCCGGTCAGATCCGGTCCAGGAATCCGGCGATCAGCGGGGCGATCTCGGGCAGGCATTCCTCCAGCGCGAAGTGCCCGGTGGGGAACAGGTGCAACTCGGCGTCGGGCAGGTCGCGCAGGTAGGCCCGGGCGCCGGCGGGCAGGAAGAACGCGTCGCCGGTGCCCCACAGGACCAGGGTCGGCGGCCGGTGCTCGCGCAGCCACCGCTGCCAGTCCGGGTACAGCTCGACGTTGGTGTGGTAGTCCAGCAACAGGTCGATCTGGGCGTCCTTGCGGCCGGGCAGGTCCAGGTAGTGCTGGTCCAGGGTCCAGCTGTCGGGTGCGACCAGTTCGGGGTCGCTCGTGCCGCCCTCGTACTGGCCGCGGGTCACCGGGAGCACCAGGATCTCGGCGACCGCCTCGCGCGCGCCCGGCACGCCGGGCCGGTGTCCGGTCAGGCCGCGGGCGAGGTCGGACAGGCCCTCGTCGTACGCGTTGGCGTTCTGCACGACCAGGCCCGCGATCCACTCCGGATGCCGGGTGGCCAGCCGCATCCCGACCGGCCCGCCGAAGTCGAAGGTGTACAGCGTGAACGGGTGCAGGCCGAGCCGCGCCACGAAGCCCTCGATCACGTCGGCCAGCCGCTCGAACGTGTACGTGAACCCCGCCGGGACCTCGGTCTGCCCGGACCCGGGGTAGTCCGGCGCGACGACATGCCAGCGGCCGCCGAGCGCGTCGATCAGCCGCCGGAACTGCGCCGAGGAGCTGGGGAAGCCGTGCAGGAGCAGCAGCGTCGGCGCACCGGGATCACCGGCCTCGCGATAGAACACGCGCACCCCGTCGACGTCGACGAACCGGTGCGTGACCTTGGGGATCTCCACACCATGCCGAACTGCCCGGCGCGCGGCCGCGACACGGCAGGCGGGCAAACGAAGACCGCCGTTTCCGGTCGGCACCCGCGGTGTGACCCGAGGTGGCGACCGGAAACGGCGATCTTGGAAGGGTGGGGAGGTCAGGCAGCCGCGCGGCGGGCGGTGACGGCGTGGGCCAGGGTGGCCAGGGTCTGCTCGGTGGTCTCCCAGCTCATGCAGGCGTCCGTCACGCTCTGGCCGTAGGTCAGCGGCTGCCCGGAGTCGAGGTCCTGGCGGCCCGCGACGATGAAGCTCTCCAGCATCACGCCCGCGATGCCGGCCTGGCCGCCCGCGATCTGCGCCGCGATCTCGTCGGAGACGACGGCCTGGCGCTCGTGGCTCTTGCCGCTGTTGCCGTGGCTCGCGTCGATGACCAGGCGGTGCTTCAGGCCGGCCTTCTCGGTCATGGCCAGCGTCGCGGCCACCGACTCGGGGCCGTAGTTCGGGCCGCTGCGGCCGCCGCGCAGGATCACGTGGCAGTCCTCGTTGCCGGTGGTGGTGACGATCGCGGCCCGGCCGTCGGTGTCCACCCCGAAGAAGACGTGGCTGTTGCGGCCCACCTCACAGGCGTCGATCGCGCCCTGCACACCGCCGTCGGTGGTGTTCTTGAACCCGACCGGCATGGACAGGCCGGACGCCAGCTGGCGGTGCACCTGGCTCTCGATGGTCCGCGCGCCGATGGCGCCCCAGGTCACCGCGTCGGCGATGTACTGCGGGCTGGTCGGGTCGAGGAACTCGCAGCCCACCGGCACGCCCAGGTCGAGGATGTCGAGCAGCAGCGCCCGCGCGGTGCGCAGCCCGCGGTGCACGTCGTAGGTCCCGTCCAGCCCCGGGTCGTTGATGAGGCCCTTCCAGCCGATCGTGGTGCGTGGCTTCTCGAAGTAGACCCGCATCACCACGCACAGCTCGCGGGAGTGCTGCTTGGCGGCCTCGGCCAGCCGGCGGGCGTAGTCCATGGCCGCCTCGGTGTCATGCACCGAACACGGGCCGACCACCACCAGCAGCCGGTCGTCGCGACCGGTGAGCACGTCGCGCACCTCCTGGCGGGACCGCTCCACCAGCGCGGCGCGATGTTCACCGAGCGGCAGCTCGGTGAGCAGCTCGCGCGGCGGCCGCAGCGGCTCGAAGGACAGGACGTGGACGTCGTTGGTCTGGGTCATCGGAGCGTCTCCCGGTTCCGTGGGGGGACGGGCCCCGCACCTCGGAATGTCCCAGGCCAGCCCGTCCATGACATGGCAAAGGGCGAAGACGAGACGTCTTCGCCCTGCTGGCTCTGGGTGGAATCGCGGTCAGCGCACAGAACCGCCGGCTCCACCCAGAGCCAGCGTAAAGCGCCAATACATGCGAACCACGGGGGAAGCCTACCCCATGTGACGGCATCGATCCAGACTGCTGTCCCACCGGAACCGGACAGGAGGGCCGACACCTCCGTGCGGGCAGGCCGAGCCGAGCGTGGCTGTGGTGATGGACTCATGGCAGCCGTCACGTCGATACGTTTACTGTGGGCGCTCGAGACGGACACGACGAGGAGGCGGCCAGGTGCCCCCAGCAGATGCTGAGCCGCGGCAAGAACTGCCCGCTGAGCCGATGCACGCCACGCGCACCCTGTCGGACAACGTCTACCGCTGGCTGCGCGACCAGATCGTGCTGGGCAAGATCGGCCCCAACGAGCCGCTCGTCGAAGCGGTGATCGCGGAGAAGCTCCAGGTCAGCCGCACGCCCATCCGGGAGAGCCTGCAGCGGCTGGCCGCCGACGGGCTGATCGTGTCCCACCGCCGCCGCTGGATCGTGCGCCAGCACGGCCGTGACGAGATCGTGGCCATCTACGAGGTCAGAATGGCGCTGGAGTCCTTCGCGGCCCGCTTCGCCTGCCAGCGCGCCACCGACGCCGAACTCGCCGCCATCGCCGCACACTGCGACACCTGGTCGGCCGGCGGGCCGCCCGACGAGTTCGTGGTCTTCAACGACCGCTTCCACCACCTGATCGTCGAGGCCGCGCACAACCCCCGCCTGGCCCGCGTGATCGAGCAGAACCACCTCTACTACTTCAACGACCAGGTCGCCGCCCAATACCGCCCCGACGAGATCACCGCCTCCCAGTCCGAACACCAGGACCTGGTCGACGCGCTGCGCAAACGCGACGCGGACCGCGCCGCCGACCTCTCCCGCCGCCACGCCGAGGAAGCCCTCGACCTAATCCTGACCCGCCTGTTCTAACCCCCACCCCACCCCCACCCCACCCCACCCCCACCCGGGCGATCTTGCGTGAACTGTGGGGGCGACACGGGTGAAACGGGCAAAGGGGCAACAGTTCGCGCAAGATCGTCGCGATCTTGCGCGGTGGCGGGGATAGTCTGCGGGCATGTCCTATACCGGAGAGGTGAGCCGCGGGGCGGCTGCCGATGTGCGTGAGCTCGACGAGCTGGTCATCAGCAAGGTGTCCGTCGGGCCGCACGACAACAACGCCTACCTGCTGCGCTGCCGGCATACCGGTGAGCAGGTGCTGATCGACGCCGCCAACGACGCGGACACGCTGCTGGCGCTGGTCGGCGAGGGCGGGCTGGCCACGGTGGTGACCACGCACCGGCACGGCGACCACTGGCAGGCGCTCGCCGAGGTCGTGGCGCAGACCGGCGCGACGCCCGTCGCGCACCCCGACGACGCCGAGGAACTGCCGGTCAAGGCGCAGACCATCGAGGAAGGACAGACCGTCCGCGTCGGGCAGGTCGAGCTGGAGGTCATCCATCTGGTCGGGCACACCCCGGGATCGATCGCGCTGCTCTACCGCGATCCGCACGGCCACCCGCACCTGTTCACGGGTGACTCGCTGTTCCCGGGCGGGGTCGGCAACACCTGGGGCGACCCGCAGGCATTCGCGTCGCTGCTGCACGACGTCGAGACGAAGCTCTTCGCCCGGCTGCCCGACGACACCTGGTTCTACCCGGGCCACGGCAAGGACAGCACGCTCGGCCGCGAACGGCCGTCCCTGCCGGAGTGGCGCACCCGAGGCTGGTGACCCGGGCCGCCGCGGATGTCAGCCCTTGCGCCAGGGCAGCCAGGAGCGTCGTGCGGGTGTGACGGCGGCCAGTGCGGGCACGGACGCGACCAGGAACACCGTGCCCCCGATGACGTTGCCCGGACGGGGCAGCTCGGCGGTGTCGGCCGAGGCCAGGCACAGGTCGACCTCGAAGCCGACTGTGCGTACCCGGGCGACCACGAAGGATCCGCCGGTCAGGGCGACCGTGCGCCGCTGCGCGGAGAGCACGGTGCCGTGCAGGCGGGCGTACGCCTCGGCCTGCTCGGGCGGTCCGAACACGCCGTAGGAGATGAACGACTCGGGGCCCATCCGTGGCGGCCACGGATGGCCCTGCTCGACGACGTGGGCCGGCGGTTCACCGGGCTCGCTGCCGGGGCTGAGCAGACTGGCGTCCGAGGCCGCGAACGCCGCCTCGTCGGCGTGCACCGTGACGTCGACCCCGAGCGCGACCACGGCCGCCTCGGCGTCCACGGGCTGCTTGCCCGCGGACAGCAGGCGGCGCTGCTCCACCTCGACGGCCAGCATGGTCAGGGTCTCGCCGTCCGCGTCGACCACGTGGGCCACGGCGACCTCGTCGTTGACCGCGTGGAGCCCCGCCAGGCGCGCGCCGGGCGTGCCGGCGTACGAGGGAAGCAGGTCCTTGACCGTGCGTTCCTGAGTGGACACGACGAGCCGGGCGCCGCTCGGGTCCTGCCACGCGTGCACGGACGTCCCGGCGACCTCGCCGAGCAGTTCGGCCCGCTCCAGCGCTTGACCGATCAGTGCGGACAGCCCGTCGCCGTCGGAGACGCCCAGGCCGACACATTCCAGGTTCGATGCCATCCGGCGACCTTAACGATCACCATCGCCCGCTGTCGGCCTGTTTTCCGGCGGAAGGTCCGCCGCGCGCGGCAGTGGACTCGATCGCCAGGGACCGGTTCTGGGCCGGTGGTGCGTGCGGGCCCGCCTCAGGCGGGCAAAGCCTGCCGGCGGCGGCGCAGGAACTCCTGTTCGGCCGCGTTGGCGGTGCGGGACGCGGCCGTCTGGTAGGCGGCCGCGGCCTCCGGGTCGCGGCCCAGGCGGTGCAGCAGGTCCGCGCGCACCGCGTGGTACACGTGGTAACCGTCCAGGTCGAGCGTGTCCAGCACGGCCAGGGCCGGGCCGGGGCCGTGTACTTCGGCCACCGCGACCGCGCGGTGCAGCGCCACGACCGGGCTGGGCGTCAGGGCCAGCAGGCGGTCGTACAGGGCCAGCACGCGCGGCCAGTCGGTGGACGCGGCGTCCGGGGCGGCGGCATGCACCGCGCTGATCGCCGCCTGGAGCTGGTACGGCCCCGGCTGCCGCCGCCGCAGGCACCGGCCGACCAGGGTCAGCCCTTCGGCGATCAGGGCCCGGTCCCAGCAGCTGCGGTCCTGCTCGGGCAGCGGCACGAGCTGCCCGGTCGCGGTCGTGCGGGCCGCCCGGCGGGCTTCGGCGAGCAGCATCAGGGCGAGCAGGCCCAGCGCCTCCGGCTCGTCGGGCATCAGTTCGGCGAGCAGCCGTCCCAGGCGTACCGCCTCCTGGCACAGGTCGGCCCGCATCAGCGCGTCCCCGGAGCTGGCCGTGTAGCCCTCGTTGAAGATCAGGTAGACCACGGCGAGCACGGAGCGCAGGCGGCCGGGCAGGTCGGCGTCGCGCGGCACCCGGTACGGGATGCCCGCGCCCTTGATCTTGTTCTTGGCCCGGACCAGGCGCTGCGCCATCGTGGCCTCGGGCACCAGGAACGCGTGCGCGATCTCGGCGGTGCTGAGGCCGCCGAGCAGCCGCAGCGTCAGCGCCACCTGGGCGGTGACCGCGAGCGCCGGGTGGCAGCAGGTGAAGATCAGGCGGAGCCGGTCGTCGGGCACGGGCCCCTCCTCGGCCGGTGGGTCCGGGGCGAGCAGCAGCGCGGCCTGCGCGTGCCGCTCGTCGCGGGTGGCCTCGCGCCGCAGCCGGTCCACGGCCCGGTTGCGGGCCGTGGTGATGATCCAGCCGGCCGGGCTCGGCGGCACGCCGTCGTCCGGCCAGCGCCGCACCGCCTCGGCGAACGCGTCCTGCACGGCCTCCTCGGCGAGGTCGATGTCGCCGAAGGCGCGCACCAGCACGGCCACCGCGCGGCCGTACTCCGCCCGGAAGACGCCGTCGACGTCGGCCAACTCAGGCCTCGGAGTGCAGCGGGCGCACCTCGACGGGCAGGGTGACCGCACGGGCCGCCTTGGCCGCCCAGGCGAGCGCCGCGTCGAGGTCCGGCGCCTTGATGATCCAGAACCCGCCGATGTGCTCCTTGCCCTCGACGTACGGCCCGTCGGTGAGCAGGATGTCGTCGCCCTTGGCACGGACCACCGTGGCGGTCTCCGGCGGCAGCAACCCGTCCTTGAAGACCGTCACGCCCGCCGCGTCGAGTTCGGCGTTCAGCACGTCGAGGGCCCGCAGCACGGGGTCCAGGACCTCGGGCGGCGGCGGCCCGCCGTCGGGCTGGTAGATGCTGAGCAGGTACTGCTTCATGACGGCGCTCCTCGTCTCGGCTGCGGCTGACACTCCACCCTCCATACGAACAGGGTCCGCCCGCATCGACACCCTCCGGCGCGAAAGAAGACGGTGGTGTGGCGCACGTATCGATCAGCACCCCTTCCCGCAGCTGCGGGTGCGGCGGTAACGTGAGCGCTCCCCGCCCCCCGGAGAGTTCCATGCCTGCCACCGAGCCCGTCGTCGCCGACCGGTTACTGCTGGTCAGCGTGCTGACGATCGGCGAATACGTGCTGGAGCTGTCCGAGACGGTGCTGGTCCGCCCGGGGCAGCGCACCTGGGTGCAGGGCAGCGCCTTCTTCGTGCAGTCGCCGAACGGGCAGACGCGCCGGATCGAAGGCGACGTCCACCCGTTCTGCCACGGCTGAGCGCTACTCCTGGGCGAGCAGCGTCGACAGGCGCAGCCGGCGTACGGACAGGGCGGGCAGCACCGCGGCGAGCCCGGACAGCGCCACCCCGGCCAGTGCCGCGGCGGCGGTGGCCGCCACGGCCGTCGCGGGCACGGCGGCGGCGAACCGGTCGACGAAGAACAGCCCGACACCCGCTCCGGCCAGCGCGCCCGCGGCGCCGATGAGCACGCCCTCGTACGCGATGAGGCGGGTCAGCGCCCCGTCGCCCCACCCGGCCGCCTGCAGCGTCGCCAGCTCGGCCGAACGCTCCCGTACGTTGAGGTAGAGCACGTCGGCCAGGGCGAGCACGGCCAGCACCAGGGTCGCCGCCACCGCGACGGTGTCCACGGCGCGGACCCGCAGCGACACCGCGTCGCCGAGCAGGGTGCCGGTGACGTTGCCGTGGAAGACCCAGGTCAGGGTCAGCAGTGTGGTGAACGCCCCGACGCCGAGCGCGACCGCGACTGCTGCCAGCAGCGTGCGGCCCGGCCTGCGCCGCGTGTTGCGCAGCGCGGCGGACAGCACGGTGTGCCCGGTCCGCGTGCGCCGCGCCCGGCGTACCGGGGAGACCAGCGGGGCGAGCGCGGTGCCGGGGTGGGCCCGGGCGGCCTGGACCGCCGGGACGACCGCGGCGACCACGGCCAGCAGCAGGGCCAGCGGCACCGCGAGCAGCGCCTGCGATGTTCCGGCGGGCACGTCCACCACCCGGCTCAGCGGGACCGCGAGTCCGGCGGAGACCAGGCCCGCGGCGAGTCCGACGACGGCGACCTCGCCGGTGACCATGGCGGCGAGCCGGTATCGGGGCCAGCCGACGCAGGCGAGCACGGCCAGTTCGCGCCTGCGGTCGCGGACCGCGGCGGTGGTGGCGTTGGCCAGGAACAGCACGCAGACCACCAGGATCAGGCCGAACAGCAGCACGCTCTTGCGGTCGATCGCCTCCATGATCGCCACGGCGACGCCCTTGCGGCTCCACCACTCGGACAGGCGCAGCTCGGGTCGGCCCAGCGTGCCCGCGGCCAGGTCGACGGTCTGCCGCTGCAGCGACGAGCCGACGGTGATGTCGACGTCGAGGCCGGTCGTGGTGCTGATCTCCTCGGCGATCCGGCGGATCCGCTCGCGGGTCAGCTCATCGAGCGTTTGCACGTCGGCGACCCGAACGCGGACCGCCGAGATGGCGTTCTCCGCCGCCTTCGCGCCGAGCAGGCCGGGCACCGCGGCCAACGTCGTGATGAGCTGCGGCGCGGAGACGAGGTAACCGGCCGGGTTGCTGGACGGCGCCAGCGGCCGGTCGCCGAGCAGTTCGCGGCTGCGGGGGTCGGCGCCCTCGGCCTCGGGCGACCGGTACGTCTCCAGAGGCACCCGGCTCAGCTCCGAATACCCCTGCAGTTTCGCCGGGTCGAAGACACCGACGGGTTCGGCGGACAGCATCGACTCACGATTGGCCAGTTCGACGTCGCGGAAGGCGGTGTCGAAGATGAGGCTCGGTGTACCGCCACCGCCGAGAAGCGGGCCGTGGATGATCCAGCTGCCCGGAGCGGCGGCGCTGACCACGGGGCGCAAACCGCCGTCGGCGGTCGTGTCGTACCGGGGCAGCCCGCTCCGCAGCACGAACATGAAGATCACCAGCGGCGTCTCCAAGGCGGGATCGGGCTGAGGAGGCCGTGTCTCGAACGTGCGCGTCCCGGACGGTGCCGCCTCGGCCTTGCCGAGTCTGGCGTGCAGGACGTCGCTACGGGTGCCCGGGATCGTGCGGACCAGGTCGTCGTCGACGGTGCCCAGGGTGACGCGCAGCGTCTCGTCGACCTGCGGCCGGGCCGCGGTCAGCACGGGCAGCCGCACCTTCTTCGCCAGGTCGGCCGTCTCGTCCTGACGCAGGTAGCGGCCCGACACGACCGCCTGGTCCAGGCCCAGCAGGCGTGCCTCCATCACCGGATCGACCGCCGCGAGCCCGACGGTCGTCATCCACCAGATGTTGACCACCAGGCGATCCGTGGCGTACTGCGGGTCGCTGCCGCCGCTGCTGAAGCGGCCGTCGGGCAGTAGGCCGTAGACGTCGAACGGCGGGGTTCGGAAGCCCCCGAAGTCGTCCGGCCAGTTCGACAGGGACGCCCCGCACAGGCGCTTCTTCGTGCCGTCCTCCTGCACCTCCAGCGAGCCGGTGTCGCAATACTCCCTGGGCGGCAGGGCGGTGCCGTCGGTGAAGTACGCGGTGGGGCCGGTCGACCTCGCGGTGTCCAGCCCGATGAGCGGCCGCTGGGTGACGTAGATGTAGTGGCTGACCCGCAGGGCGCTCGACAGCCCGCGGTCGGCGAGCATCGTGGGCTCGAGCCGGATGAGCTGGCGGGGCTTGGACCGGTCCACGAGATCGGTGATGTCGACCTGCGCGGTGTTCGAGACGAGTGTGGAGCCCAGTGTCGCGATCGGAGCCGCGACCTCGACGCCCTGCACCGCCTGGATCGCGCGGTACTGCGCCGTGGTGATGCCGCCGTTCGTGCCGGACAGCTGGTTGGGCGCGACCGTGCCGCGCTCGTTCTCGACCGCGGTGCGGGCGCCCTTCGGGCGGACCAGGATGTCGTAGGCCCCGCGGAAGTTCGCGTCCACCTCGCCGGTGACCTGCAGGCGCGAGGTGTTGACGGTGCCCGTGAGCACGGTGAAACCGGTGGTGGCCAGCAGGATCGCGGCGAACAGCGCGCTGCTGCGCCACAGCCGGCGACGCAGCTGCGACCAGATCATGGTGATCACAGGCGGGGACCGCCCAGCCGGCTCAGCGTCTCCTCGGGCTGCTCGCCGCCGGCCAGTGACACGTCCTGCACGACCTCGCCGTCGCGCAGCCGGATGAGCCGGTCGCAGGCAGCGGCGACGTGCTGCTCGTGCGTGGCGACCAGCACCGTCATGGCGTGCTCGGCGCGCAGCGCGGCCAGCAGGTCGAGGATCTCGGTGCCGGTGCGCGAGTCGAGGTTGCCGGTGGGCTCGTCGGCCAGCAGCAGGGTGGGCGCGCCGATGAGCGCGCGGGCGATGGCGACGCGCTGCTGCTGACCGCCGGACAGCTGGGAGGGCAACGAGTGCTCCCGGCCCGCGAGCCCGACCGCGGCGAGCAGCTCCCGGCCGCGGGCGGCCTTGTCGAACCTCACCCGGTACGGCACCACGGGCGCGATGACGTTGTCGAGCGCGGTGAGCGCGGGCAGCAGGTGGTAGCGCTGGAACACGAAGCCGACGCGGCGGCGGTAGGCGGTGAGGTGGCGCCGCTTCATGGAGGTGATCTCCATGTCGTCGACGGTGATGCTGCCCGCGTCGGGCGCTTCGATCGCGCCGATGAGGTGCAGCAGGGTGGACTTGCCGGATCCGCTGGGGCCGGTGATCGCGGTCATGGTGCCCGGAGCGAACTCCAGCGACACCCCGGCTACAGCGGGTATCCGCACGTCGCCGCCTTGGTAGTGCTTGGCCAGCTCGGCCACGCGCACCGTGGCGCCGGCCCCCGTCGTGCTATCGGTCATAGCGATCACTGTCGGTGTTACATTGTCACAATGCAAGAACCGTCCGGTCGGTTGTGATGCAGCTGTGATGTCGAGAGGGGAGGGTGGTGTGCCATGCCGATCCAGCATGCAGTGCTGGCCCTGCTGCGCGAAGGGCCGAGCCACGGGTACGAACTGAAGAGCGCGTTCGAGTCCGCGGTCGGACCGCAGTGGGGCGCGCTCAACATCGGGCACCTGTACCAGGTGCTGGAGCGTCTCTCCCGGGACGGTTTCGTCGACTCCAGCCGGATGGCGCAGGAGGTCAAACCCGACCGCGTGGTGTACCGGATGACCGACGCCGGGCAGCGCGAACTCGGCGACTGGATGACCTCGCCCAGCCCGCGCACCGCCGGTTTCCGGGACGACCTGTTCCTCAAGGTGGTCGCCGCGACCCGCACCGGCGATCCCGGCACGGTGTCCGATGTGCTCGCCGCGCAGCGCGCCCACCTCCTGCGGGAACTGCGCAACCTGGAGACGCTGCGCCGCGATCCGGCGCGCGAGACGGTGGTGCGCCTGCTGCTGGCCGCCGCCGCCCGGCACGTCACCGCCGACCTGACCTTCCTGGAGGACGTCGAGGCGGAGCTGCTGTCCTGATCCTCACTCCCGGGCCAGCAGCGCCGCCAGGGGCAGCCGTCGCACGGACAGGGCAGGCAGCACGGCCGCCGACCCGGCCAGCGCCAGACCGCCCAGGGCGGCCCCGGCGCTCACCGCGTACGCCGCGGGCGGGATGCCGCCGGCGAGCCGGTCCAGGAACAGCACCCCGGCCGCGGCCCCGAGCGCCGCGCCGAGCGCCCCGATGACCAGCCCCTCGTAGGCGACCAGCCGGATCAGCGGACCGTCGCCCCAGCCCGCGGCGCGCAGCGCGGCCAGCTCGGCGGCGCGTTCGCGCACGTTGAGGTAGAGCACGTCCGCCACGACGAGGGCGGCCAGCGCGAGCGTCACCGCGACCGCGACCGTGTCGACGGCCCGGACCCGCAGCGAGACCGCGTCGCCGAGCAGCGTGCCCGTGACGGCGCCGTGGAACGCCCAGGTGAGGGTCAGCAGCGCGGTGAACGCGCTCACGCCCAGCGCGACGGCCGCGGTGGCCAGCGTCGTGCGGCCCGGTCTGCGCCGGGCGTTGCGCAGCGCGGTGGCGAGCACGGTCCGGCTGGGCCGCGCCCGTCGCCGCCGCACCACCGAGGCCTGCGGGGACAGCGCCGCGCCGGGGTGGGCGCGGGCCGCCCGGATCGCCGGGAGGACCCCGGCGAGCAGCGCGAGCAGCAGCGCCAGCGGGGCGGCCGGCAGGGTCTGCGCCACGGTGATCCGGACCCCGGCGGCCGCGCCGAGCGGCACGCTCAGCGCGGCGGCGACGATGCCGGCGGACAGGCCCACGAGGGCCACCTCACCGGTGACCAGCGCGGCCAGCCGGCTCCGGGGCCAGCCGACGCAGGCGAGCACGGCCAGCTCGCGGCGGCGGTCGTGCACCGCGGCGGTGGTGGCGTTGGCCAGGAACAGCAGGCAGACCACCAGGATGAGGCCGAACAGCAGGGCGCTCTTGCGGTCGACCGCCTCGATGATGGCGACGGCCACGCCCTTGCGCGACCACAGCTCCGCCAGCCGCAGCTCGGGGCGGCCCAGCTTCCCCTCAGGCAGCACGACCGTCTGCGGCGCCAGCGAGGAACCGACGGTGATGTCGACGTCGAGGCCGGTCGCGGCGGTGATCTCCTCGGCGGTGCGGCGGATGCGCTCCCGGGTGACCTCGTCGAGGGTGTGCACATCGGAGATCCGCACCCGCACTGCGGAGATCGACTTCTCGGCCGCGTCCCGGCCGAGGATGCCCGGCAGCGCCGCGAGCGAGGTGAGCAGCAGCGGTGGGGAGACCAGATAGCCCTGCGGAGCGCCGGAGGGCCGCAGGGGGCGGTCGCCGAGCAGCGTCCGGCTCGCGGCGTCGGCGCCCGCCGCCTCCGGCGCCTGGTACGTCTCCAGCGGCACCCGCCCCAGCGCGGAGTTGCCGTGCAGGCGGCCGGGGTCGAAGGCGCCGACCGGATCGGCGGCGATGGTCGCCTCGCCGCGCATCACCGCGTTCAGCGACCGGAACGTGGTGTCGTTCAGGAACACCGGAAACCGGCCGCCCGA
Organism: Catellatospora chokoriensis; assembly: GCF_011297315.1. Classification (NCBI taxonomy): domain Bacteria; kingdom Bacillati; phylum Actinomycetota; class Actinomycetes; order Micromonosporales; family Micromonosporaceae; genus Catellatospora; species Catellatospora chokoriensis. The sequence continues at coordinate 127,554 of NZ_JAAOTI010000002.1, forward strand.
CACCCGGTAGAAGCCCGTCCACCGGGTCGGGTCGGGCGCGCCGGCGACCGGGGCCAGCGAGTCGCCGGACCCGGTCCGGTACTCGGGCAGCCCGCTCTGCAGCAGCATGTTGAAGGCGACGAGGGCCTGTCCGCGGAACCGGGACACGTCACCGCGCAGTGCCGCCGCGTCGAGCCGCCGCTCGCCCCGCGCGGCCACCGTGACCGCGGCGAGCCGGGTCCGCAGCACGTCGCTGCGGGTGCCGGGCAGGTCGGCCACCGCCGCGTCGGGCACCGCGGAGAGGGCCAGCCGCAGGCTCTCGTCCACGTACGACTCGTCGGCCACCAGCACCGGCACGCTCTTGCCCACCTCGGCGGGCTGGGTGGCGTCCGTGGCGGTGAGGTAGCGCCCGGAGACGAGCGCCTGGTCGAGGCCGACGAGCCGCGCCTCCGCCGCCGGGTCGACGGCGGCGGCGCCGATCACGGTCCACCAGACGACCGGGACGACCAGCCACGGCTGCGGGCCGATCGTGGCGCCGAACTGCTCGAAGCGGCCGTCGGGCAGCAGCCGCACGATGGTGAACCCCGGCGCGCCCTCACCGGAGTCGCCGTCGCCCGGCTGCACCACCGACGTGGTGCAGATGGGCAGCTTCGTGCCGTCCTCCTGCACCTCCAGCACCGCGAGCGGGCAGCGCGGGTCGTCGGGGCGGGTCGAGCCGTCCGGGTAGCGCAGCGTCCCCCCGGCCTGCTGGACGTTCTGCGGGGCCAGCAGCGGGCGGGTGGTCACGTAGACGTAGCTCTCGGTCTTGCGGAACGACGAGAGCCCGCGGTCGGCCAGGAACGTCGGGTCGAGCCGGATCAGCTGGCGGGCCTTGGCCCGGTCCACCAGGTCCGTGAGGTCGACGGGCACGGTGCGGAGCACCGCGACGAAGCCGAGGTTCGCGATCGGCGCGGCCACCTCGATCCCCTGGACCGCCTGGATCGCCCGGAGCTGCGCCTGGGTGATGCCGCCGAACGTGCCCGACAGGTAATTCGGGCCGACCAGGCCGCGCTCCTGCTCGATCGCGGTGCGGGCGCCCTTCGGACGGACCAGGATGTCGTACGCCCCGCGCAGGTTGGCGTTCACGTCCCCGACGACCCGCAGCCGGGCGGTGTTGACGGTGCCGGTCAGCACGGTGAACCCGGTGGTGGCCAGTAGCACGGCGGTGAACAGGGCGCCGGTGCGCCAGGCGCGGTGGCGCAGTTGCGACCAGATCATGGCAAGCACTCGACCACTGTCACTCTTTACATTGTCACAATGCAAGGAGTCGCGACACTCGTTACTCGGCTGTGACGTCCGCTGTGGACCGTGGCAGCATGTAGGCGCATCCATGGCGCTCTACCCGGGGGACGGCGATGGCACAGGTGATCGCGCACGTGACGATGTCGCTCGACGGCTTCATGGCCGGGCCCGACGTGGGTGTGGCACACCCCATGGGCCGCGGCGGCGAGCGACTGCACCAATGGATCTTCGACGGGTCGAGCGAGGTGGACGCCGAGGCCGTGCGGCGGCAGTTCGCGCTGACCGGAGCGGTCCTGCTGGGCCGGCGCACCTTCGACGTCGGGGTGGGCGTGTGGGGGGACACCCCGTACGCGGTGCCCTGCTTCGTGCTGACCCACCACCCGGCGCCGGACCGGACCGAGCGCAGCGGCACGTTCACCTTCGTGCACACCGGCCTGTCCGACGCGCTGGACCTGGCCGTCGCGGCGGCCGGGGCGCGGGCGGTGACGCTGATGGGCGCGGACGTCGTCCAGCAGGTGCTGCGGGTTGGACTGCTCGACGAGATCCACCTGCAGCTCGCGCCGGTGCTGCTGGGCGGCGGCCGGCGGTTGTTCGACCAGCTCGGGACCGACCACATCGAACTCGAGCAGCTGGCCGCGCAACCGTCGCCGCACGTCACGCACCTGCGATACCGCGTCGTGAAATAGCCACGCCCGTCACTGGCCCCGGCGCGGCGCAGCGGCTACCTTCGGTCGCATGTCTGCCGGTGAGGTCGTGCTCTGGGTGCTGCTCGGGCTGGCCGCGCTGGCCGTGCTGGCCTTCGCCGGCATCGTGGTGAAGTTCGTGGGCAAGGCCGCGGTGTCCTACGCGCGGCGCAAACCCCCGCAGGCGGTCGGCTTCTTCGCCGTGCCGGGCGGCCTGGCCAGCTTCGTCGCCACCTTCTTCGGGGCCGGCCTGCCGCTGGCCATGGGCCTCGGGATGATCACCGGTCTGGCGGTATTCCTGCTCGTCGCGATGGAGCTGGGTTAGCCAGGACACACCGACGCGGACCCGGGACACCCGTCCGGGGACGTCGCGACGTGTATGGTGGAGAGACAGTTTCTTGTTTGTGGTTGCTTCACCTGCCTGGTTTCAGTACACCGGGATCGGTTCTCCTTCCGGATCACCGTGGGTTTACCGCTGCTCGAGACGGCCCATCCGGGCCTCGCAGCGAGCGTGGCCCATCCGTAGAGGAGAACACCATGGCTTCTGGCGTCGTGAAGTGGTTCAACGCCGACAAGGGTTTCGGCTTCATCACCGTCGACGGTGGTGGCGCTGACGTCTTCGTCCACCACTCGGTCATCCAGCTCGACGGCTTCCGCGAGCTGCGCGAGAACGAGCGCGTCGAGTTCGAGATCGTGCAGGGCCCGAAGGGCCCGCAGGCCGAGGCCGTACGCCTCGTCTGACCCCCACGCCACGCCCCTGAGCGTGGCGCGGCATGCTTGATTGTCCGGTTCCGCGGCGGCAACGCCGCGGAACCGGCGGCAACACCCCACCATTCGGTTCGTTACCTGTTGACTCTCCCCGGGCATCACCCGGGTCGAGAGCCTTCGCGCGGCGTGCCGACAGCGAAAGGCTCCAATTTGACCGCCGCAGTACACGGTTCGTCGGCTCACCCCGTGCGCCGTCGCCCCCGTCGCCGCCCCACGCAGACCGGCCAGCAGGCCGTCGCCAAGGCGACCCCCACGCCGACGCCGGTGACGGCGGAGCCGGAGTTCACCGGCCCGCTGGCGACCAGCTTCACCGAACTCCCGCTCCACCCCTCGCTGGCGGCGGTGCTGGCCAAGCAGGGTCTGACCGTGCCGTCGCCGATCCAGGCGCGCACCATCGCCGACGCCGTCGCCGGGCGCGACGTGCTCGGCCGCGCCCGCACCGGCTCGGGCAAGACGCTCGCCTTCGGGCTGCCGATGCTGACCCGCCTGGCGGGCCGCCGCGCCCGCTCCCGCCAGCCGCTGGCCCTGGTGCTGGTCCCCACCCGGGAACTGGCCGCCCAGGTCGCCGCCGCGCTGGCCCCGTACGCCAGCGCGCTCAACCTGCGCACCGTCACCGTCGTCGGCGGGCTGTCCCTGGGCCGTCAGGCCGACCAGGTGCGCGCCGGTGCGGAGATCGTCATCGCCACCCCGGGCCGCCTCAACGACCTGCTGGACCGCGGTGACTGCAAGCTCGACCAGATCGACATCACCGTGCTCGACGAGGCCGACCAGATGGCCGACATGGGCTTCCTGCCCCAGGTCACCTCGCTGCTGACGGCCACCGCGCCGGGCGGGCAGCGCATGCTGTTCTCGGCCACCCTCGACGGCGACGTGGACCGGCTGGTCCGGCGCTTCCTGAGCAACCCGGCCCGGCACTCGGTGGACCCGCCGGCCGGCGCGGTCACCACCATGGAGCACCACCTGCTGCACGTCGACGCCGCCGACAAGGACACCGCCACGGCGCACATCGGGGCGCGCGACGGTCGGGTGATCATGTTCGTGAAGACCAAGCACCGCGCGGACCGGGTCGCCCGGCGGCTGCTGGCCAGCGGGGTCACCGCGGCCGCGCTGCACGGCGGCAAGTCGCAGCCGCAGCGCACCCGGATCCTCGACCAGTTCAAGTCGGGCGCGGTCAACGCGCTGATCGCCACCGACCTGGCGGCGCGGGGCATCCACATCGACGACCTCGACCTGGTCGTGAACTACGACCCGCCGAACGACGCCAAGGACTACCTGCACCGCGGCGGCCGCACCGCCCGCGCCGGGCGCACCGGCACCGTCGTCACCCTGGTGGTGGCCGAGGAGCGGCGGGAGACCGCGCGGCTGCTCGCCGCCGCGGGCGTCGCCGCCCGGACCACCGCGGTCCGCCCGCACGACCAGGAGCTGGCCCGGATCACCGGCGCACGCACCCCGTCGGGCACCCCGGCCGTGCTGCCGGCCCCGCCCGCGGCAGCCACCTCCGAGGACGGACAGGCCGCGCGCCGCTCCAGCCGTTCCCGCCGAGGCCGCCGGTCGCGCTGACCGCGCAGTCCGACCCCGATTGTCATGGACGCTGGCCTATCTCATCGAGTTTCCGCAGCTCGAATTCGATGAGATAGGCCAGCGTCGTTGTGTGGGCACGCCGAGGCGGTGGGCGCGGGCCGGTGGTGTTCGGTTGCGCGCGGTCATGAGTGCGGCGACGCAGGGCGGTCGCGTTTGGACAGGCTGCTTGGCGCTGCGGCACAATGGCCGCATGACGCGCTGGCAGTACGCACGGCTCGAATACCGATCGGCGGGCACCCTGGGCGCGGATCGCTTCATGGACTGGGACGCGGTCTTCCACGGCCCCGACGGCGTCGAGCGGTGGGGCACCGACGAGCGGTTCGACGACCTGCGCCACCTCAACCGGGCCGGTGAGTCGGGCTGGCAGGCGTACGACCGGGGTGCGGTGTTCCTGCACACCGAGCCCTACCGCCTGCACGCCGTGACCTACTCGATGCGCCGCCGGGTCGGCTGACGGCGTTTCAGGCCGTGCGGCGGCCCAGGTAGAGCAGCGTCTCCACGGCCAGCGTCACCTTCTCGGGCAGGCGTTGCAGCAGCGCGGTGAACAGCGCCTCGCGGGTCGCCTCCGGCAGGATGCGATACGTCGGCTGGGTCGACAGGTAGGAGACGTAGTCGTCGGCCGACAGCGTGCGCTCCCAGGTGTAGAGCCGCTCGGTGAGGTCGCCGAACTCGGGCAGCGCGGCCAGGTCCGGCCCGGGCCAGTACGCCGACAGGTCGGCGCCGTCCGCGGGCTCCTCGTCGATCATCGCGTGCGGGGCGTAGCCGGCGTGCACCTCGCGGACGAGAGCGCGCAGGTCGTCGTCGGCGATGCGGTCGAAGTTCCAGAACAGCGCGATCGTGCCGCCGGGGGCCAGCGCCGCCGCGGCCCGCCGCCAGCGCTGCGAGCCGTCGGTCCACTGCCACGCCTGGGCGCAGAACAGCAGGTTGAAGGCGAGGTCGGGTTCGTACTGCTCCCACAGCGCGACCACGATGCGCACCGAGGACTGCCCGGACAGCCGCTCCGACAGCAGCGCGGCCATCTTCGGGTCCGGCTCGATCGCGGTGATCTGCAGGCCGCGCGCCGCGAACGCGGTGGTGGCCTTGCCGGTGCCCGCGCCCACCTCCAGCGCCTGGACGCCGATCCCGGTGTAGGCGAGCACGTCGTCGACGAGCCCTTCCGGGTAACCGGGTCGGATCCGGTCGAACTCCTCGGCGATCTCGCCGAACATGAGGCCCTGGGTGCGCGCGTCACTCATTCGCGAGAGCGTAGTGCCATCCCGGCCGCCGCGACACTCGGGGGAAACGGTCCGTCCACACCGATCCCGGTGCTCCGAAACGTGGTGAAGGCGGGTGACGTGCGTTGTTACGCTGCCGGCCATGGTGCGGGTGACGAACAGGTCCATGGCCGGCGGCTGCTTCGGCCCCGTGCGGGTCACGGTCGACGTGGAACCGGCCGCCGCAAGCAGCGTGCACGTCGCCGACGACTTCATCGACCTGCGCGACCGGGACCGCGACGACGAGTACATGCGTGCGGAGCTCGCCAACGAGCAGTGGACGGCGGAACTGACCACCGGCGCGCTGCGCGGCGTGCGCGCCGCGCTCCTGCAGCACGAGTACCGCACCGGGCCACTGCGCGTGGTGCTGGTCAAGCACTACCTGCACATCGTCGAGTCCAGCTACTTCTCGGTGCGGGCGGGCGCGTCCCGGGCGGTGCGGGCCGCGATCGAGCAGCTTCCCCACCGCATGGTCCGCGAGTGGGTCACGCTCACCCCGGGCGGGCCCGTGGTGCGGCTGGCCAACCCGGTCGACCCCGAGGTCGGCGACACGGACGCCGAGGTCTTCATCGAGGTCGCGCCCGCCGCCGCGCGCTCTGTCGTGCTCGCCGAGGACTTCGCGACCGACGCCACCGGACCCCGGCTGGACGCGGCGGATCTGTCCCGGATTCCCGGCATCGCGGTCGCGGCCGCGCACGCCGCCCTCGACAGGCATGAGGAGCGGGTCGGGCCGCTGCGCCTCACCCTGGTCGGCCACCGGCCGCACCAGACCGTGTCCTGGTCGTTGGAGCACCAATATCGCGATGCCCTCGACGACGGGGTGCGGATGGCCGTCGAACAGCTGGAGTTCGCCCTGGCCGAGCAGGCCGGCTAGGGCCAGTCGTCGCCTGCGGCCAGGCGGCGCTGCAGCAGCGTCTCCAGCGGCATCGACTCGCCGTCGCGCGCGCCCCGGCCGACGATCAGCGGCGGGTCGGCGGGCGGCACCTGCGCGCCGAGCAGCCGGGCCCGCAGCGACGACGGCACGCCGAGCACGTAGTAGCGGCCGTCCTCGGTGATCGCGAGGGTGCGGTTGCGGTGCACGTACCAGCCGCGCAGGTCGGTGCGGTAGCGGCCCCCGCCGTCGTAGGCGAACGCCGTCAGCGCCGTGGTGCGCAGGCCGCGCGCGGCCGCCTCGCGGGCGAACCGGGTCACCAGCTCCATCGCCTGCGCCGTCTCGGCCGCCCGGCGGCGCTGCTCGGCCAGCGCATGCTGCGCCACCGCATGATCGCGCTGCGCGCGCCAGTCCGACTGATCCGCCACAAGCCCGACCCTAACGCGGCCACCTTGGCGGCCCGCAGCGGATCTCCTACGCGCCCGTCAGCCGGCCGGCATCACCGCCAGCCACCAGTCGCCGGTCAGGTGCTCGGGCTCGACGGTGATGGTCAGCTGATCGGGATACTGGGCGCTCAGCCCGCGCACCTTGGCGTCGTCGCCGGCGGGCGCGAACTCCGACTGCCAGGTCTGCTGGTCGTAGTCCCACCAGGTCTTCACGTCGACGAGCACGCCGTTGATGCGCAGCCGCAGCACGCCGGGCGTCTGCGAGCGCGCCATGATGCGCACCGCGCCGCTGCGCCAGTCCAGCGTGGCGGTGCGCGGACCGTCGGCGGTGAGCAGCACGCTGGTGCCCGTCGCGTACGCGGGCCGGTCCAGCGGCGTCAGGGTCGCCGGCCGCTCGGGCAGGTCGACCTTGTCGAACCCGACGGACTCGCCGACGAGGAGCGCGAGCACACCGTCCGCGGGCACCTCCGTCTTCGGTTCCGTGACCGGGGTCGTGGGGTCCGTGTAGACGTACGACACGTCCAGGTCGAAGGAGACCGTCACGGGCTTGCCCACCTCGACGCCGGCGGCGCGCAGGGTGTCCGGGGCGGGCGTGAGCCGGTTGTCGAAGGACAGGCCGTCGGTGGCGCAGTCCGCCGCGCCGATCGACCTGCCGCCGACCCACACCTTGACCTCCAGCGGCACCTCGTAGCCGGAGTGCGTGCAGGCGGGGAAGAACGCCAGGTCGAGAGTGGACGGGGTGAAGGTGATCTCGCCGGTCCGCGCCGGGAAGCCGGCCTGCGCGCGTTGCGTGATGCGGTAGCCCTGGTGGAAGTCGGGCACGCCGGCCAGCCCGTCGGTCTCGCCGCCAGGCGCGATCACGTACCCGGTGATGCCCGCCAGGATCACGGCGAGCGCCGCCGCGGCGGAGGCGAGCCGGCCGCGGCGCTGCTGCACGATACGACGGCGTACGCCGGCCAGCCGCTCGTTGCCGGCCGGGGCGTCGTCGTCGATCGCGGGCATGGGCTGCAGGTCGGGGTCGAGCCGCAGCCGGGCCAGTCCCTTGGCGGCGTAGCTCTTCACCGAGCCCGGCGAGATGTCCAGCGCCTTGGCGATCTCTGCCTCGCTGAGGTCCTCGAAGTAGCGCAGCACCAGCACGACCCGCTGCTGGCGGGACAGCCGACCGAGCGCCCGCCACACCTCGTCGCGCTCGTCGACGGCGGCCTGCGGCGCCGTGATCGGCTGCTCGGGCAGCGACTCGGCGGGGCGCTCGCCGTTCCACCGGCGGCGCCACCAGGACCGGTACGTGTTGAGCAACACCTGCCGCACGTACGGTTCCGGGTCGCCGTGGATGCGCCGCCACGCCGACCACGACTTGACCAGCGCGGTCTGCAGCAGGTCCTCGGCCAGCGCGTGGTCGCCGGTGAGCAGGTACGCGATGCGCAGCAGGTGCCGCGACCGCGCCATCACGAACTCGTCGAACTCCGCCGTGCCGGCCATGCTCCGCAAGCCTCCTGATCGCCGCCGTCAGCAACACGTACCGTTTGGACGGTGGCGTCGGTGGGGTGGTGTCGCGAGAATTTCCCGCCCGTAGGTTACGTCCCGGGCTGGTCGACGGTGAGCCGCCAGTCGCCCGTCATGAACTCGGGCTCCACGGTGATGACCACGGTCTGGCCGGTGACGAGGGCAGGCAGTCCCCGCCGCGCCGCGTCGGTCGTGTCGGACGTCAGCCGCGCGGCTGGGGGTGGACCGCGACGTACCAGTCGCCGACCAGGCGTTCGGGTTCGACCGTGATGGTGATCCTCGACCCTGGGCGCGGTGCGAAGTGGAAGCCGTTGGCGTAGCGGGCTGCGGGGTCGAGCAGGAGACCGCTGTCGCCGACCACCTGCCCCGCGAAGGGCGTACCGAAGTCCAGATTGCTCACCAGCGCGCCGTCGACGAGGATGCGCAGCCGGCCGGGTGTCTGCGCGTTCGCTGACAGTACGAGCGGCCCGGTCCAGGTGAGGGTGGCGCTGTGCGCGCCCCCGGCCTCCAGCATGGTGACGGTGGCCGGGTCGACCATGTCCCGCGGCATGCGGTCCAGCGGCGCGCGGGACGGGGCCGTGCCCGGCCACGGGAGCTCCGCGTACGGCGTGAGTTCACCGATCGCGACGGCGACGGTGCCCGCTGGCAGCGGGTCCGTGCCGTTCTGCCCGAATTCGAGGTCCAGGGTGACGGTGGCGGGACGGCCCGCCACCAGGCCAAGCGCCGCCGGGTCCAGCCGGGTGAAGAAGCCGTCGAGGCCCAGGTCGGTGTCGCCGGTGCAGATGTCCATGCCCATGCCCGCCGTCCGCCCGTTCACCCGGACATGGGCGATCAGCGTGTTGAGCTGCCCCAGGTGGCGGCAGGCGAGGAACAGGGCCTCCGGCCGGTCGCCGGGTGTCCAGGTGAGCGCCGGGTCGAGGTGGGGCGAGTAGTCGTGCTGGGCGGACGTCGTCAGGCGGTAGTAGTCGAGGTCGGCGAACCTGCGGCCGTTCTGCGCGAACTGCGGCACCTCGATCGGGAACGCCGGTTCCGGCAGCGCCCGCGCGCGCAGGTGCGGCAGCAGCGCGTACGCGGCGATCAGCGCCAGCGCGACCAGGCAGGCCGTTGCGATCCCGGCGACGCCGCGGCGGCGGTTGCGGGTGATCCGGGTGCGCACCGCGGACAGCCGCTCGTTGCCCACCGGCCCGTCGTCGTCCGCCTGCGGCAGCTCCCGCAGGCTCGGGTCCAGCCGCAGCTTCGCCAGCCCCTTGGCCGCGTGGGTCTTCACCGAGCCCGCGGAGATGCCGAGGGTCCGGGCGATGTCGGCCTCGCTCAGATCCTCGAAGTACCGCAGGACCAGGACGACCTTCTGCTGCCGGGGGAGCCTGGCCAGGGCTCGGCGGAGCTGGTCGCGGTCGTCGACGGCGGCGTGCGCCGAGGGCGCGGGGTGCTCCGGCAGCGTCTCGGTGGGGCGCTCGCCGTGCCACCGCCGTCGCCACCAGGAGTTGTACGTGTTGGCCAGCACCCGGCGTACGTACGGCTCGGGGTCACCGTTGATCCGCCGCCAGGCCGGCCAGCAGCGGGCCAGTGCGGTCTGCAGCAGGTCCTCGGCCAGCGCATGGTCACCGGTGAGCAGGTAGGCCACCCGCAGCAGGTGCCGCGATCGCGTCACCACGAACTCGTCGAACGTCGCCGTCTCGGCCATCCCCGTCGCCTCCTGATCGTCCCGGTCAGCAACAGGTACCGCCTGACCGGCGGGTCAGGTTGAACCCCTGTTCAAGGAGATCCCGGGATGGGTGAGGATAGCGGGGTGGAGATGTGGAACAACCCCTCGTGCTCGAAGTGCGCCACCGCGCGGGAGACGTTCGAGCTCAACCAGGTGCCGGTGACCCTGCGGCCGTACCTGGACGCGCCGCCGACCGCCGCCGAGCTGGCCGACGTGCTCGACCGGCTGGGCGCGCAGCCGTGGGAGATCTGCCGGCTGGGCGAGCCGGCCGCCGCCGACCTCGGCCTGGCGGACTGGAGCCGGGACGCGGTCGACCGGCCCCGCTGGATCGCCGCGATGGTGGCGTATCCGCAGCTCATCCAGCGCCCGATCCTGCTGCTCGACGACGGCACCGCGATCGTCGGACGCACCCCCGAGGCATTGGCGCAGGCGCTCTCCACCCCGACCACCGACTGACATGGCGCAGGAAGTCGTCCCGGCGGAGGCCGCCGGGACCGGGCCCGCGCGTGCCCGGAACAGGTTCAGCGGGCTCGACCTGCTCGCGTTCGCGCTGCTCGGCACGGGGCTGCTCGCGGTGGCGACCCGGCTGGTGCCGCCGGCCGGCGCGCTGGCGACCGGCCGCCGCATCCTGCCGATCCTGATCTTCCTGGGCACGGTGATCGTGCTGGCGGAGCTCGCCGCGCGGGCCGAGCTGTTCGACGTGATCGCCACCCGGCTGACCGGCTGGGCCCGCGGCCGCAACGTCGCGCTGTTCGCGCTGTGCTTCGGCTTCGCCGCGGCGACCACCGCGCTGCTCAACCTCGACACGACGGCGGTGCTGCTCACCCCGGTGATGCTCGCCATGGCGGCGCGGGCCGGCGTGCCGCCGCTGCCGCTGGCGATGACGACGATCTGGCTGGCCAACGGCGCGAGCCTGCTGCTGCCGGTGTCGAACCTGACGAACCTGCTGGCCGCGGACCGGATCGGGCTGTCGGTGGGCGGGTTCGCCGGGGCGATGGTCCTGCCGCAGGCGGCGGTGCTGGTCGCGGTCGGCGCCTGCCTGTGGATCCTCTACTGGCGCGGCAACCCGGCCCGGTACACCCCGCCCGCGCCGGTGCGCCCGCGCGACCGCCGGCTGCTGCTGTCCGCGGCTGCCGCCTGCACGGCGTTCCTGCTCGGCGTGCTGTGGGGCGAGCGGCTGGAACTGGTGTCGGCGGTCTGCGCGCTGGTCCTGGCCGCCGCGTACGCCCGCTGGGACCGGGCCGCGCTGCGCTGGAGCCTGCTGCCGTGGCGGCTGCTCGTGCTGGTCACCGGCCTGTTCCTGACCGTCGAGGCGGTCGGGCGGCTGGGCCTGGCCGACCTGATGAGCGCCATGATCGGCGTCGACCCCGGGGCGGTGGGCGTGGTGCGGGCCGCCGTCACCAGCGGGCTGCTCGCCAACGCCGTCAACAACCTGCCCGCGTACGTGGCGGGCGAGGCCGTGGTCGCCGCCGGGCACCGCGACCAGTTGCTCGGCCTGCTGCTCGGGGCGAACGTCGCCCCGCTGGTGACGGCCTGGGCGTCGCTGGCCACGCTGCTGTGGGCGCAGCGCTGCCAGGCCGCCGGGGTGCGCATCGGCTGGGGCAGGTTCGCGGTGACCGGGGCGGTCACCGGGGCCGCCGCGCTGGCCGCCGGGACCGCCGTGCTGCTGCTGGCGCGGTGACTCAGGCCAGCAGCTTGTTCAGCTCGCCGTAGCTCACAGCGCCCGAGAGCGCTTCGTAGCTGCCCTTGGCCAGCAGCTCCTCGGCCGCCCGGCGCATCACCGCGTACGCCGCCTCGGCCACCGACGAGCCGAGGCTCACCCGGGCCACCCCGAGCGCGGCCAGCTCGGCGACGGTGGGGGAGCCCGGCCCGGCCAGGATGTTCAGCGGCGCGCCCACCCCGGCGACCAGCTCGGCGATCACCGCGGGGTCGGCCGTGCCGGGCACGAAGACGCCGTCCGCGCCCGCGGCGATGTACGCCCGTGCCCGGGTGAGCGCGTCCGCGACGTCCCCGCCGCGCAGGAACGTGTCGACCCGGGCGTTGATGAACAGGCCCGCTCCGGCGGCGGCGCGGGCGGCGGCGATACGCCGGGCGGCCTCGTCCACCGGCAGCAGCGGCGCGGGGCCGACCCGGTCGCTGTCCTCCAGGTTGACGCCCGCCGCACCCGCCGCGACCACGAGCCGGACCGTCTCGGCGACCCGGGCCGCGTCGGTGGCGAACCCGCCCTCGATGTCGGCGGTCACCGGCACGGCCACCGCGCCCGCCACCCGGTCGACCAGGTCGACCGCGCGGTCGCGGTCCAGCACGTCGCCGTCGGCCGCGCCCAGGCTCCAGGCCACCCCGGCGCTGGTCGTCGCGACCGCCGCCGAGCCCGCCTGCTCGGCGAGCCGGGCGCTGGCCACGTCCCAGGCGTTGGCGAGCAGGAGGGGGGTGCCGGGCTGGTGCAGGGCGCGGAAGGCGGTGTACTTGTCGATCGTCATGGGCCCAGTCCACCACGGGCCGCCGACAGCGGCTGGCAGGAAAACGACGTCGGCGTCACCGGCGACCGCGATGTCGTCTTCTCGCGAGTGTCCGGGTCCCCGCCCTGGCTACGGTGGGGGCATGCACGAGGATTTCGAACGTTGCGTCCGCGCGGTGCACTCCCGCGACGCCCGCTTCGACGGCTGGTTCTTCACGGCCGTGACCAGTACGCGCATCTACTGCCGGCCCAGCTGCCCGGTGCCGCCGCCGCAGGTGCGGCACATGACCTTCCTGCCCAGCGCCGCCGCGGCCCAGCAGGCCGGATTCCGGGCCTGCAAGCGGTGCCGGCCCGACGCCAGCCCCGGCTCGCCGCAGTGGAACGCGCGCGCCGACCTGGTGGGCCGCGCGGTCCGGCTCATCGCCGACGGGGTCGTCGACCGGGAGGGCGTGCCGGGCCTGGCCCACCGGCTCGGCTACAGCACCCGGCAGGTGCAGCGGCACGTGCTCGCCGAACTCGGCGCGGGCCCGCTGGCGGTCGCCCGCGCCCAGCGTGCCCAGGCGGCCCGCACCCTGATCGAGACCAGCACCCTGCCCATGGGCGACATCGCGTTCGCGGCGGGCTTCGGCAGCATCCGCACCTTCAACGACACCGTCCGCGAGGTGTTCGGGCTGACCCCCGGCGAGCTGCGCGAACGGGCCGGTCGCGGCGCGCGGGCGCAGGCCGCGGCGGGCACCGTCACGGTCCGCCTGCCGTACCGGGCGCCGCTGGCCGCCGGCGAGCTGTTCGCGCAGCTCGCCTCGGACGCGCTGCCCGGGGTCGAGGAGTGTCGCGACGGCGCGCTGCGGCGCACGCTGCGGCTGCCCCACGGCACCGGCGTCGTCGCGCTGCGCCCCGCGGCCGGGCACGTCGAGTGCCGGCTGGCCCTGGCCGACCTGCGTGACCTCGGCAGCGCCGTGAACCGGTGCCGGTGGCTGCTCGACCTGGACGCCGACCCGGTCGCCGTGGATGCGGCGCTCGCCGCCGACCCGCTGCTCGCCCCGCTGGTCGCCGCCGTGCCGGGCCGGCGGGTGCCGCGTGCCGTGGACGGGGTCGAGCTGGCGGTGCGGGCGGTGCTGGGGCCGGACGCGGCGGCGCGGCTCGTGACGGTCTGCGGCGAACCGATCGACGACCCGGACGGCGGACTGACCCGGGTGTTCCCCGACGTGTCCGCGCTGGCCGCGGTCGATCCGGCGGTGCTGGAGGTCGCGGCCGCCGTCGAGAAAGCGTTCGTGGCGCTCGTCGAGGCGATGGCTGCGGGCGGGCTGGACCTCGGCGTCGGCGCGGACTGGGCGGTGGCCCGGCAGCGGCTGCGGGAACTGCCGGGACTGGACGAGTCCACCGTGGAGTTCATCGCGATGCGCGCCCTCGGCGACCCCGACGCGTGGCCGGGGACCGGGCCGCACGGCGCGCCCGACGAGCGGTGGCGGCCCTGGCGCGCGTACGCCTTCGGACACCTGGCGGGCTGACCGGAACGGCGTCTTGGCCGGACCCGGCGGTCCGGGTTACCGTGCGGCGATGCAGGAGACGTCGATCAGCCGCGGCACCGCCGGATCGCTCAGCGCGGCACTGCTGGTCCTGGTGCTGGCCTACCTCTACGGAGCCGTCGCCTACCTCGTCAGCGACGCGGCGTACTTTCCCGAGCAGTCCCCGCCCGGCTGGTCCTGGCCGGCCGTGCTGGTGACCATGTTCGGCTTCGTGCCCGCGGCGGTCCTGCTGCTGTTCGCCTGGGGGGCGTGGCGTTCGCCGCGGGTGCGCGCCGACGCGTTCACCCGGCGGCTGGTGGCCGTCGCCGGGGCGGCCGCCGTGCTGATGCTGCTGGTGATGGCCACCCCGCCCGGCTGGGAGCTGTTCGACTGGTACGTCAGCTGACCGGCTGCTGCTCCGGCTCGGAGCGGCGCACCGTGCGCTGCTCGGCCCACTGCGACGTCTCGGCGGCGACGAGGCTCTCCACGTTCTCCACGAGCAGGGTGTCGGCGCGCTCGCCGTCGTAGGGGACCGCGCCCGCGCTCCACACGACCGCCTCGCGCTGCATCGCGACCAGCGTCGCGCTGGCCCGGATCCAGCTCTCGCCGGGCCGGACCAGCTGCCGCAGCCCGGCCAGCACCGCGACCAGGGCGCCGAGCACGGCGGTGACGGCGGTGGACGCGCCGAGCGCGGCCGCGGCGGGGATGCTCGCGGCGATCACCACAGTCACGCCCTCCACCGTGTAGTTGGCGATCCGCTGGCGGCGCACCTGCTTCGAATACCACAGCAGCCGCTCCTGCACGCTCATCGGCAGCTGCGCGCCGCCCGGTGAGGTGAGCCGCTGCCACCAGATGCCCTGCGCCGTGCCGTCCGCCATCGCGTCCCTCCCGGAAGTCCCGATGATGGTGGCACGCAACGGGTTCCCGGGCCAGACCCGAGCGCCCAAGCCGACAACCCCGGCTGCGAAAGGAAGGGCACCTTCTTAACGGACGTCCGTGTAGAAGGTGCCCTTCCTTCGCTGCTGTGCGGCGGCGGCTCAGATACCCGCCAGCGCTTCCGTCGGCGTGAGCCGGGCGGCTCGTACGGCGGGGTAGAGCCCCGCCACCGCGCCGATCAGCAGCGTCGCGGCGAACCCGCCCGCCGTCGCCCACAGCGGCACCACGGCCGGCCAGTCCTGGGTGGCCGCGTATCCGCCGGTCACCACGGTGCCGATCAGGATGCCGCCGAGGCCGCCGAGCGCGGACAGCAGCAGCGACTCCACCAGGAACTGCAGCAGGATCTGACCGCGGGTGGCCCCGAGCGCCCGGCGCAGGCCGATCTCCGACCGGCGTTCGAGCACCGAGATGACCATCGTGTTCGTGACGCCGATCCCGCCGACCAGCAGTGCCACCGCGCCCAGGCCGAGCAGCAGCCCGCCGAACGTGTTCTCGGTGATCGACTTGGCGGCCAGCGCGTCGGACGGTCGCGATACCAGGACCTCGCTGGGCGCCCCCGGCTTCACGGTGCGCGGCAGGGTCTTGCGCACCTGGACCACCGCGTCCTCCGCCGTTCGCGTGTAGACGGTCGTCGGGTGCCCGTCGAAGCCGAGGTAGGCCACCGCGGCCGACCAGCCGACGAACACGGCCCGGTCCAGGTCCTCGGCCAGCGGCACCGGCCGCAGCACGCCCACCACGGTGAAGCGGTGGCTGCCGACGACGATCTGCGGCTGTGCCGCGGTGTCGCCGACGCCGAGCCGCTGCGCCGCGGTCCAGCCCAGCACGGCCGTCGGGAAGTCGGCGCTGGGCAGGCTCAGCCAGCGCCCGCTGACCGGGCTGAGCCCGACCGTCTCCGGCAGGTCCAGCCGGCCCGCGTACACGGTGAGGCTGCCGGTCTGCGCGGGGTGGACGTGCTCGTTGCGGTACGCGTGCACGTCGGGCAGCCGCCCGACCGCCGACACCGCCTCCACCGACCCGATCCTCGCGATCATGCCGATCGCCTCGTTCGGCAGCTGTGTCGGCTTGTCGTCCTGCGTTCGGCCCGCCTCGACCGTCAGCAGGTTGGTGCCCAGCTCGTCCAGCTGCCGGTCCAGTTCGGCCTGGCTGGAGCTGGAGATGCCGACCACGGCGATCATCGCGGCGATGCCGATCGCGATGCCGAGCGCGGACAGGAACACCCGCAGCCGGCGCGACCGCAGCCCGGCCGCGCCGACCCGCAGCACGTCACCGGGCGACAGCCGCCCGGGGCGGGGTGGGGCGCTCACCGCGCCGCCCCGATCCGGGCGGCGAACGGCGCCACGCCGGCCTCGCGCTCGTCGCGCACGATGAGCCCGTCGGAGACCTCGACCCGCCGCGGCAACCGCGCGGCCAGCTCCCGGTCGTGGGTGATGACCACGACGGTGGTGCCGGCCTCGTTCAGCTCCGTCAGCAGGCCCAGCACGGTCTCGCCGGAGGCGGAGTCGAGGTTGCCGGTGGGCTCGTCGGCCAGCAGCAGCGGTGGATCGCCGATCAGCGCCCGCGCGATCGCCACTCGCTGCCGCTCACCGCCGGACAGCTCGTGCGGACGGTGGTGCAGCCGGTGGCCCAGGCCGACCCGCTCCAGCGCGGCGTCGGCCCGCCGCAGCCGCTCCGGGGCGGCCACGCTCGCGTAGAGCAGGCCGTCGGCCACCGCCGCCCGCACGGCGACGCCCGGGGTCAGGTGGAACTGCTGGAAGACGAAGCCGATCGTGGCGGCCCGCAGCCCGGACAGCTGCCGGTCGGACAGCGCCGCCACGTCGTGCCCGCCGATGCGGACCTGGCCGCTGGTGGGGCGATCCAGAGTGCCGATCAGGTTGAGCAGGCTGGACTTGCCCGACCCGGACCGCCCGACGACGGCGACCGCCTCGCCGTATCCGATGTCGAGGCTGACCCCGCGTACGGCCCGTACCCCACCGGGGTAGGTCTTGGTGACGTCCGTCAGCTCGACCACGTTCACTGGGCCACCCCCACGGTGACACCCTCGGTGATGCCGTCGCCGGTGATCTCGACCTTGCCGCCCGCGAACAGCCCCGTCTGCACGGGCACGATCCGGCTGGTCGCACCGTCGCGCACCTCGACGCCGTAGCCGCGCTCGCCGACGGCGACCAGGGCCTGGATCGGCACGACCAGCACGTCGGCGTGCTCGGCGGTGACGAACCGGACCCGCACGGCCCCGGGCTCCGGCTCGGTGCCGGCTTTCAGGGCCAGCTGCACGGTGACCGTCGGCGGGCCCTGCTCCGGTGTCTGGCCGGCGGGTGCCCCGTCGGCGGGTGTCACCACGCCGAGCACGGTCGCCTCCGCCGCCGCTCCGTCGGGCAGCGTCACGGTGGCCTTGGCGCCCTTCTTGGCCAGGTCGGGTTCGGTGGTCGGCACCTTCGCCGTGACGACCAGGGTGGTCGGACCGGCGGTGACGACGTCACCGGCAGCCGGTGCCCCGAGCCGGGCCGAGTGGGCGGCGATCCGCAGCGCACCGGGCGCGACGATGACGTCCGTCGGCGCCACGGTGCCCGTGACGGGCCGCCCCAGATCCTTCTGCCAGCGCTTCACCGCGGCCGCGGTCGATGCGGAGTAGGAGGCGTCGGTCTCGAAACCGGTGTACTTCAGTGCGGCCAGGTTCGCCTCGAGCTGGGCGACGTCCGGGCCTTTGACGCCGTCGGCGAGCGGGCGGTAGAACGGCAGCTCCCCGTAGAGCAGCACGACCGGGTTGTTGTCCGCCCGCAGCAGCGGCTGTCCCCGCTGCACCGTGCTGCCGACCGCGGCGAGCCAGGTCAGGGTGCCGACCGCCTTGGACGTGACCGCCGCCGGCTGGCCGTAGCCGATCTCGCCTTCGACGACCTTGGCCGCCGTGATCGTGGTCCGGGTCACCTTGACCGTGTCGACCGTCGGAGCGCCGACGGGGCTGTCGTCCCCGCCGCCGGTGAAGACCCCGGCGGACATCGCCGCCGCGGTGGCGACCACCGCGGCGGCGACGACGCCGAACAGCACCCGACGCCACCGGCCGCTCATCCGACACCCGTCAGGTCGCTGGTGTCCGGCATGCAGATCTTCGCCGCGGCCTTGACCGCGGGCTGCTGCATCTTGGCCCTGTGTTCGTCCTTCTGGCGGCGCAGGGTGGCCCCGTCGATGGGCGCGGGGTTGGGATCGGGGTCGGGCCAGTCGGGCACGCCGTTCTCGCGCATGCACTTCGCGACCTCCCGGTCCTCGCGCAGCCGCTCCTCGGACGGCTTCTCGGGAGTGTCCATCACCGGCGGGTCCAGCGCGGGCCACCTCTTGAAGCAATCGATCATCTCGGGGGTGAAATCGCCCTCCGGCACACCCGAGAAGTCGTCCAGGGTGTCGTGCCCGAGGTAGCGGACCTGTAGGCCCGTCTCGTTCAGGCACGTCGCCAGGTTCTCCTTCTGCTTGTCGTAGGCGTCCCACTGGCCGGCGGCGCCGGTCTCCGACGCCGCGCCGGTGGTCGTCTCCGACGTGTCCGGCCCGCACGCCGTCAACACCGTCACCAGCAGCGGCCCGCAGGCCGCCAGTGCCGCGTACCGGATGCCACGCCTTGACCGGCGGCCCACACGTCTGCCGTCGATTGGCATCTACTTCTCCTTGGGGGCTGGGTTCGCATCGCGGAGGACGTGTCCGATCCGGAACGTCGCTCGCGAAGCCTGTCCTGGACGGCGGAGGGGGTCTCCGTCGTCTCGGTACACAGTCCACCAAATGAGGTGTTAACAGGAGGTTAACGAACTTTCACACATACCGCTAACATCATCCGAAATGGATGCATAGCGAATCCTTGGCACGGAGGCGGATCAGGACCGGGGAGCGTCGCCGCGGGGCAGGATCACGCGCACGGACAGGCCGCCGTCGGGGCGCGGGATGGCCAGCGCGTCGCCACCGTGGGCCTGGGCGACCGCACGCACGATGGACAGGCCCAGCCCGCTGCCCCGGGCCGAACCCACCCGGTCGGTGAGCCGGCGGAACGGCTCGAACAGCACCGGCACCTCGTGCGGCGAGATCAGCGCGCCCGTGTTGGTCACGATGACCTCGGCCTGCCGGTCCTCGGCCAGGGTCTGCACCCACACGGAGCCGTGCGGATGGTTGTACCGCACAGCGTTGTCGACCAGGTTGCGGATCAGCTGCTCCAGCAGCACCGGGTCGCCGACCACGGGTGACGCCACGAGCTTCGACTGGACCTGCACCCGCTGCTCCACGGCCGCCTTCGCGGTGACGTCGAGGGCGTACTCCGCCAGTTGTGCCAGGTCGACCGGCCGCCGATCGGTGACCGCGTCCTCCGCCCTGGCCAGGGTGAGCAGCGAGTCGATCAGCCGTTCGTGGCGCACGTTCACCGCGAGCAGGTTCTCGCCGAGCCGCAGCACCTGCGGCGAGCTGTCCGGACGGGCCATCGCCACGTCGAGCAGGGTGCGGTTGAGCGCGATAGGGGTCTTCAGCTCGTGGGCGGCGTTGGCGATGAACCTGCCCTGCCCGGCGAACGCCTCGTCGAGGCGGTCGAGCATGCTGTCGAACGAGTCGGCCAGGCTCTTCACCTCGCTGGGCGGACCGTCCAATTCGATCCGCTTGTGCAGGGTGCGCCCGGCGATCCGGTGCGCCGTCTCGGTGATCATGTTGAGGGGGCGCAGCAGCCGTCCCGACAGCCACCAGGCTCCGGCGGTCGCCACCAGGCACACCGCCAGCAGGGTCAACCCGCCCTTGAACAGCAGGTTGTCCCGCATCGAGTCCAGGATGATCTGTCTGGAGACCTCGTCCTCGCTGACCACCTGGGCTATCCAGGCCTCCGCTGTGGGGTCGTACTTGTCCAACTTGCGCGCGAAGACGACCGCCAGGCTGTAATCCATGCTGTTCTGGACCAGGATCAGCACGCCGCCGAGCACCACGCTGCCGGCGAGCAGGAACATCAGCCCGAACATGAGGGTATGGCGCACCCGCAGGCTGCCGTGCCACGAACCCTTCATGGCAGCCGGTGCCCCGGAGCGTTCACCGTCTCGGCGAGCTGCGGCTGCCCCTGAGCACCCGAGTGCGCCACCACGCTCCCCAGCGCCCGCACCCGGGCCACCAGCTCGGCGAACGCGAACGGTTTGGCCAGGTGGTCGTCGGCCCCCACGCGCAGCCCGGCAACCCGGTCGGCATCGGAGACGAAGACGCTCAGCATCAGCACCCGAACACCCGTCCCGGCCGCCACGATCCGGCGGCAGACCTCGTCCCCGCGCACCCGGGGCAGACCCAGGACCACCACGTCGTATCCGCCGGCGGCGAGCCTGTCCAGCACCTCGGCCCCGTCGTGCGCGACGTCCACCGCGAACGCCTCCTGCCGCAGGCCCTCGGCGATCGCCCCGGCCATCAGTTCCTCGTCGTCCACCACGAGCACCCGCATCGCACCCTCCTCGCCAGACTGACCTGGGCAAGTATCCGGAGGTCGCGTTAGCGGGCGGTGAACGGTTCCGCTCACACGCCGCTAACGCGCCGGAGGCCGCGCCAAGGCCGGACTGTCGCGGATGCCGCTCCGCGGTGGGCTACTTCGGCTGCTCTTCGAGGTCGAGGCAGACGCTGTTGATGCAGTAGCGGGCGTCCTTGGGCGTGAAGCCCTCACCGTCGAACCGGTGCCCCAGGTGCGAGTCGCAGTTGGCACACCGCACCTCGACCCGCAGCATGCCCATCGACCTGTCCTCGATGTACTTGATGGTCCCCGGCAGCGCCTCGTCGAACGACGGCCACCCGCAGTGGCTGTCGAACTTCGTCACGCTGTCGAACAGGGCCACGCCACAGGCCCGGCAACGGTAGGTGCCCGGGGTCTTGGTCTCGACGTACTTGCCGCTCCACGGGGCCTCGGTGCCCGCCTGCCGCAGCACCCGGAACTCCTCGGGGTTGAGGCGCACGCGCCATTCCTGCTCGCTCAGCTGGCTCACGTTCTGCTCCATGCCTCGACCGTACGCGGTAGCGTCGGGCCATGCCCAAGGCCCCAGCGCTCGAGTACGAGGTCGGTAACCGATCCGTAAGACTCAGCAGCCCGGACAAGATCTACTTCCCGGAGCGCGGTTTCACGAAGCAGGACGTCTTCGAGTACTACCTGGCCGTGTCCGAGCCCATGCTGCAGTACATGCGCGAGCGGCCCACCATGCTGCAGCGCTTCCCGGACGGCATCGGCGGGGAGATGTTCTTCCAGAAGCGGGTGCCGACCCGCGGCGTGCCCGACTGGATCACCACCGCGGAGATCAAGTTCCCGAGCGGGCGCAAGGCCGACGAGCTGTGCCCGAAGGAGCCCGCGGCCCTGCTCTGGGCGGCCCAGATGGGCACCATCGTGTACCACCCGTGGCCGGTGCGCGCCCCCGCCACCGAGCACCCCGACGAGCTGCGCATCGACCTCGACCCGCAGCCCGGCACCGACTTCGCCGACGCGGTCAAGGTGGCGGGGCTGGCCCGTGCGGTGCTCGACGACGCGGGCCTGGTCGGCTTCCCGAAGACCTCCGGCGGCCGGGGCGTCCACATCTATGTGCGGATCAAGCCCGACTGGACGTTCGTCGAGGCGCGCCGGGCGGCGATCGCGTTCGCCCGGGAGCTGGAGCGGCGCGACCCCAAGCTGATCACCACGGCGTGGTGGAAGGAGGAGCGCGGCGAGCAGGTCTTCATCGACTACAACCAGATGGCCCGGGACCGCACCATCGCCGCGCCGTACTCGCTGCGCGCCAACCCCCGCGCCACCGTCAGCACCCCGGTGACCTGGGACGAGCTGACCCAGGTCGAGCCGAACGACTTCGACCTGCGCACCGTGCCGCCGCGGCTGGCCGAGGTCGGCGACCTCTACGCGGGCATGGACGAGGTGCGGCACGACCTCGGCACGCTGCTGGAGTGGTGGGACCGCGACGAGCGCGACCGCAAGCTCGGCGAGATGCCGTACCCCCCGGACTATCCGAAGATGCCCGGCGAACCGATGCGGGTGCAGCCCAGCCGCGCCAAGGACCCCGTCGAGCAAGCCGAGGGCTGACCGGGCGCGGCCTCAGGCGGGTAGGCCCAGCTCCGCTGCGCGCATTCCGGCCTGGAACCGCGAGTCGGCCTCCAGCTTGGTCATCAGCTCGGCCACGCGACGCCGGTAGGTGCGCAGCGAGACGCCGAGCCGCCTGGCCGCGGACTCGTCGGTCGCGCCCGAACCGAGCGCCTGGAGGATCAGGCGGCTGTCGGCGTCGAGGTGCGGGACGTCGTCGCGCAGGTAGGCGTCGAGTTCGACGGCGCTGTCCCAGACCGCCCGGAACAGCGAGTGCACGCCGTCGACCAGGACCTGCGAGGTCGTCACGGTGTACTCGCGGCCGCCCGGGGTCTCCCGGCCGGCGAGGATCATCACCCGCTGGTCGATGACGATGGTCTCGTGCGGCAGCGGCGAGCCGCTGATCCGGACTCCGGTGCCGTTGCGCTGCACCTGGCGCAGGTGCGCGCGGGCCTGCTCGTCGGCGAGCGCGACGGGGCTGAGCAGCTTGCGGCAGGTGAAGCCGGTCGAGGCCGCGGCGCGCACCCGGTTGCGGATGGCGCACATGGCCTCCGGCTGTGACCAGGTCCGCATGTCCCGGGCGGCGCACACGAACTCGGTCCGGGCGGACTCGATCAGATGGCCGGCCCGCGCGATCAGCTCCGCGTCCCCCTGGATCGAGACCACCTGTTCGCTGCGCATCCTGCCAGTGTGGCAGCAAGTGGCCAAGAGCTCGCCGACCCCTCGGGCGTCGGACACCATGGGCGCATGACGATCATGAACTTCTCGCTCGGCGGGGACCTGCCCGTCAGGCGGCTCGGCTTCGGCGCGATGCGCCTGGCGATGGGCACCTTCGACGGACCGTCCCGGCCCGCGGAGAGCGGCATCGCGGTGCTGCGGAGGGCTGTCGAGCTGGGTGTGAACCACATCGACACGGCCGGGTTCTACGGCCGGGGTGAGGTGCGGGCGAACGACCTGATCCGCACCGCGCTGAGCCCCTACCGGGACGACCTGGTGATCGCCACGAAGGTCGGGCCGCTGCCGGGGCCGACCGGCGCGCCGAGCGGGCAGGCGGCGCCCGGTCAGCTGCGCGGCCTGGTCGAGGCGGACCTGCGGGCGCTCGGGCTGGACCGGCTCGACCTGGTCTACCTGCGGGTCGGCGGGATGGCCGGGCCGGGCGGCGAGTCGATCGCCGAGCGCTTCGCGGTGCTGGCCGAGCTCCGCGCGCAGGGGCTGATCCGGCACCTCGGGGTGAGCAACGTCGACGGGGCGCAGCTGGCCGAGGCCCGGGAGATCGCACCCGTCGCGGCGGTGCAGAACCGGCACAGCGGTGACCGGGGGGTGCTGAGCGAGTGCGAGCAGGCGGGCATCGCGTACGTGCCGTACTTCCCGCTCGGCGGCGGCGCCCAGCGGCTCGACGCCGACCGGCTGGGCGTCGTCGCGGCTCGCCTGGGCGCCACCACGGCCCAGGTCGCGATCGCGGCGCTGCTGGCGGCCTCGCCGGCGGTGCTGGCCATTCCCGGCACCGGCTCACTCGATCACCTGGCGGAGAACGTCGCGGCGGGCGACCTTCACCTCACCGACCAGGACCTGGCCGACCTGCGAGGCTGACCGGCCGGCTGCCGGCCCGAGGTGGGGAGCCGCTGACGGAGATGCCCCGCCACCGAACCGGTGGCGGGGCATCGCCGCGCTACGACGGCTCACTGCGCTGGGCACACCGTGCCCGGTGGCGGCACCACCAGGTTGATCAGGAAGTCGTTGACGTGCTTGTTGATGCAGCGCGTCTCCGGGTAGGCGGTGTGGCCCTCGCCGTCCCAGGTGAGCACGACGCCCACGCCGAGCATGTCGGCGAGCTTCTGGGTCTGCTCGTACGGCGTGGCCGGGTCGCCCTTGGTGCCCACCACCAGGATCGGCGGCGCCCCCTCGGCCTTGCCGGTCGGGTACGGGTCGCGCTGGGCGGGCCAGACCGAGCAGGTGAGCATGCCCACCGCCAGCGGTGCGCCGAACAGCGGATACTTCACCCGCCACTCCGACTGCAGCCGGCGGATGTCCTCCACGGAGGCCGGTTTGCCGTCGTCGGCGCAGTTCACCGCGGCGTTCGCGTCGAACAGGTTGGTGTACTGGCCGTTGGCGTCGCGGTCGGCGTACGAGTCGGCCAGCGCGAAGATCGCCTCGGACTTGCCGTCCTGCAGGTCCGCCAGCGCCTGGCCCAGGTCCGGCCAGCGGGCCTGGGTGTACAGCGACGACACCACGCCCCAGAAGATCCAGCCGGCGGTGGCCTTGCGCCCGTCGGGGTTGCCGACCGGGTTGGTGTCAGCCTCCTGCATCAGCTTCTCCACGACCGCGCGGGCGTCGCCGTCGATCGGGCACTGGGTCTTGTTCTTCGCGCACCAGGCCGAGAAGTTGTCGAACGCGCGCTCGAAGCCCATCGCCTGGCTCTCCGACGACTGGGTCGAGGACTGCAGCGGATCCACGGCGCCGTCGAGCACCATGGCCCGGATCTCCTTCGGGTACAGCTGCGCGTACACCGCGCCGAGCAGCGTGCCGTAGGAGTAGCCGAGGTAGTTCATCTTGCCCTCGCCCAGCGACAGCCGGATGGCCTCCATGTCCCGCGCGGCCTGCTCGGTGGCGAACAGGCCCAGCCGGTCGCCGTACTTGGCCTTGCAGCCGTCGGCCATCTTCTTGGTGAGCGCCAGGACCTCGTCGAACTCCTCCTGCGTCACCGGATCCGGCTGGCTGGCGAAGGTGGCGTCGAGGTCGGCGTCGGTGTAGCAGTCCACCGGGGTGGACCGGCCCACGCCGCGCGGGTCGAAGCCGACGATGTCGAACCGCCGGGTGATCTCCGCGGGCAGGCCGAGCGTCAGGTATGCCGCGAGGTCGACGCCGGACGCGCCCGGCCCGCCCGGGTTGACCATCAGCGCGCCGATGCGGTCGCGCTGGTCGGTGGCCCGGGCGCGCATGACCTCGATGTCGAAGGTCTGGCCGTCGTCGGGCTTGTGCCAGTTCTGCGGCACCTTCACGATCTTGCATTCGAAGGTGTACCCCGACGGAGCCTTGCCGAGCAGGTCGGCGGCGATCTCCGGGCACAGCCGCCAGCCCGGTTCGGGGCTGACGGCCGCGGACTCGGGGCGGCGGCCGAAGTCGGGCAGCGGGAGTATGCACCCGGTGGTGGTCAGCGCCGAGGCCGCCAGCGCGACGACGGCGCGCACCACCTTCTTGTCAAGCCTGAGTCGCACGAGCGTGTTCACTCCCCCCGGAACGGATCCGCCCGAGCCTACGGGGTACGCAGTACCTCGTCGACGTTGAGGCTGATAGGACGGTCGAGTTGGTCATAGGTGCAGGACCGGGGGTCGCGGTCGGGCCGCCAGCGCTTGAACTGGGCGGTGTGCCGGAAGCGGTCGCCCTCCATCGCGTCGTAGCCGACCTCGACCACGA
This sequence comes from Catellatospora chokoriensis, assembly GCF_011297315.1. Taxonomy (NCBI): domain Bacteria; kingdom Bacillati; phylum Actinomycetota; class Actinomycetes; order Micromonosporales; family Micromonosporaceae; genus Catellatospora; species Catellatospora chokoriensis. The sequence goes on from NZ_JAAOTI010000002.1 coordinate 152,976, forward strand.
GTTCGGGGCGTAGCGGTTCGAAGCCAAGGTCCTTCCCCCCACTCCATCGGCTCGGCGCGCCCGGCACGCGCTGACCCTCCGAAGCCGACCCCCACGTGTGCTCCGCGGGGTTGCGGTAGGGAGCCAGCTCGTCCAGCAGTTCGGCCCGGCGTGCCGCGGTGAACGCCGAACTCGCGCCGACGTGGTGCAGCACGCCGTGCTCGTCGTACAGGCCGAGCAGCAGCGATCCGACCACCGGCCCGGAGGTGTGGTACCGGAACCCGGCCACCACCACGTCCGCGGTGCGCGCGTGCTTGATCTTGAACATCAGCCGTTTGCCGGGGGAGTAGGGCATGTCGGCCGGTTTGGCGATGAGCCCGTCGAGCCCCGCGCCCTCGAACGCGGTGAACCACTCCCGGGCGGTGTCGGCGTCGGTGGTGACCGGGGTCAGGTGCACCGGCGGCTCGACGTGGGCGAGGGTCTGCGCCAGCAGCGCCCGGCGCTGGGCATACGGCTGGTCCATCAGCGACCGGTCGCCCAGCGCCAGCAGGTCGAACGCGATGACGTCGGCGGGGGTCTCCACGGACAGCTTGTTCACCCGGGAGGCCGCCGGGTGGATGCGCTGGTTGAGCATGTCGAAGTCGAGGCGGGGGATGCGGTCGGCGTCGCGGCGGATGCAGACCAGCTCGCAGTCGATCACCGACCGGGTCGGGAACTGCTTGAGCGCCAGATTCACGACCTCGGGAAAGTATCGGGTCAGCGTCTTGCCGCCCCGGCTGGCCAGCTCGACCTCGTCGCCGTCACGGAAGATGATGCAGCGGTAGCCGTCCCACTTGGGCTCGAACGTCATACCCGGCGCATCGGGAATCTTCGACACCGGCTTGGCCAGCATCGGTTCCACAGGGGGGTTCACCGGCAGATCCATGTCACCAGTCAACCAGCAAACCGCCCACCCCGCGCCAATCCCCCCGTTTTCCCAGCCCCTTCTCACCTTTCCCGTCGATCATGAACTTATGGCACGGCTCGACGGTGTGTCGTGTCCACAACTTCATGATCATTGGGTCGGATCCGGGTCGGGAGCGGGCTGATCCTGCTCGAACCGGAACTCGCGGATGAAGCAGTCCCGCGGCTGGCCCACCGCGAACAGCACGCAGTCGGCGACCGAACGTGCCGTGAGCATCGCCCCGGCGGTACGCGGCCCGTCCTGCACGAAGTCCGGCGGGTAGAGCGAGATCACCCGGATGCCCTCGGGGCGCAGCCGGTGCGACAGGATGCCGGCCAGCCCCGCCTGCGCGTGTTTGGCGGCGTAGAAGGCCGGATGGGCGGTCGAGCGGTGGTGGCCGGTCTCGCCGCAACCGGAGATCAGGTTGACGATGTCCGGTCGCGCCGATGCCCGCAGCAGCGGCAACAAGTGCTTGATCAGCAGTGTGGTCCCGGTAGCCGCCCCGCTGATCATCGACACGATGGCGTCGTCGGGGGCGTCCTCCAGGCCCGGCCCCTTCGCGTACGCGGCCGCGTTGTTGACGAGCACGTCGAGGTGGCCGGTCCGCTCGGCGAGTGCCGCGGCGAACCCGCGCACCGCGTCGGGGTCGGACAGGTCGCACCGGAACGCCTCGGCCCGGTCCGGCCCGTCTCTGTTGATCAGGTCAGCGGTGGCGGTGGCGGCGCCGACGTCCCGGGCGGACAGGTACACGTGCGCGCCCCGGGCCGCGAAGTCGGCGGCGAGCAGCCGCCCGGTGTCCCGCCCCGCGCCGGTGACCGCCACTCTCAGCCCCTCGAAGATCATGCCGAGATCCCACCACCTCCACCGCGCTTGAGGTCAACCCGCCCGGCTTCAGTGGCGGCCGACCGCGAGGGTGAGGACGATGGGCAGTTCCTGGTCCTCCCAGGCGACGACCACGCTGACGTGACGGTCGCCCCGCCGCCACAGCGGGGCGGCGCCGCCGGCCACGTTGCACAGGTAGGCGGTCAGCGGGGTCGGCGCGTGCCCGCGCATCGAGCTGTCCAGGATCTCACCGAGGTCGATCCGTTCCGCGGCGCCCCAGCGCTCGGTCAGCGCGGCGACCAGCCCGTCGCGGGCGGCCTCGTACTCCCGCAGCACCGGCTCCGCCACCTCGTGATCGTCCTCGTCGTAGAAGTCCTGGCTGGTCATCAGGTAGGCGACGTGCAGGCCGGGCTCGGCGATGCCGTCGGCCCGGTGCGTCACCGTCTCGGCGTACGGCTCGGTCAGCAGGCGCTCGGCGGTCGTGATCCATTCGTCCACGCGCGGCAAGGTAACAGCAGAGTCCGACGGGCGGAACCGGGCGAAGACCTGACCGCCGCACCCGTTCCCACCGCCGAGCACCCCGGGCACCCGACCACGACCCGAGGGGCGGCCTGGCGGCGCCCCTGTCCGCCGGGAACGGGTCAGCAGGAGCCGAGGTCGGTGGTGCGGGTGACGCGGAACTGGGTGATGGGGGCGACGGGCGGGTTGTCGACGGCGTACGCGGTGCCGTCGTGCTTGCTGAACTCGACCACGGCCTGCACGGACAGCGGCACCAGGACCAGGTTGAACTCCTTGCCGGCGTCGCCGGGCGCGCCGATCACCACCCGGTCGGCCCGCCACGAGTCCCCGTCGAACTTGAGGACCTTCTCCCAGTAGTACTTGGTGTCGCCCGGGACCTGGATGAACAACCCGACCTCCCGGCCCTGGGGCTTGGTGCCGTACCCGGTGATGTCCGCGCATTGCGGCACCGAGACGGCGCTGGTCAACGTGAAGGCGACCGGGGACGGCGATCCGGATGCGGAGGGTGGCGGCGGGGATCCGGTGCCCGTGGGGGTGTCGTCGGGCAGCAGCCGGTCCAGCAGCGCGGGCGTCACGCCGATGAGGGCGGCCAGCACGACTCCGGCAAAGGCCAGCTGGGGCCCACTGATGCGGCTCTTGGGCTGCTTCTTCTCCTGCGCGGTCATCCTTTGTGGATACCGCACGCGGGCGAGGCGCGCCATCGCCCGCGTGCAGGAACCCGGGCGGCGTCAGCGCAGCGTCGCCTCGGCGAGGGTCGTCGGCGAGCCGCCGTCCCAGGCGCCGGTGAGCGTGAACCCGCCGCTGCCGGCGGAGCCGAGCACGCGGTGCACGACCAGTCCAGCGGTGGCGGTGGTGATGCGGGTGGGATCGCCGTCGGTGGTCTGCTCGATCGCGCCGACCGCCGGGACGGCCGTGCCGGGGGCGCCGCTGCCGTGCAGCGACATGGCCGGGGCGCGCTTCTCCTGGCGGCCGTCGACGTCGACGAACTCGTCGGCCTCGCCCCCGCCGGTGAGGATCGCGGTGGCCAGGGCCTGCAGGTACACCGGGTCGCCGGTGGCGTCGTACACCCAGCGCTTGCCGAGCACGGAGTGCTCGGTCGTGCCGACGAGCCACGGCTCGCCGCCGTCCAGCGGTGCGCCCCGGTAGGTGAGCGGGACGTGCAGCACGGGGCCGTCGCCGGCCTGGACCAGGATCGTCTCGACGCCGACCTCGCCGTCGGGGTCGTCGAAGCGGCAGGCGGCCACCCGCCGCACACCGGGCTCCGCCGGTCCCTGGTACCAGGACCGGGTGGGCAGCCACGAGTCGATCAGCTCGAGCTTGGTCGGCTGGATTTCCGCGCGGTACAGAAGTGCCATGTGCCGCATCGTAGACGCCGGTCGGGACACCCCAGCGGGGCCGCGTCAGTGCGGTAGCACGCGTCACCGGCGAAACGCGGCGAGGATCGGCAAAGCAAGCGCCGGGCGTACGCGCGGGGCGTAGTTTCGGACGCGTGGCCACCCTGCTGACGGTGAGCGTGGGCCTGCCCAAGGACGTCGACTGGCGCGGGCGCACCGTGTACACCGGCGTGTGGAAGCAGCCTGTGGACGGCCCGGTGATGCTGCGCCGGCTCAACCTCGACGGCGACGGCCAGGGCGACCTGGGCGGGCACGGCGGTGAGCAGCGCGCGGTGCTGGTGTACCAGCAGGACTCCTACCGCTACTGGGCGCAGGTGCTGGGCCGCGACGACCTGATGCCCGGCCAGTTCGGCGAGAACTTCACCGTCGACGGGCTGCCCGACGACGAGGTGTGCATCGGCGACCGCTACCGCGTCGGCGAGGCTGTGGTCGAGGTGACGCAGCCGCGGGTGACCTGCTACCGCGTCGGGCTGCGGATGAACGAGCCGCGCATGGCGGCGCTGATGGTCGCCCACCACCGGCCCGGCTTCTACCTGCGGGTGCTGACCGAGGGCCTGGTGCGGGCCGGGGACGGGATCGTGAAGCTGTCCACCGGACCCGAGGCGATGACCGTCGCCGAGCTCGACGCCCTGCTGTATCTGCCGGGCCACTCCCGTGACGACGCCGCGCGGGCGCTGCGGATACCGGCGCTCAGTCCCGGGTGGCAGGCCTCGATGCAGGGGCTGCTGGACCAGGCCGACGAGCAGGAGGGCAATGCGGGCCTGGAGACGGCCGCCGCTCCGCCCGCCTGGGCCGGGTTCCGCCCGCTGACCGTCACCGCGCTCGACGAGGAGACCCGCGACGTCTTCTCGCTGCACCTGGCCGCCGCCGACGGGACCCCGCTGCCCTCAGCGCTGCCCGGCCAGTTCCTGACGCTGCGGCTGCCCGGCGAGGCCGGGCCGCTCGTCCGCAGCTATTCGCTGTCGGGCACGCCCGGGGACGCGGTGTACCGGATCAGCGTGAAGCAGGAGCCGCACGGCGCGGCCGGGACGTATCTGCGCGCCAATGCCCGGCCCGGTCTGACCGTGGAGGCGGCCGCGCCGCGGGGCTCGTTCACCCTGGATTCCGGCGAGCAGCCCGTGCTGCTGCTGTCGGCGGGGATCGGGGCGACGCCGGTGATGGCCATGCTGCACGCTCTCGCCGCGACGCAGCCGGACCGGCCGGTGTGGTGGGTGCACGGCGCGCGGGACGGCGCCGAGCACGCCTTCGCGGCGGAGAGCCGCGAGCTGCTGCGACGGCTGCCGCACGCGCACACGCACATCTGCTACAGCCGGCCCGGCCCCGAGGACCGCGACTACACCACCGCCGGACGGATCACTCCGGAGGTGCTGCGCGGGCTGAACCTGCCCCCGGACACGGCCGCCTACCTGTGCGGCCCGACGGAGTTCATGGGAGAGATCACCACCGCTCTCGGCGAGCTGGGTCTGGGTCCCGGGCAGGTGCACAGCGAGCTGTTCGGTGCCCAGGGCGGCCTGACCCCCGGCATCGCCGCCGCGCCCGCCGCGCCGCCGCATCCGCCGGACGGCCCGCCCGGACCGGGTCCGGCGGTGTCGTTCGTCCGCAGCGGGCTGACCGTGCCGTGGAGCCCGTCCTACGCCAGCCTGCTGGAGTTCGCCGAGGCGTGCGACGTGCCGGTGCGCTGGTCCTGCCGGACCGGGGTGTGCCACACCTGTGTGAGCGGCCTGCTGTCCGGGCAGGTGGCGTACTCACCCGAACCGGTCGAGGAGCCCGGCGAGGGAAACCTGCTCATCTGCTGCTCCGAGCCGACCTCCGAGTTGGCGCTCGACCTGTGACCCGGCCGCGGGTCAGAACGTCTTGAAGCTGCGGATCGGCATGCGGGGGCCGTACTTCGGCGCGCCGATGCCGGAGACCTCGATGAGGTGGCAGACCCGGCCGCGCTGCCCGGCGAACGGGGCGAGCAGCTCCAGCATCCTGGCGTCGGTGCCGCGGGGCTCCCCGGCCAGCGCGTAGCAGACGAAGTTCGGCAGGTGGAAGTCGCCGACACTGACCGCGTCGGGGTCGCCGAACACCACGGCCGCCGTCTCCGCGGCGGTCCACGGGCCGATGCCGCGGATGGTCAGCAGGTGCGTGGTGAGCGCGGCGCTGTCGGGGCGGCGTTCCAGCCGGCCGGCCTGGGCGGCGACCCGCCGCAGCGTCTCGGCCCGGCGTTGTTCCAGGCCCAGCGGGTGGAACTCGTAGTACGGGGTGGCGGCGACGACCTCCGGGTCGGGCGGCAGCCACAGGTTGTCCACGGGCCCCGGGGCCTTGGCGCTGAGCTTGCGGACGATCGCCGCGTACGCGCGGTACGCCTCCGTGCCGGTGACCTTCTGCTCGCACACCGCCCGCAGCAACCGGGGGAACGCCAGGCGGGTCGTCGGCAGGCGCAGCCCGGCGTGCTCGCGGGCCAGCCGGGCGACCAGCGGGTGCGCCTTGGACAGCGCGGCGAACCCGGTGACGTCGTCGCGCAGCCCGGCGATCGCGTCGGCCTGCTCGGCCAGCCAGCCCGCGCCCTCGCCGTACGCCTCGACGTGCAGGAACCGGCCCGCGGAGCGCAGCGCCAGGCTGCCCGGACCCTGTGGGGTCCGGGCAGCCAGCCAGTAGACGCCGTCGACCCAGCGTGCGCAGGGGTCGTGCCGGCCGAGGCTGAGCTGCCCGAGCGTGCCGGCGATGTCGTATCGCTCAGGCAGCTCGTGTCGCTCGGTCACGGCATCGAATCTGCCACGCTCAGACGGCGAGCCACAGTGCGGGGGTGGTGGCGGGCTCCCAGCCGGACAGCGAGGTGTGCGCCTGCCGGCAGGAGTAGACGACGCCCTGGTAGGTCACCCGGGCGCCGGTGGCGTAGCTGACGTTGGGCGCCCACACCGGGTACGAGCCGGTCGGGCTGGCCGACGGGCTGCTGCTGGGCGGGGCCGACGGGGACGCGCTGGGCGACTTGCTCGGCGACGGCGAGGTGCTGGGCGACGCGCTCGGCGACGGCGGGGCGCTCGGCGACACCGACGGCGACGGCACGGTGCCGCCGATGACCACGTCGGCGCAGGAGTAGAACGCCTCCGGGCTGTCCGAGCGCTGCCAGATCATGTAGATCAGGTGGCGGCCGGGGTGACCGGACGGGATCGTGCCGGACAGGCTGTAGTAGCCGTCGACGACCGCCGGGTTGGTGACGGTCAGGAACGGGCTGGCCTCCAGGTCGCCCCAGCGCAGCGGGGTCGACGGGTGGTAGCCCGGCCGGGTGATGTAGAGCTGCCAGCTGCCCAGGTGCGGGGCGGTGGCGCGGATGCGGAAGGTGTACGCCCCGGACGCGGGCAGCGTGGTGGTCTTCCAGTCGCTGCGGCCCAGGTCGAGCCCGGCGTACTTGGTGCGGTTGGCGCTGCACAGCTTGCCGTCGGGGATGATGCTGCGGTGCTGCCCGGCGGCGTTGGCGATGTTCACCTCGTTCCAGTCGTAGAGCGGCTGGGTGCCGCCGAGGGCGACGACGGCCTGGCAGGCGGGCGTGTCCGGGGACTCCGGGCCCTCCAGGTAGCACGTGTAGACGCGGCTGGCGGGCGTGGTCATGGTGCCGTGGCTCGACGCGGGGCCGGTCAGGGCGATCACGGCGAGGGTCGGGGCGAGGGCCAGCAGGGTCGTGGCGAGGGCAGCGCGGGAAGCGGCGCGCATGCGTTCCACCTCTCTGTGGAAGTTCCAATAAGGAAACTTAACTAAGAGATGAATTTACGCCTCACGTCCATACTGATCAATGGGCTGCGCCCAGACTGTTACCCGGCGGCGCCGGTGCCGCGCTGGGCGGCCAGCGCCAGGGAGCGGTGCAGGAGTTTGCCGTCGCCGAGCAGGTGGCGGAGCTTCTTCTCCAGCCCCGCGATGGGCACCAGGTTCTGCGGGGCGCGGGGGTCCTTGTAGGGCAGCGACGCGAAGCGGGGGATCGTCGCCGTGGACAGCTCGGCCAGCGCGACGGCCTGGTGCTCGGGCACCTCGGCCGAGCACTCCACCCGCACGATGCCCGCCCACGGCGAGCTGCCGCCGTGCGGCAGGCGCAGATACCAGGTGAGCCGCTCGTACACGCCGGCGATCCGGAAGACCGGGGTGCGCTGCGCGGGCCGGAGCGCGGCGACCACGCTGATCAGGCGATCGGGCAGGTACTGCTTCTGCTGGGTCTTGATGTAGCCCAGGGTGCGCGGCAGCGCGTCGCGGCTGCGCAGCGGCCCGTCCACGATCAGCAGATCGCCGTCCTCGCGCAGCTGCCGGGACACCTCGATCTCCAGCTCGGTCAGCGCCCGCTGCACGCCGTTGGACAGGTCGCCCTCGTCCGCGCCGACGATGGTCTCCGCGCGGTAGCGGGCGGCCTGCCCGGCGTCCACGTCGGAGGGTCGTTCGGCGGCGGTGAACAGGGTGCGCTCGACCTTCACACCGGTGACGCTCGCCCCGGACGAGCGCTCGCAGCGCACCACCCCGGCCGCGTACGAGCAGGCCAGGCCGGGACGGGTCACCCCGTCGTGGTCCTCGATCCACAGGCGGGCGTCGGTGCGGCGTACGCCGTCGACGAGCAGCACCACGTCGGGTGCGCGTACGCCCGGCGGGGTGTCCAGGGGTTGCCAGGCCGCCGCCGGCAGCTCGATCTCGGCGTCGAGCTTGGCGCTGCTGGCCTCGGCGGGCCCCCGGTCCGCGCCGTCGAGACTGGCGCCGAAGCCGGGATCCCAGGCGTCCACATGGAACTTCATGAGATCTGTCTACCAGCTCTCGTCTATCCGACCCGCTCCACGCGGGCCGTGCGGGCGTCCTTGCTGATCTCGAACCGGACCGGGATGCGCTCAGCCAGCGCCTGGACGTGCGTCACCACGCCGACCATGCGGTCACCCGTCGCGGCAAGGTTCTCCAGCGTCGCCGCGACGGTGTCCAGAGTGGACGCGTCCAATGTCCCGAAGCCCTCGTCGAGCATGATGGACTCCAGGCTCGCCGTGGGTGACAGGCCGCCGAGCTGGTCGGCCAGGGCCAGCGCGAGCGCGAGCGAGGCCTGGAACGTCTCGCCGCCCGACAGCGTCCGCACGGTGCGGCGCAGCCCGGCGTCGTGGTGGTCGACCACGAAGAACTCGCGGTCCTCGTGGATCAGGTCGTACTGCCCGCCGGACAGCTCGCGCAGGATCGCCGACGCCCCGTCCACGAGGGCGTCGAGCGCCTCCTGCAGCAACCAGGCCTCGAAGTTGTTGGCCCGCAGGTGGGTGGCGAGCGCGGTGGCCACCTGCCGGTCGGTCTCGATCACGGCCCGCTGCGCCCGCAGCGCCTCGGCCTGGGCACGCCGCTCCAGCAGCGTGTCCCGGGCGGCGGCCATGCGTTCCACGGTCACCGCGGCGGCCCGCTGGTGCTCCCCGGCCCCGGGCCGGGGCAGCTCGGCGGCGGCGAACAGCCCGTCGAGCCGGTGCACCAGCGCGGCCGCGTGCTCGCGGGCCTGCGCCAGGCGGGCCCGCTCGCCGTCGCGTTCGGCCTGGGCGGCGCTCGCCTGCTCCCGGGCCCAGCCGTCCAGGGCGCGCCAGGCCGCGGCGAGGTCGTCGCGGTCCGCGGCGGGCGGGGCCAGCGCGGCCACCGTGTCCCGGGCCGTGTCGAACGAGCGCCAGCCGGCGGTCAGCCGGTCCTGCGCCTGCTGCGCGGCCGCGGCGGCGCGCCGCTGGGCCTCGCGCGCGGTGCGCAGCGCGGCGGCGGCCGCGGTCAGCTCACGCCGCAGCGCCTCGGCCGCGGTCAGCTGCTCCCGCAGCTTCGGGACCGGCGCGGCGCCCTGCAGCACCCTGGTGACCTCGGCAGCGCGCACCGCCAGCTGCTCACGCTGCGCGGACGCCTTCGCATGCCGCACGCTCGCCTCGTTGACCTTGCGGTCGAGCTGCTCGCGCCCGGCGCGGGCGGTGGAAACGGCCTGCTCGGCCTGCTCGACGACCTTCTTCGCCGCGGTCATCGCGGGCTGGTCCGGCATCGCCGGCACGGTCGCCACGTGCTGCGTGCAGACCGGGCACTCGTGGCCCGCCCTCAGGTCCCGGCGCAGCCAGGCGGCCCGGTCGGCGGTCTGCGCGGCCTGCAACGCCTGCTGTGCCTGGGTCAGCGCCGTCTCGGCCTGCGCCTGGCGCGCCACCGCGGCCTGCTGCGCGCCGAGCGCGGAGTCGTGCAGCTGCTGCGCCTGCGACGCGGCCGCGTCCAGCTCGGACAGCTGGGTGCCCAGCCGCGACGACTCGGCATGCGCTTCGAGCAGGCCGCGCAGCACCGTCGGGTCGGCGGCGGCCTCCAGCTGGGCCCGCACCTTCTCCTCGGACTCCTCGGCGGTGCCCACCGCGATGGCGGCGTCCTGCGCGGCGGCCGCGGCCGTGCGGGCCGCCTCGGCCAGGCTGGTCACCCCGGCCGGCGCGGCGACCGAGGTCAGCACGCGCAGCCGCTGCTCGGCGGCGGTCGCCTCGGTGCTGACCTGCTCGACTTTGCGCTGCGCCTCGACCAGCTCCGGCAGCGCGGCGTCGACGTCGGCGGCCAGGACGCGGGCCTGCTCCACCCGCCGCTCCGCGGCCTCGATCGCCTCGTCGGAGGCGGCGGCGGTCAGCTCGTTGAGCACCGGCTCGGTGGCGGCCAGCTTCGCGTTGGCCTCGGCGACCAGCGCGGCGGCCTTCTCCCGGATCTTCTCGTACACGTCCAGGCCGAGCAGGCGGACCAGGATCTCCTGGCGCTCCGCGGGCCGGGCGTGCAGGAACGCCGCGAACTCGCCCTGCGGCAGCACCACGCACTTGATGAACTGGTCGTACGGCAGCCCGACCACGTCCGCGACGGCGTGGTCCAGCTCGCTCGGCGTCCCCGCGAGCGCCTCGCCCAGCTCGTCGAGCAGGTCGTCGCCGTCCAGCGTGGACGCGTCGAAGCCCGGGGTGAGCGCCTGCAGTCCCGCGGCCCGGGTCGCGGCCCGGCCCTTGCCGTCCCGGCGCACCACCCGCGTCGCCGCGTACCGGGTGCCGCCGGCCTCGAAGATCAGCCGCACCGCGGCCTCGGTCGCCGACGGGGCGAGCGCGTGCGCGACGCTGCGCCCGCCGCCCCAGCGCGGCGCGGTGCCGTACAGCGCGAAGCAGATCGCGTCGAGCAGCGTCGACTTGCCCGAGCCGGTCGGCCCGACGAGCGCGAAGAAGTCGCAGTCGGTCAGGTCGACCGTGGTCGGCTCCCGGAACACCGTGAACCCACGCAGATCGAGTCGCAACGGCCTCATGCCCGCACCCTCCTCGGCGTGCTCGCGCTCCGGCCGCTCATCCGGCGACCTCCGTGTACAGGCGCTCGAACAGCGACTTCGTCGCGGTGTCGTCGTGCCCCCGGTGGGTCAGGTAGTCGCCGAACAGCTCCGGCGCGCTGCGGCCCGAGCGCTGCGGCCGGGCGGTGCGGGTCGCCGCGTCGGGCAGCACCGACGGGTCCACCCGGATCTCCAGCGCCCGCGGATACAGCTCCTGCACCTGCTCGCGCAGCCCGGCGCGGGGCGGCTCGGCGACGTACACCCGCAGCCAGGCGTCGTCCTCGGCCTGGGCTTCGGCCTGGGCGGTCAGCTCCTCCAGGGTGCCGCGCAGCGTGCGCAGCGGGGTGACGCTCGGCAGCTCCACCGTGCGGGCCTGCGCCGACGTCTGCGCGGTCACCTCGACCATGGTCACGCTGGGACGGTTCTCCTGCTCGCCGAAGTCGACCGCGATCGGGGAGCCGCTGTAGCGGATCGGGCACGCGCCCGGCAGCAGCTGCGCCCGGTGCAGGTGGCCCAGCGCCACGTAGTGCGCGTTGCTCGGGAACACCGACGACGGCACCGCGTAGCCGAGGATGCAGTGCGCGTCGCGCTCGCCGCCGCCCATCGTCCCGCCGACCACGGTCAGGTGCGCGGTGAGCAGGTTGACCGTCTTCGGGTCGCCGAACGCCTGCTCGGCCAGCCGCGCCATCAGCCGCGCCAGGTGGTCGGCGTACGTCGCCTGCGCCTCCGCCTCGGTCAGGTCGAACATCTCCAGCGCGCGCACCGCGTAGCGCTGGGACAGGAACGGCAGCGCGACGCAGCGCCACGCCTCGCCGCCCCTGGTGGTGCCCGAGACGATGTGATCGGCCGGGTTGTCGCTGATCCGGCCGCGCAGGTTGATGCCCGCCGCGTCGGCCCAGGAGCGCAGCGCGTCCAGCGCCGCGCCGTTGTCGTGGTTGCCCGCGATGGCGACGACCTCGGCCCCGGTGGCGCGCAGCGCGCTCAGCGCCCGGGTCACGATCTTCGTGGCCTCCGGCGAGGGCGCGGCCACGTCGAACAGGTCACCGGCGACGATGATCAGGTCAGGCTGCTCGGCCTGGGCGATCTGGACCACCGCGTGCAGCGCGGCGATCTGCTCCCCGGTGCGGGAGCGGCCCTTGAGCACCTTGCCGACGTGCCAGTCGGAGGTGTGCAGAATCCGCATCGTCAGTCCTTAAACTCGCTGCTCGGGGGACTCAGAAGGGGATCTCGTCGTCGGCCATGCCGTTGCGCGCGCCCGAGCCGACCACCGCGAACGGGTCGGTGGCGCTGACCATGCTGGCCAGCGTCGCCCGCGGCGCGGGACCCGCCTCGCTGGGCCGGGTCGCCCAGGCCGGGAACGGGAACTCCACCGCCAGCGGCACCGGGATCTCCGGCTGGCCGACGAACATGGTGCCGGGTTTGGCCAGCAGCACCCGCTGGCGCTGGGCGGGCGGCAGGAAGCCGTACTCCGGGCGGCCGGCCTCGGCCGGGTCCAGCCGGCCGACGACCCGGATCGCCGAGTTGGCGACGATGCGCCGCTCCACCTCCGACGCGGTCTGCTGCGCGCCGATCAGCACCACGCCCAGCGAGCGGCCCCGCTCGGCGATGTCGAGCAGCACGTCCTTGATCGGGCTGGAGCCGTCGCGGGGGGCGTACTTGTTCAGCTCGTCGAGGACCACGAACAGCAGCGGCTTGGGGCTGCCCGCCTTCTCCTTGCGCTCGAACTCGGTCTTCAGCGTCACGCCGACCACGAAGCGCTGCGCGCGGTCCGGCAGGTTGTGCAGGTCGACGACGGTGACCTGGGCGCTCTCGGCGGTGGAGATGCTGTGCGCGCGGCGCTCGGGCAGGTCGCCGCGGATCAGCCGGGCCAGGTCGCGCTTGCTGTTGATGAGCCGCCGGGCGAACGCGTTGATGGTGCCGATGCCGACCGAGCTGCCGGACCACACGCCCCGGGTGTCCTCGTCGTTGAGCTGCTCCACCAGGTGGTCGACGAGCTGCTCGTAGCTGTTGATGCGGAAGCCGTCGAGGGTGATGCCGCCGTCGGTGGGCACCGCGTGCTTGGCCAGCTGGGCGGTGACCGAGTGCACCACCATCGTGTACTGCTGGCGCTCGTCGTCGGCGTCGGCGAACACGTACGGCAGCAGCCGGTCGGTGCAGAACTGGGCCAGCGTCCAGTAGAACGGGTCCACCCCGGTGAGCCGGCTGGCCACGTCGGGGCTGCCGGTCGGGTCCCCGGCGCGGGCCGGGGCGAACACGCTGACCTGCGGGAACGGCGCGGCCTCCAGGCCGAGCTTGTGATACTGCGCGCGGGTGCGCTCGTCCAGGCGGGTGTTCTGGTGGTCGAGGAACAGCAGGTCCTCGCCCTTGACGTTGAAGATGAGCGCCTTGGTGTTGACCGCGTCGCCGCCGAACACGCCCGAGCGGAACACGGAGTAGAGCAGGAAGGTCGCGAAGCTGGTCTTCGTCGCCACGCCCGAGATGCCGGAGATGGACACGTGCGCGCCTCGGCTGCCGTCGAGGAAGTCGGCGTTGAGGTAGACCGGCATCCCGTCGCGGCCGGTGCCGATGGGCAGGCGGCGGTGCATGCGGTCGAAGGACAGCGCGCTGTCGCGCGACTCGCCCTGGGCCCGGAACGCGACCGCGCCGGGCAGCGGCGGCACGTACACCTCCGGCTCGACCCGGGTCACGGTGACCTCGGCCGCCTCCTGGACCTGCGCGGGCAGCATGCCCTCGGCGATGGCGAACACGTCGGAGTCGAAGCTCGCGCCCTCGTGGCGGGCCCGCACGCTGGTCACCACGCCGGCGATGGTGACCATGCCGATGTCGGGCAGTGGCCGCTGGGTCACCACGACGTCGTCAAGCTGCAGGTATGACCCCTCGGCGACCGCGACCCAGAAGGTCAGCGGACTCGCGTCCTCGGTGCCCAGCACCCGCCCGACCGGTGTCCCCGGCTGCTCCTCGCTCACCCGCAGAACCCTAGCGGTCACCAACGACAAAGCCACCGTTCTCGCGTCCCGACAGTGACCAGCACCCCTCCCCGTGTCACCACCCCGACACCAGCTCCCCGCCGACCCCCTCGCCGACCACCCCCGCCGCCTACATCGCCGCCTACCTCCAAGATCGCTGTCTCGTGCCGAATTGTCAGGTCAGAACACATTTTTCGACACGAGACAGCGATCATGGCACCGGTCAGCGCGATCACGGCACCGGTCAGGCGGCCTCCTTGCCGGGGATCACCTGGACCAGCCAGGCGCCGGTGACGTCGCGCGGGGTGACGGTGAGGGTGACCAGGGAACCGGGGGCGGGTGGGGTGAAGCCCGCGACCTCCGGCACGGGCCGGTACGTCGCCGTCTGCCAGTAGAAGCCGACCTCGCCGGCCTCGTAGTCCCACCACGTCGGCGAGTTCACCTCGACGCCGTCTAGCGAGATGCCGAGCGTGCCCGGGGTCTGCGCCCGCAGGCGCAGGTCGTAGCGGTCCCGCCAGGCGATGGTGACGCTCATCGGGCGCAGCGGATCGGCGGGGTCGCTGCGCAGCCACCGGTGCTCCTCGGCCGGCGCATGGTCCACCGCGCCCATGACCAGCGTGCCCTCGAACTCGACCGGGCGCAGCGCGGCCGGGCGTGCGGGCAGCGGGTAGTCGGCGAACGCCATGTTCTCGCCGACGGCGAGGCTCATCCAGGCGCTCGACGGCACCGGTTGCGGCTCCGTCTTCTGCTCCTGCTCGTGCCAGAGCACCATGCCCTTCGCGGTCATCGTGACAGTGGCCGGTGTGCCCGGGCGCAGGTCGTGTTCCGCCGCCGCCTGCCGGTGATCAGGCCACGAGAAGCTGCTGCTGCCGCAGGTGCCGCCGTGGCTCGCGTGACCGTTGATCGACATCTCGTATTCGAGCGTCCCGTTCGGCACCCCGGTGCCGCAGCGCAGGAAGTATCGCAGGTCCGTCGTCGTGGGAGTCCATGACACGGTCACCGACGTCGCGCCCGGCGCGGTGGTCGCGGCGGCCACCACGCGCGCGCCACCGGAATACTCCGGGAAGCCCTCGATGAGGCGGGGCAGCGGGCTCGGGGTGACCGCGGGCTGCGGGGCGCTGCGCAGGGCGGGCGTCACGCCGTACCCGATGAGGACCAGCGCGACCATGGCGGCGAGCGCGCCGCCCGCGGTCATCCGCCGACGGCGGCGCGTGGTGATGCGGCCCTGCACGTCCTGCAGACGCAGGTGGTGCGTCACGTCGGACGGGGTGGTGGAGCGGTCGTCCAGCAGCTCCTTCAGGTCGATCATGCGAAGGCCCCCTCGATCGTGAGCGACTCGTCCAGGCGCAGCCGGGCCAGCGCCTTGGCGGCCTGGCTCTTCACGGTGCCGACCGACACCCCCATCGCCTCGGCGATCTGCGCCTCGCTGAGGTCCTCGAAATACCGCAGCACCAGCACGGCCCGCTGGCGGCGGGGCAGCCGGCCCAGCGCCCGCCACACCTCGTCGCGGGCGTCGACGCCCAGGTGTGGATCGCTGCCCGCCGGTTCCGGCAGCACCGCCGTGGGCTGCTCGCCGCGCCAGCGCCGCCGCCACCAGGTGGCATACGTGTTGACCAGGATGCGGCGCACGTACGGCTCGGGGTCGGCGTCGATGCGCCGCCACGCGCCCCACGCCTTGACCAGGCTGGTCTGCAGCAGGTCCTCGGCCTGCCCCCAGTCGTGGGTGAGCAGGTAGGCGGTGCGGAGCAGCCGTGGCGAGCGGGTCGCCACGAACTCCGCGAAGGTGTCGCTGTGCGTCACCGGTCCTCCAGGGTGTCGGTCGCCGGTACTACCACTCGGCCGACCGAGGGGGTTGCCTGCTGCCCCGGAGCTGCCCGCAGGTCCCGTGAAGCTACCCGCAGCACCGCCTCCTCCGCAGGTCAGCCCCCATGGAGTGGCAAGAGGGTGCCCTTGCGCAACGGACAGCGGTGGGCGGAGCTACCGCTCGTCTCGCTGACGCGAGCCGACGACGCCCTTCCTGACGTGGCGGGTGAGGAGGAAACCCTCGTCGGTGGTGAGGACGTGGGCGGTGGTCATGGGGCGGGGCGGGTGGGGCGGGCCCGCGGTGATGCGGCCGGAGCCCGCCCCGGCCAGCAGCGGCGACAGGGTCAGGCACAGCTCGTCGACCAGATCCTCCGCGCCGAGGGAGCCGAGCAGGCGGGGGCCGCCTTCGCAGAGGAGCTGGGTCAGGCCCTGCCCGTGCAGCAGGCGCAGGCCGGCGGCCAGGTCGGGCACGTCGGCGACGTCGGCGACCGGGGCCAGGGCGCGGCGGGCGGCGGGTTCGGCGGCCGGGCCGGTGAGGATCAGGGGCCGCACCGGGGCGTCGGCCAGCGCGGGCGCGGCCGGGTCCAGGCGCAACGTGGCCGAGACCACGACCAGCCGGGGGTACGCGGGCAGCCCGTGCGCGCCCCGCCAGGCGCGGCGGGCCGCGTCCAGGGTGAGCGGGCGGTAGCGCTCGTCGCGCAGCGTGCCCGCGCCGACGAGCAGCCCGTCGCAGAGCTTGCGCAGGAGCCGGAAGACGCGCTTGTCGTCGTCGCCGGAGAGCCCGGTGGACAGCCCGTCCACGGTGACCGCGCCGTCCAGGCTGGACACGAAGTTCATCCGCAGCCGGGGAGAGTCCGCGCGCGGGTACAGCCGCGCCAGGTCGTCGTCGTCCAGCGCGGCCAGGCGGCCGGTGATCACTCGCCCGCCGCCCCGGTGGCCGGGGGCGTGGGCTGCTCCGGCCGGTGCTGGCAGTCGCACCACGACCGGCCCTTGCACTCGCGGTGCCGCCGCTCCCGGCACGCCTGGCAGATCATGTGACCACTTTATCCGCCGGTCGCGCCCGGCAGGGCCGCTGCGGCGGGCCGGACCACCCGGCCGGCCACGCCGGGGCAGGTGGGTGGCGGTCAGGGTGTCCCGATGACCGAGGTGACCTCGCCGCGGCGGTTGCGGGGCTTGCAACCCACCACGACCACGCTGTCGCCGGACTCCAGCGTGGCGACCTCCTGCCAGGGCAGCGCCTTGCCGCCGCGCAGCACGGCGACCACCGGCTCGGGGCACTCGCGCGGCGTCCGGCCGATCTCCTCTGGCCGCACCGGGCGTTCGACGAGCTCCAGCCCGTCGCCGTGCACCAGCAGATCGGAGAAGACCTCACTGACCAGGGGCGACTTGGCGGCGACGCCGAGCAGCCGGCCGGCCGCCGCGGACGAGGTGATCACCGCGTCGGCGCCGGAGCGCAGCAGCAGCGGCTCGTTCTCGGCCTCCCTGATCGCGACGGCGACCAGGCACTTCGGGTTGAGCTGGCGGACCGTGAGGGTGGCCAGCACCGCGGTGTCGTCGCGGTTGGTGGCCACGATGACGCGGGCGGCGGTGTGCACCGAGGCCTGGCGCAGCACCACGGCCCGGGTGGCGTCGCCGAGCACGGCGGCGTACCCGTCACGGTTGGCCTCGTCGATGTACTCCTGCCGGTTGTCGACCACCACCACCTGCTCCGGGGAGGTGCCGGAGGCCAGCAGTTGGCGGATCGCGTTGGCGCCCTTGGTGCCGTATCCGATGACGACGGTGTGCCCTCGCAAGGTCTTCCTCCAGCGGTCGCGCCGCACTTGGTCACGGTAGTTCTTGGTGAGCACCTGGAACGCCGTGCCGACCAGGATGGCCAGGAACGCGATCCGCAGCGGGGTGATGACCAGGACGTTCACCAGCCGGGCGGTGGGGCTGACCGGCACGATGTCGCCGTAGCCGGTGGTGGACAGCGTCACCGTCGCGTAATAGAGCGCGTCCAGCCAGCTCATCTGGCCGTCGGAGCCGTCCTTGTAGCCGGTGCTGTCGGCCATCACCACGCACACGACCGCGGCCAGGATGCCCAGGCCGTACAGGACGCGCCGGCCGATCTGGCGGACCGGGTCGACCTCGCGCTCGGGCAGCTTGATCTGCCCGCGCTCGATCGCGGCGGCGTGCTTGGTCTTCGGCCCGGCCATGCTCGGAGAGTATCCGACGATCAGCTGTCCAACCCTGACCGTATGAACGAATTAGTAATCGTCGAACGGCCAACAACCGCCACGTACTTCCTGGTGAGGCTCTCTCGATCATCCAGTGACGTAGGTAACAGAATGGGAACGCTCCCATCAGGTCCCTTGACACCCACGTAACCTCACGGCAATCTCATGGGAGCGCTCCCGACCATGTGGTCCACGCCACAGGGAGCCGATCCCTAGTTTTCACCCCCACCGCACATCGACGACCTGAGAGGGGTCAGGATGAGCACGAATCTGCGGCGCCGTTCCTTCGCGGCGATCGCACTCGCTGCCGCCGTCACGCTCGGCGCAGCGGCCTGCTCGTCGGAGGAGCCGGGCACCGGCCCCACCGAGCAGATCACCCTGAATGTGGATGTCTTCGGCAACTTCGGTTACGAAGAGCTTTACAAGCAGTACATGGCCGAGCACCCCAACGTGAAGATCGTTGAGCGTGGCACGGGCTCCCAGCTGGACGCGCACAACCAGCAGCTGACCCAGCGGCTCGCCGCCGGCGCCGGTGCGGGTGACGTCGTCGCCCTCGAAGAGGGCGTGATCATCTCCTACCTGGACAAGGCCAACCTGTTCACCGACCTCGGTGAGTACGGCGCCAAGGACCTCGCGGGCAACTTCATCCCGTGGAAGTTCCAGCAGGGCACCACCGCCGACGGCAAGATCCTGGGCCTCGGCACCGACGTCGGCTCGATGGCCATGTGCTACCGCACCGACCTGTTCAAGAAGGCCGGCCTGCCGACCGAGCGTGACAAGGTCTCGGCCCTGTGGCCGACCTGGGACGACTACATCAAGACCGGTCAGACGTTCAAGAGCAAGGTCAAGGACGCCGGCTTCATCGACGCGGTGACCAACACCTACAACACGATCCTGATGCAGAAGGCCGGTCAGGGCGCGGGCTACACCTACTTCGACAAGTCGGGTGCGATCACGATCGACACCAACCCGGCGGTCAAGGACTCCTACGACCTCGCGGTCAAGATCCTGGACGCGGGTCTGTCGGCCAAGCTGCAGGCCTGGACCCAGGAGTGGAACAACGGCTTCAAGCAGGCCCAGTTCGCCACCATCGCCTGCCCGGCGTGGATGACCGGTTACATCACCGAGCAGAACGGCGCCGACGGCAAGGGCAAGTGGGACATCGCTGCCGCGCCCGGTGGCGGCGGCAACTGGGGCGGTTCCTTCCTCGCCGTGCCGAAGCAGTCCAAGCACGCCAAGGAGGCTGCTGAGCTGGTCAAGTTCCTGACCAACCCGGCCGGCCAGACCGCCGCCTTCAAGTCGAAGGGCAACCTGCCCTCGTCGCCGCAGGCGCTGGCCGACGCGGCCGTCAAGGCCGCCGTGAACGAGTACTTCAGCAGCGCCCCGACCGGCGACATCTTCGCCAAGGGCGCCCTGGACCTCAAGCCGGTCTACCTGGGCGCGAAGAACGCCCCGGTGCGCACCGCGGTCGAGAACGCGCTCCGCACGGTGGAGCAGGGCACCAAGTCGTCCGCCGACGCCTGGACCGCCGCCGTCACCGACGGCAAGAAGGCCGCCCAGTAAGTAACGCCCGATGAAGCCGGGGTGCGCGGTCGAGCCGACCGCGCACCCCGGCCATGGCAGTGACACGGTCGGCCGGCAACGCACAGGAGTGGTCATGGCAGTGCAATCCTCCACGCGACCTGAGGTCGCGCCGGGGCAGCGCAGGGGTGGGTCGAAGCCGCCCATGGAACCGCAGCGGAGCAGGGGAGTGCTCGGGCGGCTCGACATCAAGTACTCCCCGTACCTCTACATCGCGCCGTTCTTCGTGGTGTTCGGCATCTTCGGCCTCTGGCCGCTGATCTACACCCTGCGGATGTCGCTCTACGACTGGGATCTCGGCTCCACCGTCGAGACCGCGAAGTTCGTCGGATTCGACAACTTCACGATGTTCCTCGGCGATTCCGACTTCTGGAACTCGGTCGTCAACACGATCGCGATGTTCCTGATGTCCACGATCCCGCAGCTGATCCTCGCGCTGATCCTGGCGAACGCGCTCAACAAGCGCCTGCGCGGCCGCACGCTGCTGCGGATGGGTGTGCTGATCCCGAACATCACCTCGGTCGCCGCGGTCTCCATCGTCTTCACCCAGCTCTACAACCGCGACTTCGGTCTGATCAACTGGGTGCTCGGCTTCGTCGGCGTCGAGCCGATCGACTGGACGGCGCGCAGCTGGTCGTCGTGGGTCGCCATCTCCTCGATGGTCGACTGGCGCTGGACCGGCTACAACGCGCTGATCTTCCTGGCCGCGATGCAGTCCATCCCGCGCGACATCTACGAGTCGGCGTCGATCGACGGAGCGTCGGGCTGGCGGCAGTTCTGGACCATGACGGTGCCGATGCTGCGGCCCACCATCATCTTCGTGACCATCATCTCGACCATCGGCGGCCTGCAGCTCTACGGTGAGCCGCTGCTGTTCACCGGTGGCGGCAACCCGCTGCTGGGCGGCTCGGACCGCCAGTCGCAGACGGTGACGATGTTCCTGATGGAGCAGTTCTACATGAAGTTCGAGCTGGGACGGGCCGCCACGGTCGCCTGGCTGCTCTTCATCCTGATCATGATATTCAGCATCATCAACTTCCTGTTCACCCGCAGTCTCCGGTCCGCGGACGGGAAGGCCAAGCAGAGGAAGGGCGTGACCCGATGACCGCCACGGCCGTACGCCACGGCACCACGGCGCCCGCGCCGAACCGTCGTCGCCGCAAGGGCGGAGGCGCCGCGGAGCGGCTCTGGCAGGCCAGCCCGCTCACGTACATCACCCTGCTGGCCGCGGTGGCGCTCTCGATCTTCCCGCTGTACTACATGTTCGTCATCGCGACCCGCACCAACGACGCGATCGGGCAGACCCCGCCCCCGGTGACCCCGGGTGGCGAGATCGGCGGCAACGTCGACCGCCTGCTGTCCAACGACAGCGCCGCGTTCATGACCGGCCTGGTGAACTCCGCCATCGTCGCGACCGTGGTCACCGTGTTCGTGGTGTTCTTCTCGTCGCTGGCCGGCTTCGCCTTCGCGAAGCTGCAGTTCAAGGGCCGCAACGGGATGATGCTGGCGATCCTGATCACGATGATGGTGCCGACGCAGCTCGGCATCGTGCCGCTCTACCAGATGATGTACGAGTGGGACCTGCACAACAAGCTGCCCTCGATCATCCTGCCGTTCCTGGTCAGCGGCTTCGGCGTGTTCATGATGCGCCAGTACGCGAGCCAGGCCGTGCCGGACGAGCTCATCGAGGCCGCCCGGATGGACGGCTGCAGCACGTTCCGCACCTACTGGAACGTGGTGCTGCCGGGGCTGCGTCCCGCCATCGCGGTGCTGGGCCTGTTCACCTTCATGGAGCAGTGGAACTCGTTCCTCTGGCCCCAGATCGCGCTGGGCGACCCCACGAACCCGACCGTTCAGCTCTCCCTGCAGCGCCTCTCGCAGGGTTACTACAACGATTACTCCCAGGTGTTCGCGGGTACGCTGCTCAGTGTCGTGCCGTTGCTCGTGATCTTCATTATCTTCGGTCGTCAGATCATCGGCGGCATCATGGAAGGTGCAGTAAAAGCGTGACCACTCAGCAAGACCCTCAGCTCGCCACGCCGACCGTGTCCTTCCCCCAGGACTTCCTCTGGGGTGCGGCCACTGCCTCCTACCAGATCGAGGGCGGCGCGTTCGAGGACGGGCGCACCCCGTCCATCTGGGACACCTTCGCCCGCACCCCGGGCAAGGTGCTCAACGCGGACTCCGGCGACGTCGCCTGCGACCACTACCACCGCAGGGCCGACGACGTCGACCTCATGGCCGAGCTCGGGCTCCGGTCCTACCGTTTCTCCGTCGCGTGGCCCCGGGTGCAGCCCGGCGGCCGCGGGCCCGCCAACTCCAAGGGCCTCGACTTCTACCGGGGCCTGGTGGACGACCTGCTCAGCAAGGGCATCGAGCCCTGGCTGACGCTCTACCACTGGGACCTGCCGCAGGAGCTCGAGGACGCCGGCGGCTGGCCGGAGCGGGACACCGCCTACCGGTTCGCCGAGTACGCGGGCCTCGTCCACGACGCGCTCGGTGACCGGGTGAAGTTCTGGACCACGCACAACGAGCCCTGGTGCAGCGCCTTCCTCGGCTACGGCTCGGGCGTGCACGCGCCCGGCGTGACCGACGGCGCGAAGGCCCTCGCGGCCGCGCACCACCTCAACCTGGGCCACGGCCTGGCGGTGCAGGCGATCCGCGCGGCGGTGCCGGACCGGCAGATGGGCATCACGCTCAACCTGCACTCGCTGCAGGCCGCCACGGACGCGCCCGAGGACCTCGACGCGGTGCGCCGCATCGACGGCGTCGGCAACCGGATCTTCCTGGACCCGGTGTTCCGCGGGGAGTACCCGGCCGATCTGCTGGCGGACACCGCCGAGCTGACCGACTGGTCCTTCGTGCAGGACGGCGACCTGGCGATCATCAACCAGCCGCTGGACATGCTCGGCGTCAACTACTACACCCGGCAGGTCGTGGCGGGTCCGTCCGACGACGGCGCGCCGCAGTCGCACTGGCGGGCCCCGTCGGCGTGGCCGGGCAGCGGGCAGGTCCGCTTCCTGACCCGGGAGCTCCCGGTGACCGAGATGGGCTGGGAGGTCGACCCCGACGGGCTCGTCGACCTGCTCAAGCGCACGCACGAGAACTACGGCCCGATCCCGATGTACATCACCGAGAACGGCGCGGCCTACGACGACAAGGTCGCCCCCGACGGCTCGGTGCCGGATCCGGACCGGGTCGCCTACCTGGACGCCCACCTGAAGGCGTGCCATGAGGCGATGGCGTCCGGGGTGCCTTTGCGGGGATACTTCGCGTGGTCGCTGCTGGACAACTTCGAGTGGGCCTGGGGCTACTCGCGGCGGTTCGGCATCGTCCATGTCGACTATGACACCCAGGTTCGCACGCCCAAGACCAGTGCACACTGGTACGCGGACGTGATCCGGCGCGGCGGGCTCGCCGCCTGACGGCACAGCAACCCGGGGCCGGCCACCGGCCGGCCCCGGACCTGCCCAGAACGAGGAGCATCGATGACGACGCAGCGCACCAGGTCTGCGGGGCGGCCCACGCTGGATGAGGTGGCCGCGCTCGCCGGCGTGGGCCGGGGCACCGTGTCGCGGGTCGTCAACGGCTCACCCCAGGTCAGCCCGGAGGCCCGCTCGGCCGTCCAGGAGGCGATCAAGGAGCTGGGCTACGTGCCCAACCGCGCCGCCCGGGCCCTGGTCACCCAGCGCACCGACTCCGTCGCCCTGGTCGTGTCCGAGTCGCAGGAACGTGTCTTCACCGAGCCGTTCTTCGCCGGCATCGTGCGCGGCATCAGCTCCGCCCTGGCCGACACGTCCCTGCAGCTGTGGCTGGCCATGGCGCAGACCCAGGGCGAGCGCCAGCGCATCGAGAACCACCTCACCAGCCAGCACGTCGACGGCGTGCTGCTGGTCATGCTGCACGAGTCCGACCCGCTGCCGCAGCTGCTGCGCCAGCGCGGCCTGCCCACCGTGCTCGGCGGCCGCCCCGTCAACGTCGACCCGCAGATCTCGTACGTCGACATGGACAACGTCAACGGGGCCCGCGCCGCCGTCGAATACCTGCTGGCCTCCGGCCGCAAGCGGGTCGCCACCATCGCCGGCCCGCAGGACCTCGGCGTCGGTGTCGACCGCCTCGTCGGCTACCGCGCCGCCGTGCAGAACGCCGCCGTCGAGCCGCTCATCGAGTTCGGCGACTTCAGCGAGTACAGCGGCGTCGACGCGATGCGCCGGCTGCTGGCCCGCCGTCCCGACCTCGACGCTGTCTTCGTCGCCTCCGACCTGATGGCCGCCGGCGCGGTGCGCGCCCTGCGCGACAACGGCCGCCGCATCCCCGAGGACGTCGCCGTGATCGGGTTCGAGGACTCGCCCGTCGCGCGGCAGACCGACCCGCCGCTCACCACCGTCTACCAGCCCGTCGAGGACATGGGCCGGCACATGGTCCGGCTGCTGCTCAGCCGCATCCGCGGCGAGGACCAGCCCACTCACGTCCTCCTCGACACCCACCTGGTCCACCGGAATTCTGCGTAAGCTGCGACTGCTCCGTGCGCACTGACGGACGGTGGCCACCGAGGGCCTTGCCCACAACGCGGTCGGCCGCCGGCGTCACGCGCCACCAAGGAGGTAAGCGCAGCGAAGCCGACGACTGGCGCGTGACGTCGGCTGAGAGGCCGAACGCCGCGCCCGCGGAGCGGGTGCCGGATGACAGTGAGTTCATTCGTCGTCCGCGTGGTGGACACGCGTTGACGGCGGTTCGGGTGGGCGTGGAGGATATGAGTCCGCCCCTTGTCGGGCGGTGCATCGCATTCAACATGGTCGTTGTGTGTGGAGCTGATGGTGTGGTGTTGCCGCACCATTTGCCTGTGATCGGCGATCATGGGTAGGCCCGGGTGGCGGCAATGGCGGCGCCGGTCCGGTGAAGACGCGCGCTGACCTGCGGGTATGAGGTGGAGATTGTCTCCCGCGGATACGGCGCTGCAATGCGTACGAAACGGTAATAGGGCAAGCTCGGACAGAGTTCCGGCACAAGCCCGCGTGCCGTCGTGGAGAGGAGCCGCCATGCTGCTGAGGGTCAGAGTCGCCCTGCCCGATCGTCCCGGCTCGCTGGGGCAGGTGGCCCGGACTCTGGGTGTGGCCGGCGCGGACATCGTCCAGGTGGTCGTGCTCGAGCGTCTCGGCGGCCGGGCCATCGACGACTTCACCGTGGTGTGGCCCGGTGGGGCCGGGGTCGAGCGGCTGCGTGCGGGGTTGGGCGCGATGCCCGGCGTGCGGGTCGACGGCATCTGGCGCGCGATCGGCGCGCCGGTCGCGGGCGCGTTCGACGCCGAGCTGCTCACCCAGGTCGCGGCCAACCCCAACGAGGGCCTGGCCACGCTGGTGGACACGGTGCCGGCGCTGCTGGCCGCCGACTGGGCGATGGCCCTGCAGGTGCCGGCCGACTGGGCCGCCCGCGGCTCGGTGGGCATCGACGCGCGCCACGGGGCCGACGACATGGCCGTGCTGGGCGCGGTGCGCAAGCGCCCGACGCCCCCGGTGGTGTACGCGAGCTGGCGCGCCCCGGAGCAGCTGCAGCTGCCGGAGGTCACGCCGCTGCGAGCGCGCGCGATCACCGGCGCCGACGGCACCCGTTATGCGCTCGCGCCGTTCGGCCGGGCGGGGCTGGTGCTGGTGGTGGCACGGACGGCCGACGCGGAGCTGCCGGTGGCGGCGTTCCACGCGACCGAGGTCGACCGGGTGGCGCAGCTGGTGCGCGCCGCCGCGGCGATCGTCGGCGACCGGCTGGACGCGGCGAAGGCGCCCGCCCCGCGGGAGCCCGAGCGCTCGGCGGAAGCACCGGCATCGGCGCTCTGACCTGCATAATCGTTTCTACCGTGTGACCTCGGGCATAGCGAGATCTTGACAAGGCCGTGTAACCGAGCCGAAACACGCCAGGCGCACTCTGAATCCTGTCGGTGGCCGCCCTCATCATGGAGGAGCGTCCATCGACGGGCAGTACCGCCGCAAGAAACGGAGCAGGTCATGGCGTTGTGGCGAGTGAGGGCGACCGTCGACGATCGTCCTGGGTTCCTGGCGGTGCTGACGGCGAGTCTCGCGCTTCGATCGGTCAACATACTCGCGGTCCAGGTGCACACCACGGAGGCCGGCGCCGTCGACGACTTCCTGGTGGACGCCCCCGACGCGCTGTCGGAGGACGAGCTGATCGCCGCGATCGAGCGCGGCCGCGGGCGCGACGCGTGGGTCAGCCGCACGGATGTGTACGGGCTGATCGACCCCCCGACCCAGGCGCTGGGCCTGGCCGCCCGCCTGGCCGCCGACCCCGACGGCCTGCACGGCGCGCTGTCCGGCCTGCTCGGCGGCAGCCTGGTGCGGCGCGAGCAGGGCGGCGCGACCGTCACCGGCCACGCCGACACCACGATGCGCCTGGCGGACCCGTTCACCGACAACGGCGTGCTGGTCGTGACCCGGCTCGCCCCGGCCTTCACGCCGGCCGAGTTCGCCCGCGCGCAGGCGCTGGTCGAGGTCGCCCGCGCGGCGCTGACCCGGCGGTTGGCCAGCGCGGTCGCGTTGCTGCCCGACGGCACCGAGGTGGCGTTCCGCCCGGCGGGCTCGGCGGACGTGTCCGCGGTGGACGACATGCACGGGCGCTGCGGCGACCGCAGCCTGTTCATGCGCTACCTCGCCGGGACCCGCGGCCCGAGCCGCGGCCGGCTGTCCCGGCTGCTGACCCCGGCCCGCGGCTGCACGCTGGTCGCCGAGACCACGGTGCCGGGCACCGCGGGCAGCCGCGTCGTGGCCGTGGCGAACCTGATCGGTGAGGGCGAGACCGCCGAGGTGGCGCTGCTGGTCGAGGACGGCTGGCAGCGGCGGGGCATCGGCACGGCGCTGCTGCGCCGCCTGCTGACGCTGGCGGGTCCGGCCGGCTTCCGGTCGGTCACCCTGCACACGCACTGCGACAACGACGCGATGCTGCGGACGATGAAACGGCTGCCCCACCCGGCCCGCACGGATCGGGACGGCGCCCTCATCAGCGCCACGATCGCGGTGTCCGAGCTGCGTGCGGCCGTGTGACCTGGTGGGTGAGGTGATCGACCGTTGGTAGGCGGTCGCACACATTGTGCGATGGCCATACTTGCGGTCGTCACACCATTTCACTCATGACCGCCCCTCACACACCTCCCACGGGCTACCGTGACGCTCCGTTGACCGACTGGCACCCGGATCGGCCGGTCGACTTCGCCGAGGCCGAGGAGTTCCTGCGTGCCTGCTACGCCGAGCTGCCGAAGCTCGGCCCGGTCGAGCCGCGGCTCGCCGTGGTGCGCGAACAGATCGCCGCGCTGGGGACCTACACCCACACCCACGCCGAGCTGGTCCACGGCGCCCGGATGGCCTGGCGCAACGCCAGCCGCTGCATCGGCCGGGTTTACTGGCGCAGCCTCACGGTGCTCGACCGCCGCCAGCACCGGGTGCCCGATCAAATCTTCGACGACCTCGTCAGCCACCTGCACACGGCCACGGGCGAGGGACACAACCGGGGCAAGCTGCGGGCGGTCATCTCGATCTTCGGGCAGGCGGTGCCGGGCCGCCCGGTCACCCGGCTGTGGAACGACCAGCTCATCCGGTACGCCGGCTACCGCAGCGGTGACGGCATGACCGGTGACCCGCAGTACGAGCACTTCACCTCGGCCGTCACCAGGCTCGGCTGGACCGGCAAGGGCAGCGCGTTCGACCTGCTGCCGCTGGTGCTGCAGACCGGCGACGGCGAGCCCCGGCTCTACGAGCTGCCCGAGTCGGCGGTGCTGGAGGTGCCGCTGGCCCACCCGGAGTACGGCTGGTTCGCCGAGCTCGGCCTGCGCTGGCACGCCGTGCCGGCGATCGCCAACATGCGGCTGTCGATCGGCGGGGTCGACTACCCGCTCGCGCCGTTCTCGGGCTGGTACATGGGCACCGAGATCGGCGCCCGCAACCTCGCCGACGTCCACCGGTACAACCAGATCCCGGTGATCGCCGCCCGCCTGGGCCTGGACACCAGCAGCGAGTCCACGCTGTGGCGGGACCGGGCACTGGTGGAGCTGAACCGCGCGGTGCTGTGGTCCTTCGAGCGCGCCGGGGTCCGCGTCACCGACCACCACAGCGAGTCGCGCCTGTTTCTGACCCACGTCGAGCGCGAGCGCCGGGCGGGCCGGGCCACCCCGGCGGACTGGACCTGGATCGTGCCGCCCATCTCGGGCGGGCTCACCCCGGTGTTCCACCGCTACTACACCGAGGCCGACCAGCGGCCGAACTTCTACCTCGATAGGTCCGCCCAGCACCTGTCGCTGACCGCGACACCCGCGGTGACGGTGCCGGCCCAGCGCACCGCACCGGAACCGCGCACCGCCGTGGCGGGCGAACCGGCCCGCTGCCCGATCACCGGCCAGTTCGCGGCCGCCGCACCGGCGGCGGACTTCGCCGCCGACCGCGACCTCGGCTCGCCCGACGGCCTCGGCCAGGACGACCTGGACTTCGACCTGGACGGCCTGGCCTTCGACGGCCACGACCCGCAGCTCGTGGACGGAGTGAGCCGCCCATCGGCGAGCGATACCGCGCCGGCCGGGTCCGCACCCGCCCCGATTCCCGCCGAGCCGGTGCCCGCCCGCAAACGCGGCCTGCGCCGCCTCCTGGGCTGACAGCCACTGACCTGGGGTTATCCCAGAACTCGTGACAAACATCTCCGTCGGGGTGAGGGTGGGTCGGCGTGACGGCGTCGACCCACCGCTCCGGCGGGCCGCCGGGCCGAGCCGGCCCGGTATCGATCTTGAGCAAGGCTGCAATCGGGCCTGGAGATGGACTATGGTCGGGGCACGCTGAACCCCCTCCCCCCAGGAGTTCGCATGCAACGACGCATCGCGGTTGTCGCTGTGTTCGTCATGATCGCGCTCGCGGCCTGCGCCTCCCCCTCGAAGCCCGCGGCCGGTGGCACCGCCTCGACCCCGACCCCGACCTCGTCGCCCGCCCCGGCGGTGACGCCCACCGCGGCCCCGTCGCCGTCGATGTCGATGTCGGTGCCGAGTGCCTCGCCGACGGTGGCCCCGGCGCCGCCGACCCCCAAACCGGCCCCGCCGGCGACCTCGGCCAAGCCGATCAGCTGCACGGGCAAGATCGCGCAGACCAGGCCGGTCGCGAGCGGCGCCGGTCCCGGCGGCTCGCTGGTGTCGACCGGCTCGCCCGCGGTGGCGCTGACCTTCGACGACGGGCCGGACCCGATCAACACCCCCAAGATCCTCGACGAGCTGAAGCAGTGCGGGGTGAAGGCCACCTTCTGCGTCGTCGGCTTCCGGGCCCGGGACCACCCGGAGATGATCACCCGGATCGCCGCCGAGGGCCACACCCTGTGCAACCACTCCTGGCAGCACCTGTTCGACCTGGCCAAGCGGGATGACGCGTACATCCGCAAGGATCTGGAGAACACCAACAAGATGATCCTGCGGGCCGCACCCGGCGCCCGGGTCGCGTACTTCCGCGCTCCCGGCGGCAACTTCACCACCAAGCTGGTGAGGATCGCGTCCGAGCTGGGCATGAAGTCGATCTACTGGCACGTGGACCCGCGCGACTGGGAGAGCGCCAAGTTCGGTAAGGGCACGGCGATGGTGAACCACATCATCGCGGCGGTGGAGCGGGACGTGCGTCCCGGCTCGATCGTGCTGTCGCACGACAACGGCAAACCCGACACCATCGTGGCGTACCGGACGCTGCTGCCCTGGCTGAAGGCCCGCTACACCCTGATCGCGCTCCCCGACGCCCCGCCCCCACCACCGTCCCCGGCGCCCGCGACCCCCCTGCCCTGACGCCGCCGCGCGCCGCGGCCCTCCCACACCGGCGCAACTCTTGAAGAGTCGCGCCGTCCGGGACGTGCTCAGGCCGCAACTCCTAAAGAGTTGCGGCCTGAGATGGACGCGGCGCGCGGTGCGGGGTGGTGGTCAGTGGTCCGACAGGGTGCCGTGCTCGACGCAGGTGGCGGTCCAGCCGGTGGGCACGACCTGGACCTTCATCCGGCGGCGGCAGTGTGTGCAGAAGCGCGGCGGCTCCAGCTCGCGGGCCGCCTGGCAGCCGTGGTGCGGCGCGCCGTCGGCGGGTTCGCCGCAGCGGTCGCAGTAGGCCGTCTCCACGGTCGGCCTCACAGCGTCGCGGACAGGGCCTTGACCGGCATCTTCAGCTCGGCCAGCAGGTCGAGGTCCGAGGTCGCCGGGCGGCCGAGGGTGGTCAGGTAGTTGCCGACGATCACCGCGTTGATGCCGCCCAGCAGGCCCTCACGGGTGCCCAGGTCGCCCAGGGTGATCTCGCGGCCGCCCGCGTACCGCAGGATGGTGCGCGGCAGTGCGAGCCGGAACGCGGCGATGGCCCGCAGCGCGTCCTTGGGGTCCATCACCGGCTGGTCGCCCAGCGGGGTGCCCGGCCGGGGGTTGAGGAAGTTCAGCGGCACCTCGTCGGGCTGCAGCTCGGCGAGCTGCGCCGCGAACTCGGCGCGCTGCTCCAGGGTCTCGCCGAGGCCGATGATGCCGCCGCAGCAGACCTCCATGCCGGAGTCGCGCACCATCTTCAGAGTGCCCCAGCGCTCCTCCCACGAGTGCGTGGTGACCACGTTCGGGAAGTAGGACCGGCAGGTCTCCAGATTGTGGTTGTAGCGGTGCACGCCCATGTCCACCAGGTCGTCGACCTGCTCCTGGCTCAGCATGCCGAGGCTCGCCGCCACGTTGATGTCGACGGCCTCCTTGATCGCCTTGACGCCGTCGCGCATCTGCTGCATGAGCTTGGCGTCCGGGCCGCGTACGGCCGCGACGATGCAGAACTCGCTCGCGCCGGTGGCCGCCGTCTGCTGGGCGGCCTTCACCAGCGACGGGATGTCCAGCCACACCGAGCGCACGGGGGAGGAGAACAGGCCCGACTGCGAGCAGAAGTGGCAGTCCTCGGGGCAGCCGCCGGTCTTCAGCGACACGATGCCCTCGACCTCGACCTCGGGCCCGCACCAGCGCATGCGGACCTCGTGGGCCAGCTGGAGCGCGGCGGGGATGTCCTCGTCGGGCAGCCGGAGCACTTCGAGGATGTCGGCCTCTTCGAGGCCTTGTCCCTCGGCGAGGACACGGGTGCGGGCGCGGTCGAGTACCGATACTGAGCTGGTCGACATGGGCGTACCCTACAACGCGGCCTGTTCGGGTCGGCCAAAGGCCGAGTGACTGAGGTATGGATGGGTTGAACCATGGGCGACTGGCTGGCGACGCTACGCCGCAAGGCCGACCTGCGCGAACGCGCCGGGTTGCGCCGGGAACTGCGTCCGCGCGCCGGTGACGACGCTCTCGTCGACCTCGCCGGCAACGACTACCTCGGCCTGGCCCGCCACCCGCGGGTGCGGGCCGCCGCGGCGGCCGCGCTGGACGAGTATGGCCTCGGCGCGACCGGCTCCCGGCTGGTGCGCGGCAGCACCGACGCGCACACCGCGCTGGAGTCCGCGCTCGCCGCGTGGCTGGGGGCCGAGCAGGCGCTGGTCTACTCCAGCGGCTACCTGGCCAACCTGGGCGCGATCCGGGCCCTGTGCGGCCCGAACACGCTGCTGGTCTCCGACGCGCACAACCACGCCTCGCTGATCGACGGCTGCCGGCTGGCCGGGGCGCAGACCGTGACGTTCGCGCACGGCGACCCGGCCGACGCGGGCCGCGTGCTCGCGGCGCACCCCGGCCGGCCCGCGGTGGTGCTCACCGAGTCGGTGTTCTCCGTCGACGGAGATCTCGCCCCGCTGGCGGAGCTGCACGCGGCCTCCCGCGCACACGGGGCGCTGCTGCTCGTCGACGACGCGCACGGGCTCGGCGTGCTCGGCCCGCAGGGGTCCGGCGGCGTGGTCGCGGCCGGACTCGCGGGTGAGCCCGACGTGATCGTCACGGCGACCCTGTCCAAGGCGCTGGGTGGTGCGGGCGGCGTGGTCGCCGGACCCGCCGCGCTGATCCGGCACCTGGTCGACACCGGCCGGACCTTCATCTTCGACACCGCGCTGCCGCCCGCGATCGCCGCCGGGGTGGGCGCGGCGCTCGACCTCGCCCTCGACGGCGCGCCGCTGCGCGCGGTGCTGCACGAACGCGCGGCCGCGATCCGCGACACGTGCCGGGCGGCGGGCCTGACCGTCACCGACCCGGCGGGTGGTGTGGTGTCCGTCGAGGCCCCGTCGGCCGAGCAGGCCTGGGCCTGGGCCGGGGCCTGCCGGGAAAAGGGCGTGGCAGTAGGGTGCTTCCGCCCGCCGTCCACACCGGACAGTCGCTCGCGGTTGCGGCTGACGATCAACGCAGGCGTGCCCGCGGCGGACTTCGCGCGGGCCTTGGAGATCATCGTGGAGGTGCGGCCATGACGGCGCTGACGGGGATCGTGCTGGTCACGGGCACGGACACCGGGGTGGGCAAGACCATCACCACAGCCGCGATCGCCGCCGCGGCAACCGCTTCGGGGGTACGCACCGCGGTGGTCAAACCCGCGCAGACGGGCATCGACCCCTCCTACGGCGAGGTGCCCGACATGGCGGTGGTGGCCCGGCTGGCCGCCCCCGCCACCACGGTCACCCTCGCCGAGTACCCGGACCCGCTCGCGCCGACCGCCGCCGCCCGGGTCGCCGGCCTGCCGCCGCTCGACATGTTCGCGATCATCGACCAGGTCAAGAGCATCGCGGCCGAGCACGAGCTGACCCTCGTCGAGGGCGCGGGCGGGCTGCTGGTGCCGATGGGCCTGCACCCCGGTGGCGCGGTGTGGTCGCTGGCCGACCTCGCGGTCGCGCTGTCCGCGCCCGCGGTCGTCGTCGCGCGGGCCGGCCTGGGCACCCTCAACCACACCGCGTTGACCCTGGAGGCGATGGCCCGCCGCAACATCGCCGGCCGTGTCGTGCTCGGCGCGTGGCCCGGCCGCCCCGAACTCGTCCACTACGCCAACCTGTCCGACCTGCCCGAAGAGCTCGACGGTCTGCTCCCCGAGGGCGCCGGCGACATCGAACCCGGGGTCTTCCGCCGCAGTGCCCCCGGCTGGCTCAGCCCCACCCTGTACGGCGACTGCGACGACCCGCGCACCCTGGCCGAGCCCGACGAGGACTGACCCGGCGCCGTACCCCCGCAGCCACCCACCCCACCAAGGTCACTCGACTTGCCTGGCACCTGTGGGAATGGGCCTTCAAGATACGCACGAGTGCCAGGCAAGTCCGACGATCATGAGCCGCGCCGCGCCGGCGGGCGGGTCAGGGGCGGCGGATGGTGAAGGTGTCGGGCATGCGGAAGCTGAGGTTGTCCGGGCACCAGGGGGCGCGGACGACCTCGATGTCGCGGAGCAGGGGTGCGGTCTCGGCGACGACGACGGCGGCCTCCATGCGGGACAGCTGCGCGCCGACGCAGCGGTGCGCGCCCGCGCCGAAGGCCAGGTGACGCCGCGAGCCGCGCTGGCCGGGCACGAAGTCGTGCGGGTGCTCGGCGACCGCGAGCCCGGCGCGGGCCAGCCACAGCACGACGCTCGCACCGGCGCGCACCGGGAAGCCGTCGAGTTCGGTGTCCCGGGCGGCCACCCGCCGCCAGGTGGGGATCGGCGGCACGAGCCGCAGCCCCTCCTCGACCACGTCGTCCACGCCCACGGTGCCCCGGGCCAGGCCGTCGAGCACGGCGGGCTCGCCGGACAGCCGGTGCAGCAGCAGGGTGAGGAACTGCGAGGTGGTCTCCTGCCCGGCCACGAGCAGGAAGAACAACGCCCCGACCGGCGTCTCCTTGGGCAGCCCGGCCTCGGCGGTGTGCGCGCGCAGCTCGCCGACCATGCCGCCGGCCGTGGCAGCGAAGTCGCGCAGCACCGTGTGGAACCGGCCGACGGTCTCGGCCAGTGCCAGCTGCCGGGGCGTGTCGAGCGGGGCCCAGAACAGCTCCAGCGCGGCCCGGGAGAACTCCTTGACCACGGCCGCTTCGGCGTCAGGCAGCTCGACGAGCTTCGCCAGCACCAGCAGGGGCAGGTCGGCGGCGAGGTCGGCGTACAGGTCGACGGGCTCGCCCGTGCGCAGCCGCGCGGCCAGTGTCGCGACGCGGCGCCGGACCACTCCGGTCAGCCAGGGGCGCAACGCCTCGACCCGAGCCGGGTGCAGGGCCTGCGCGGTGATCTCACGGATCGCCGGATGGGACACGCCGCCGTTGTTGGCCAGCGTGGCGGGCAGCTTGAAGCCGTACGAGGCGAGCACACGCAGCGCGCTGACCGGCATGGGGCTGATCGCGTCGAGGGCGTTGTCGGGCCGGAAGGTGTCCGGGTCGGCCAGCACCTGCTTGACGAGCCGGTGCTCGCTGACGACGACGTGCGCGACACCGACGTGGTCGGTCACCTCGACGGTCGCTTCGGCCCGCCCGTCGTTGTCGAAAGGCTGGTCCCAGGTACGGAACAGCACTCGGACACCGTACTAGGCGGGGTGAGCGACCGTTCAGGCAAGGGCTCGCGGGGTGATGACGGTGATGCCGGTCGGGGGCGCCTCGCCCATCGCGGTCAGCGCCGCGGGCACCTCGTCGAGGCCGATGGTGCGGGTGACCAGCGCGTCGGGGCGCAGCCGCCCGGACACGACGAGGTCGAGCATCGGACCGTAGTCGGCGGCGGCCATGCCGTGGCTGCCCAGGATCTCCAGCTCCCAGCCGATGACCCGGCCCATCGGCAGCTCGGGCGCGCCGTGGGGGAGCAGGCCGACCTGCACGTGCCGACCGCTGCGCCGCAGGCTCAGGATGGCCGCGGCACAGGTCGCCGGGCTGCCCAGGGCGTCAACGGTCAGGTGCGCCCCGCCGGTCAGCTCGCGCACCGCCGCGACCGGATCGGTCTCGCGGCTGTTCACGCAGGCCTCGGCGCCGTGTTGCCGGGCGAGGTCGAGCGCGCCCGGGGAGACGTCGACGGCGACGACCCGCGCGCCGTACGCGGCGGCGATCATCACGGCCGACAGCCCGACGCCGCCGCAGCCGTAGACGGCGACCCACTGCCCTGCGGCGACCCGCCCCTGCGCCACCACCGCGCGGTACGCCGTGGCGAACCGGCAGCCCAGCGCTGCCGCGGCGGCATATGACAGCTGCTCGGGCAGGCCGACCAGGTTGAGGTCGGCGTGGTCGATCGCGACGTACTCGGCGAACGAGCCGCGGTGGGTGAAGCCGGGCTGGGTCTGGTGCTCGCAGACCTGCGGCGCGCCCCGGCGGCACGGCTCGCAGCCACCGCAGCCGCAGACGAACGGCACGGTCACCCGGTCGCCGACCCGCCAGCCGGTGACGTCCGCGCCGACGGCGTGCACGGTCCCGGCCAGCTCATGGCCGGGCACGTGCGGGAACGTCGCGATGTCGGGGTCGTGGCCCATCCAGCCGTGCCAGTCGCTGCGGCACAGCCCGGTCGCCTCGACCTTGATCACGCAACCGTGCGGCAGCGCCGTCGGTTCGGGCAGCTCACGCACGTCGGGCTGCTGTCCGAAACCGTCATAGGCGACCGCGCGCACGTGTTCCCCTCCCACCGGGCACCGCGGCCGGTGCTCCGGTCGCGGTGCCCAGCAGACTACGTCGCTACTGCGCCGCCGGGTAGGGCTCCGGGCGGCGGTACGCGACGCCGAGCGCGTCGAAGCGCGCCAGCATCACGTCGAGCCGCTGCCGGAAGTCGCCCAGCTCGGTGCGGGTGCCCCAGCCCGCCTCGGCCACCGCGGACATCCGCGGCAGCAGGTTGTACGCCGCCCGGCCGACCGTCGGCAGGTACTCACCCCACAGGTTGCCCTGCACGCCGAGGACCCGGTTGGCGCCGGCCGGCAGCTCGTCGGGTTCGGGCTGGTAGGCGTACACCTTCTCCAGCGGCAGCAGGCCGCCGATGTTCACCGGCTCGCCGGGCGCGTCGGACTCGTAGTAGTCGAGGTAGACGTGCTCGCACGGGGTGGCGACGACGTCGTGCCCAGCAGCCAGGGCGGCGGTGACGTGGTCCTGGTGCCGCCACGCCATGACCACGGCCTCGGCCGGCGCGCCCCGGCCGACCAGCTCGTCCCAGACCACCACCCGGCGGCCGTGCTCGCGCAGGTGCGCGGCCAGTTCGGAGATCCACCAGCCGAGCAGGTCCTCCGGCTCGGTCAGTCCGAGCTCCTTCATGCGCGCCCGCGCGCCCGGGTTGGCCGACCACTCCGCGGGTGGCACCTCGTCGCCGCCGAGGTGGATCAGCGTCGACGGGAACACGTCGACCAGCTCGTCCAGCACGTGCTTCATGAACTGCACGGTGGCGTCGTCGCAGTTGAGCACCGTGTCGTAGATGCCCCACCGGGTGCCGGTGGCCAGCTGCGTGCCGGGGTTGTTGCCCAGCTCGGGGTAGGCGGCGATGGCGGCGGTGGTGTGCCCCGGCAGGTCGATCTCGGGCACCACGGTCACCCCGCGCCGGGCCGCGTACGCGACCAGCTCGCGCAGCTCGTCCTGGGTGTAGTGGCCGCCGTGCGGGGTGCGGTCGGCCTGCTTGATGTTCTCGTGGCCGATCGGCGACTCCCGCCGCCACGCGCCGACCTCGGTCAGCCGCGGGTATCGCTTCACCTCGAAGCGCCAGCCCTGGTCCTCGGTCAGGTGCAGGTGCAGCGTGTTCATCCGGTGCATGGCGAGCAGGTCGACCACGGTGCGCAGCCAGGACACCGGCTGGTGCCAGCGGCCGACGTCGACCATGATGCCGCGCCACGGATACCGGGGCCGGTCCTCGATCTGCGTGTACGGCAGGGTCCACGCGATCCCGGCGGCGGGGGTCGCCGCGTACGCCTGCGGGGGCAGCAGCTGGCGCAGTGCCTGCACGGCCCAGCGCAGCCCGGCGAGGGTGCCCGCGACGGCGCGCACGCCGGTGCCGTCGACGGTGAGCCGGTAGCCTTCGTCGCCGAGTCCGGCCGTGTCGTCCAGGGTGAAGGCCAGCTCGGCGTCGTCGCCGCCGTCGGCCAGCGGCAGGCCGGTGGCCGGGCCGAGCAGCTCCCGGAGCAGGTCGGCGATCTCTGCTGGGGCGCTGACCGTGGTCTGCGGGGTGAGCGTCCGCTGTCCCGGGGCCGGCGCGTACGAGAGGGGTTGCGGGATCAGCACGGCGGCTCCTCCAGGTAACGACGCCTAGAAAACGATTTCGGGAACAACAGGGTGACCGTAGTACAGCTTCTTAACAGTAGTCAAGATCCACAACTGGCGGATGCCCGTTGTCAGGCAATGGTCAGCGGCGGTGTGCCCGGCGACGGGAGAGAACGTTTTCCGATTTCTCTTGTGTGGCGGAGAGCACATGCCCTATCTTCTGCGTCATCGATGGGGGAAACGGTTACGTAAGTCCGCTGTAGTACTGACGTAAAGAGGATGGATCATGCACCTGTCCCGCCGTCACCTGCTGCGGGCAGGCAGCGCCTCCGCACTGGGCGCGCTGACCCTGCCCCTGCTCCCGGCCGGCCCGGCGTACGCCGCCGACGAGTACGACACGCTGCGCCTGCGGTATCGCGACAGCATCACCGGCACCGGCTTCAACCCGGCGGTGGAGCCGTACGCCTCGCGCCTGGCCGTGATCGGCGAGATCGCGACCCAGCGCCGGGCCGCGATGACCCCCGGCGGCGCCGCGCTGTGGCCGGACCTGCCGCTCGACGTCTCGTCCTCGGTCACCGGCAGCTACTCCCGCCTGCGTGCCATGGCGATGGCCTGGGCGCAGCCAGGCACCGGCCTCACCGGCGACGCGACCCTGCTCGGTCAGATCGTCACCGGTCTCGACTACCTGCACACCAAGATTTTCAAGCCGTCGACCAGCTGGTTCGGCAACTGGTGGGATTGGAACATCGGCACCCCGCAAACGCTGCTCGACATCATGGCGCTCGTCTACGACCACCTCACCGCCACTCAGGTCGCCGACTGGCTCGCCGCCGTGGACACCTTCACCCCGTCGGTGTCGCCGCTGCTCAACGGCGGGGCGAGCACCGGCGCGAACCGTTCCGACGTGTGTGTCGTGGTGGTGCGGCGCGGCATCCTCGGCAAGAACGCCGCGAAGATCATCGCCGGGCGGGACGGTCTCTCTCCGATCTTCACGTATGTGCGCACCGGCGACGGCTACTACGAGGACGGCTCCTTCATCCAGCACGGCGTGGTGCCCTACCAGGGGACCTACGGCGCGGCGCTGCTGTCCGGGCTCGCGGGGCTGTTCGGCCTGCTGGCCGGGTCGACCTGGGCGGTGAGCGACCCCCACCGGCAGATCGCCTTCGACGCGATGACCCGCTCCTGGGCCCCGTTCATCTACAACGGCCTCGTCATGGACTGCGTCAGCGGCCGGGGCGTCAGCCGCGGCCTGTCCCTGCAGGACCCGCTGGGCATTCAGGGTGACGACCACGTGCGCGGCCACGGCCTTGTCGCGAGCTTCGTGCGGATGGCCGACGCCGCGTCCACGGCCGAGGCCGCGCTGTGGCGGGGCATGGTCAAGGGCTGGATCCAGCGCGAGTACTGGGGCAACCTCGCCGACGACCAGACGCTGAGCGTGCCGACCCTGGCCGCGTGCCTCGCGATCCGCGACAGCGCGTCGGTCACCGCCGTCGCGGAGCCCGTCAGCCACCGCCTGCTCGCCGCGCAGGACCAGGCGGTGCACCGCCGCGCGGGCTGGGCCGCGTCCATCGCCATGTGCTCCAAGCGCACCACCTACTACGAGACCGGCAACGGCGAGCACCTCAAGGGCTGGCACACCAACAACGGCATGCTGTCGTACTGGGGCTCGACCTGGGGCAACGGGCAGTACTCGGACGCGTTCTGGCCGACCGTGGACCCGTACCGGCTGCCCGGCACGACGGTGTCGAAGAAGGCGCTCGCCGACGGCGCGGGCGGCACCTGGGGCGCACCCGACCCCGGCACCAGCTGGGTCGGCGGCGCTTCCGACGGAACCTTCGCCGCGCTCGGCCAGGACACCCGCGGCCTGGAGTCGACGCTGCAGGCGAAGAAGTCGTGGTTCTGCCTCGACGACGGCATCGTCTGCCTGGGCGCGGGCATCAGCAGCACCGACGGCGTCGCGGTCGAGACCGTCGTGGACAACCGCAACCTCGGCGGCGGCACCGGCAACCAGCCGCTGTACATCAACGGCGCGACCCAGCTCGCGACCCTCGGCTCGGCCACCTTCACCGGGGTGAACTGGGCGCACAACGCCTTCGCGGGGATCGTGTTCCCCGGCGGCGCGACGGTCAAGGCACTGCGCGAGTCCCGCTCCGGCAGCTGGTCGCAGATCAACACCGGCGGCACCACCGAGGTGCTGACCCGCAAATACCTCACGCTGTACGTCGACCACGGCGTCAACCCGACCGCGGGCTCCTACAGCTACCACCTGCTGCCCGGCGCGGACACCGCCACGACCGCCGCCCGCGCCGCCTCACCCACCGTCACCGTGCTCGCCAACACGGCGAACGCACAGGCGATCAGCGACACCGCCACCGGGATCACCGCCGCGAACTTCTTCGCCGCGGGCACCGCCGGGCCGATCACGGTCAGCGCCCCCTGCTCGGTGCTGATGCGCGAGTCCGGCGGCCAGCTCAAGGTCACCGTGGCCGACCCGACCCGCAACGCCACCACGGTCACCGTCACCATCGCCCGCAGCGGCTTCAGCACCGCCTCCGGCGACGGGCGCATCACCGTCACCGGACTCAACCCGATCACACTGGTGGCCGAGGTCGGCGGCGCGCTCGGCGGCTCCCGGAGCATCACCTTCGGCACCGGCGGCCCCGTCACCGGCGGCCGGCACCTGAGCCTGTCGCCCACCGCCGACGCGCACACCCGCGACGGCAGCTACGCCACCACCAACTACAACGGCGCCACCCTGGAGGTGAAGAACGACGGCGTGGGATACGCCCGCAAGGCGTTCCTCAAGTTCGACCTCACCTCGCTGGCCGCCGCGCCGAAGCGGGCGGTGCTCTGGGTCAGCGGCAACACCGCCGACTCCGTCGGCACCCACACCAGCATCAGCGCGTACGCCGTCAGCGCCGACAGCTGGACCGAGTCCGGGATCACCTGGAACACCGCACCGGCGCTGGGCGCCCAGCTGTCCACGGCGCCCCTGTGCCAGGTCGCCGACTGGATCCCGCTCGACGTCACGCCGTTCGTGCAGGCCGAGTGCGCGGGGGACAGGACCGCGACCATCGGGCTGTGGCAGGCGGCGGTCGGCCGGGCGACGGTGCTCAACAGCCGCAGCAACGCCACCCGGCCCGCGTTCCTGCAGGTCGTCACCGGCTGAAGGATTCCTTCGCGCGGAACGGTCTGCCTGTCGACCGGCGTGGACAGAACGGATGAGGACGCGTAGGGTAAACGCTTTCTAGAATCGTTTCCCCTGCTCTCCTCATCCTTCTGGGGTTCCTATGAACAAGCGGCCCACCATTCGCGACGTCGCGGCGATGGCCGGGGTGTCGGTGGCGACCGTGTCCCGGGTGCTCTCCGGCGACTACCCCGTCGCCAACGCCACCCGCACCAAGGTCCAGCGGGCCGTGCGCGAGCTGGACTACGTCGTCAACGCCCACGCGCGGGCGCTGTCCGGCTCCACTTCCAACGTCGTCGCGCTGGTCATGTACGACGTGGTCACCCCGTTCTTCGCGTTCATCGCCTCGGGCGTGGAATACCAGGCCACCGAGTCCGACCGGCTGTGCCTGGTGTGCACCACGCACGGCGACCCGGACCGCGAGCTGGAGATCGTCAAGCTGATGCGCGAGCAGCACGCCGACGCGGTCATCCTGGTCGGCGGCGTGAACATGACCGACGACTACCGCGAGCGCATGTACCGCTATGCCAAGGGCCTGGAGGACGCGGGCAGCCGCCTGGTGCTGTGCGGCCGCCCCTCGCTCGGCCCGGACTTCCCTGCCATCACCGTCGAGTACGACAACGCCGGCGGCGCGTTCTCGGCCACCAGCCACCTGCTCTCCTCGGGCCACCGCCGGATCGCGATGCTGGGCGGCCCGATCGGCAACACGACCTTCGACGCCCGCCTCGACGGCTACCGCCGGGCCCTGGAGGCCTTCCGGACGCCCGTCGACCCGGCGCTGATCACCCACGGCGACATGAGCCAGGACTCCGGCTTCCGCCAGGTCCAGCGCCTGCTGGCCGACGGCGTGGAGTTCACCGCGATCTTCGCCGCCAACGACTTCGTCGCCGCGGGGGCGATGCGGGCGCTGCGCGCGGCGGGCAAGAGCGTCCCCGACGACGTCTCCGTGATCGGCTACGACGACACCCCGTTCGCCCCCGAACTCACGCCGGCCCTGACCAGCGTCCACCTCCCGCACGAGGAACTCGGCCGCACCGCCGTCAAACTCGCCCTCCAGCGCGGCGATGGCTCCGCCCGCCAGCACGTCATGCTCGGCACCCACATCGCCATGCGCGACTCCGTCCGCCCCCTGATCTGAGGCGAGACGAAGGAACGGCTTGATCGCCGTTTCGTGTCGGAACCTGCGGTAGGACCCGAGGTTCCGACACGAAACGGCGATCATCGCGGCCGGTGGGGGCGGTAGGGGTGGTTACTTCACCGCACCGGCGGTGAGGCCGGCCTTCCAGTAGCGCTGGAGGCTGAAGAACGCCACGATCAGCGGCAGGATCGCCACCAGCGAACCGGTCATCAGCAGCGGGTAGTACAGGTCCTGATCGGTGTTGATCAGCTGCCGCCACATGAACAGGCCCAGGCCGACCGGGTACAGCTCGTGGTCGGACAGCATCAGCAGCGGCATGAAGAACGCGTTCCAGCCG
The DNA here is from genome assembly GCF_011297315.1 of Catellatospora chokoriensis. Taxonomy (NCBI): domain Bacteria; kingdom Bacillati; phylum Actinomycetota; class Actinomycetes; order Micromonosporales; family Micromonosporaceae; genus Catellatospora; species Catellatospora chokoriensis. The sequence goes on from NZ_JAAOTI010000002.1 coordinate 194,166, forward strand.
CCGGTGAAGCCGAACAGGAACAGCGTCGCGAAGGCCGGGCGCAGCAGCGGGAACGCGATCTGCCAGAAGGTGCGCAGCTCGCCCGCGCCGTCGACCCGGGTGGCCTCCAGCAGCTCGTCCGGCACGTACGCCTGGCTGAACACCCGGCCCAGGTACACCCCGAACGGGCTGGCCAGGCCGGGCAGGAACACGCCCCAGAAGCTGTTCGTCAGGCCCAGATCCGAGGCCATCAGGTACAGCGGCACCGTGGTGACCGCGGCGGGCACCAGCACGCCCAGCAGCACCAGCCCGAACCAGCGCTCCTTGCCGGGGAACCGGAACTTGTCGAAGGCGTACCCGGCCAGGATCGAGATCATCGAGCTGACCAGCGCGCCGACGCCGGCGTAGAGGAAGCTGTTGAGCAGCCAGCGCAGGAACAGCCCGTCGTTGAAGGTGAACAGCGCGACCAGGTTCTCCCACAGCCGCACCCGGGCGAATTCGAACCCGCCGGTGGAGTACAGGTCGGCGTAGCCCTTGGTCGCCGCGACGACCAGCCACGTCAGCGGCAGCACGGTCCACAGCATGGCGGCGATGAGCACGCCGTTGACGACGCCTCTGCCCAGCAGCGGGGAGGCGGACCGGGTGCGCCGCCGGTCGCCGGGCCGGGTCGCGTGGTCGGCGGAGGCCGCCCGGTCGGGGCGGGTCAGCGTCTGCGAGGGGCTCATAGCGTCGCGCCCTTCTTCGAGAATCGGGTGACCAGGAACGACGCCACGGCAAGCACCACGGTCAGGATCAGCGAGGCCGCGGCCGCGCCGCCCATGTCGTACGCCTTGGTGAGCTGGTAGATGTACAGGCTCGGGGTCCACGCCTGGTCGATGGTGGTGGCCGCGTCGCGCACGATGAACGGCTCGGTGAACAGCTGCATCGCGCCGATGACGGTGAACAGGACCGCCAGCACCACCGCGCCGCGGATCATCGGCGCCTTGACCGACCACGCGATGCGGATCTGCCCGGCGCCGTCGACGGTGGAGGCCTCGATGACCTCGCGCGGCACGGCCTGCAGCGCGGCGAAGAAGATGATGACGTTGTAGCCGGTGTGCATCCAGGTGGTCAGGTTGGCCACCGCGCCGACGGCCCCGGCGTCCGAGCCGAGGTGGAACGGGATGCCGACCTGCTCCAGCGCGTCGATGATCGGGGACAGGCCCGGGGTGTACAGATACGTCCAGATCATCGCGGCGATCAGGCCGGGCACGATGTTCGGCAGGTACAGCGCGAGCTGGAAGAAGCGCTTGGCGCGGGCGTACGCCGAGTCGAGCAGCAGGGCCAGCACCAGCGCGATGCCGATCATGACGGGGATGTAGACCAGGCAGTAGACGCCGACCGTCACGAAGCTGCCGAGGAACTGCCCGTCGGTCAGCGCCCTGGTGAAGTTGTCCAGGCCGACGAAGACCTGCTCGGGCTCGCCGCCGAGGCCGAGGCCCGACGTCTGCTCGCGGTGCAGGCTCAGCCAGCCGCCGTACCCGATCGGCGCGAGGGTGAAGGTGAAGAACAGCAGGAAGAACGGGGCGGTGAAGAGCGCGGCGACGCCGTACTGGCGGCGGGCCAGGCCGGAACGGGTGGGGGGCATGAGCGCACCTCCTTTCAGCAGCTAGAGCGGGGCGGGCGCCGCTGCCCGAGGACAGCGCCGCCCGCCCCGTGATCGTCAGGACGCGTTGATGCCGCGGCCCTTCAGGTCGGCGATCGTCTTGGTCTGCACCGGGCCGTACACGGCCGGGAGCTGCTGCTTGCCCGTCTGCACGAGCTTGAACTGCTCGCCGATACCGTCGAACACGCCGCGCATGCCCGGACCCCACACCCAGCCGGTCTTGATGGTCGGCAGCGCGGTCTTGGCCACCGCGTAGATGTCCTGGCCGCCGAAGAACGTGGTGTCGAAGTTCTTCGCGGCGACGTCGGCCAGCTCCGGGATGGCGGGCAGCGTCGAGCTGGCGCCGCTGGCCAGGCGGGCCTGGATACCCTCCGGGGTGGTGGTCATCCAGGTGATGAACTTCAGCGCGGCTTCCTTCTTCTTGCTGGTCTTGCTCACGCCGAAGGACGAGCCGCCGACCATGGCCGACGCCGGGGCGGCGTCCCACGAGGGCAGCGGGGCCGAGGCCCACTTGCCGGCCTGGTCCGGCAGGCCCGCCTTGAGGCCGCCCGCGGCCCACGCGCCGCCGAGCTGGGTCCACACCTGGCCGGCGGCCTTGCGCTTCTGCACTTCCTCCGCCGGGACGTTGGTCACCAGGTCCTTGGTGATCAGGTCCTGCCAGTAGCCGGCGACCTTCTGCGACTCGGGGGAGTCGAGGGTGACCTTCCAGGAGTCGCCCTGGATGCCGAACCACTTCGCGCCGGCCTGCCAGTTCAGCGACACGAAGTTAGCCGAGTCGGTCTGGTTCCAGTCGGTGATGCGCGACTTCGGGTCGGCCTTCTTCACGGCCTCGGCCGCGGCCTTGAACTCGTCCCAGGTCTTCGGCACGGCGATCTTGTGCTGCTCGAAGAGGTCCTTGCGGTAGAACATGACCATCGCGCCCGCGTCAAGCGGCACGGTCCAGGTCTTGCCCCCCAGCGTCACCAGCTCCTGGATCGGGGCCGGGTACTTCGACTTCACCAGGTCGGTGATGTCGCCGGAGATGTCGGCCAGGTTGCCCTGCGCCAGCATGTCCGGGAGCATCGCGTACTCGACCGTGGCCACGTCCGGCGCGTTGCCCGCCTTGACCGCGTTGGTGAGCTTGCCGTAACCCTCGGCGCCGCCCGGGATCTGCTCGAACTTGACCTGCACGTCGGTGTGGGTCTTGTTGAACGCGTCCGTGACCTCCTGCGAGGCGCGCAGCCAGGACCAGAAGGTGACCTCGGTGACGGCGGATTTGTCGGCGGGGGTGTCGGTGCCCTTGCTGCAGCCGGTCGCGACCAGAGCCATGGAAACCATGGCGCCGGCGAGCGTCGCGGCTGCCTTCATCGATCGGGTCTTCATGACCGCTCCTTTGCGGGGGGAATGGATCGTAGCGGAGGTTTTCGCAGTTCAGAGCCCCGACCCTGGGGCCCGGGAGTGATGCCGGGGAAGTGGCTCAGATCACCGTCCCCGGCGGAGACAGAAACTAAACCGGTTTCTATGACGACGTCAAGTCGTCGTTTCCATCTCGTTGCAATCGGCACGCAAACCCAGTGTTGACCTCGTAAACGGATGCGGCTACGGTCCTGAATCCGTACAGCAACCGTTTACTAAAGATCGCTAGGGAGAAGCCGTGAGCCAGCCGGACCGCCCTGCCGGGCTCATCGTGATGTCGCCGCCGGCGGCAGGCGCGGTGTTCCCCGCCGACCTGCTGACCCGGCTCGACGGCTCGTTGCGCCTGCTCACGCCCGATCCGGTCGGCGGATTCGACGCTGTGGCCGGGGTGCTGTCCGAGGTGGAGATCCTGCTGACCGGGTGGGGCTGCCCCCGGCTCGACGATCACGTGCTGGACGCGATGCCCCGGCTGCGCGCGGTCGTGCACGCGGCGGGTTCGGTGAAGCTGCACGTCGGCCCGGAGGTCTTCGCCCGCGGCATCGCGGTCTCCTCGGCCGCCGACGCCAACGCCGAGCCGGTCGTGGACTTCACCCTCGCGGTGCTGCTGCTGGCGGGCAAGCGCGCCTTCGCCTTCGCCCGCCGATATGCCGAAGGCCGCCAGCCGACCTTCGCGGTCAACGAGCGCGCGGGCAACGACGGGCGGGTCATCGGGGTGGTCGGCGCGTCCCGCATCGGCCGACGCGTCATCGTGCGGCTGCGCACGGCCGGGTTCCGGGTGCTGGTCAGCGACCCGCACCTGGACCCGCTGGACGCGGCCGCGCTGGGCGCGGAGCCGGTCGGGCTCGACGAGCTGTGCCGCCGCAGCGACGTGCTGACCCTGCACGCACCGGAGCTGCCCGAGACCGTGCGCATGATCGACGAGCGGCGGCTGGCCATGCTGCCCGACGGCGCGATCGTCATCAACACCGCGCGCGGGGCGCTCATCGACACCGAGGCGCTCACCCGCGCCTGCGCCGACGGCCGGATCGACGCGCTGCTCGACGTCACCAGCCCCGAGCCGCTGCCCGCCGGGCACCCGCTGTTCGCCATGCCCAACGTGTGGATCACCCCGCACCTCGCCGGGGTCCAGGGCACCGAGGCCCGCCGCCTGGGCGCGTACGCCGTCACCGAGGTCGAGCACCTCGTCGCCGGTCGCCCGATGTCCGGCGAGATCCGCGCCGACCAGCTCGCCGTCCTCGCCTGACCCGGACCGGTGCCCCGCGGGACGCGCGTCCCGCCCCGCGCCACACCGCGGCCCAGGGCCGCATTGTGCGCATCGCCCGCGACACCGGACCGGGCGGCGGCCTCACCAAGGTCGTTCGACTTGCCCGGCACCTGTGCGAAAGGCCGTCCAAGATACGCACAGGTGCCAGGCAAGTCGGGGGATCTAGAGGGCGGCGGATCGGAGGTGGGATAGGAGGAAGGCGGTGATTTCAGCTTCGTAGTGGGCGTGGGCGTAGCGGCCGGCGGGGCCGGTGTGGGCGCCGGAGCCGAGTTCGGGGCGCAGGTAGAGGGGGCCGTCGTCCGGGGTGGCGGTGGCGCGCAGGCGGGCGACCCACTTCGCGGGCTCGTGGACCATCACGCGGGGGTCGTGCAGGGCGCCGGTGGCGAGCAGTGCCGGGCGTCTGCCCTGCGGCAGGTGGTTGTAGGGGGAGTACGCCCACATCCAGTCGAACTCATCCGGCTTGCGGGGGTCGCCCCACTCGTCCCACTCGTTGACGGTCAGCGGGATGTCCGGGTCGAGCATGCTGGTGATCACGTCCACGAACGGCACCTCGGCGACGACCGCGGCCCAGCGTCCCGGCCGCCGCGTGTAGACCGCGCCCTGCAGCAGGCCGCCCGCGGACAGCCCGCGGGTGGCCAGGCGCGACCCGTCGGCGATGCCGTCGGCCAGCCAGTCGGCGACCGCGAGGTGGTCGGTGAAGGTGTTGGCCTTCGCGGCGAGGTGCCCGTCGAGCCACCAGCGGCGGCCGTTCTCGCCGCCGCCGCGCGGGTGGGTCAGCGCGTACACCACCCCGCGGTCGAGCAGGCTCGGCAGCACCGGATCGAACTCGGGGTCCAATACGGACTCGTAGGCGCCGTACCCGTAGAGCAGGGCGGGGGCGGTGCCGTCGAGCGGGGTGTCCGCGCGCCAGGCCAGGGTCACCGGCACGGCGGTGCCGTCCGGGGCGGTCGCGTGCCGTCGCGCGGTCCGGTACGCCGTCGCGTCGTAGCCCGGCACCTCGCGGCGTTTGCGCAGCTCGCGTACGCCGGTGCAGAGGTCGACGGAGTGCCAGGACGGCGGTTCGGTCAGGGATTCGACGACGACCGTGACGGTGGTGTCGCCGTACTCCACCGGGGTGGCCAGCCGGATGTGCCCGGCGTCGATCTCCGCGGCCATCTCGACCACCGCCCCGGTCGCCCGGTCCACGGCCCGCAGCAGCGGGAAGCCGTCGCGGCGCAGCTCGACCAGCCAGTGCCGACGCAGCGCGTGGCAGGCGGTGATCCGCTCGCCCGGCCGCGGCGCGAGCAGTTCGGTCCAGTGCTCCGGGCCGGGGGTCGCCACCGGCGCGGACATCACCCGGAACTCGGGCGCGCCGTCGTCGGTGACGATGACCAGCCGCCCGTCGGCGTGGTCGACGCTGTAGTCGACGCCCTTGCGCCGCGGCGCGACGAGCACCGGGGCCGTATGCGGGGCGTCGGCGGGGATCATCCGCCACTCGGCGGTGTCCCGGCTGCGCGCCTCGATCATGATCCAGCGCAAGTCCCGGGTGGTCTGCACGGTCAGGTCGAACCGGGCGTCGTCCTCCTGCAGGACCAGCACGTCCGCTTCGGGAGACGTGCCGATGAGATGCCGCCACACCTGGTGGGGGCGGAACAGGTCGTCGTGCACGGTGTAGAAGAACGTGCCGGAGTCGGCGCTCCACGCCCCCGTGTAGTACGTACGCGGGAGTTCCTCCGAAAGGTCAGTCAACGTCGCCAACTGGAGGAACTTCAATCGATACACCTCATCACCGGTGGTATCCACTGAATACGCCAGGAGCGTGTTGTCGGGGCTCAACTCCCGCAATCCGATCTCGGCGAACCCGTCGGGACCCGCCAGCCAGGCCCCGTCGAGCAGCACCCGGTCCGAGTCACCGTCATGACCAGCTTGTAAGAACTGCTCGTACTCACTTCCCGCGACGGTCCGGGTGTAGTAGAAACGTGAACCATGTCTCCAACTGACTGAGTCATCAGTCGGAAGGAGTCGTCGCTCCACCTCGTGAAAGACCTCGGTCTGGAGGCCCTCCAACCGGTTCGCGGCGGCATCGTAGTACCCGCGCTCGGCGCGCAGGTAGGCGAGAAACCGCGGGTCGGAATGGTCGCGCATCCACCCGTAATCGTCGGTCCACCGGCGTCCGTGCAGCTCGTGCTCGTGGGGCTCGCGCGGGGCGACCGGCGGGACGGCGGTGTTGTCGAGATCGTGCGGCATGACCGGGCACCCTACCCGCCACGCCCCCGGGCACCAAGGAGAGAACCGATGAGCAGCACCCCTCCTGCTCCCAGATCCTGGTTGACCAATCAGTCAGTGCGCCGTTTGCGCGCCGGGGTGGCACTGGCGGCGGTGGCCGCGCTGACCGCCCTCGGCGCGCTCGCCTCCCCGGCCGCCGCCGACGGGACGCCCACCCCGGGCTCCTCCGCCGAGCGCAGCAAGACGAGCTTCGTCATCGGCGTGAAGCAGGACATCGACTCGCTCAACCCGTACGTGGGTGTCGTCGCGAGCGCCTTCGACGCCTACCAGCTGATGTACGACTACCTCACCGTCTCCGCCGCCGGCGACTTCTCCCCGGAGCCGTGGCTGGCCGAGAAGTGGGAGACCTCGGCGGACGGCAAGACCTGGACGTTCCACATTCGCCAGGGTGTGAAGTGGTCCGACGGCGTCGACCTGACCGCCAAGGACGTGGTCTACACGTTCCAGCGGGCCAAGGACGACGAGACGGCCAACGGCCAGTACGCCAGCTACGTCGACAACATCACGAAGATCAGCGCCACTGACGACCACACCGTGGTGATGGAGACCGAGAAGCCCAGCCCGATCATGCTGCGGCTCTCGGTGCCGATCGTCCCGGAGCACGTCTGGTCGAAGATCAGCGCCAAGGACGCAGCGACGTACGCCAACGACAAGGACGTTGTCGGCTCCGGGCCGTTCCAGCTGGTGGAGGCGAAGAAGGGCCAGTTCTACCGGTTCGCCGCCAACAAGCAGCACTTCGCGGGCGCACCCAAGATCGATGAGCTGATCTACACGGTGTTCGCCGACGACTCCGCGCTGTCCCAGGCCCTGAAGCAGGGCGAGATCGACATGGCTCAGGACCTGCCGGCGGCCATCGCCGACACGCTGGTGAACCTGCCGGGCATCACCGTCAACGACGCCAAGTACTACGGCTTCAACGAGATCGGCTACAACCTCGGCGCCGCGACCACCGAGGGCAAGGCGATCGGCGACGGCCACCCGGCGCTCAAGGACAAGCAGGTCCGGCTCGCCATCGACCACGCCATCGATCGCAAGACGCTGGTGTCGAAGGTGCTGGCCGGGCACGGCAGCCCTGCGACCGGGGTCATCCCGCCGATCTACGCCGACACGCACTGGAACCCGGGTTCGGCCGAGCGCGCGTTCGACCTGGCCAAGGCGAACTCGATCCTCGACGCGGCGGGCTACGCCAAGGGTGCCGACGGGATCCGGGCCAAGGACGGCAAGGCGCTGAAGTTCCGCCTCTTCGGCCGGGACAGCTCCGAGTATTCCAAGCAGAGCACCGAGTACGTGCGCTCCTGGCTCAAGGAGATCGGCATCGACGCGGTCGTGTCGATCATGAGCGAGGACAACCTCACCGCGGTGCTCGGCAAGGGCGAGTTCGACCTGTTCGAGTGGGGCTGGGTCGTCGAACCCGACCCCGACTTCCAGCTCTCCGTGATGACCTGCGACCAGCGGTCGACCGAGGAGGACGGCGAGATCGCCGCGGGCTGGTCGGACAGCTTCTACTGCAACGAGGCGTTCGACAAGCTGTACGCCGAGCAGCAGACGATGATCGACCCGAAGGCGCGCGCCGAGGTGATCAAGCAGGCCCAGCAGATCCTCTACGACGACGTCGCCTACTCGCTGACCTACTACTACAACCAGACCGAGGTGTACCGGTCGGACCGGTTCACCGGGTTCGTGCCGCAGCCGTCCCGCGGCGGCATCCTCGCCTTCCAGTACGGCACCCACAGCTACCGCAACATCGCCCCGGTCACCGCGCAGGCGGCCGACGTGAACTCCGGACCGGGCATGGTGCTCTACGTCGTCGGCGGCGTGGTGCTGCTGGTGGTCGTGGCCGGGGTGGTGCTGGTGCTGGTCCGGCGCAAGAGCGCGGACGACCGGGAATGACCGGCCCGTCCAGCGGGGCCGGCGCGGTGACGCGCCGGCCCTCCCGGCTCCCCTCCCCGATGTTCGTGCTGCGCAAGTGCGTCGCGGCGCTGCTGATGCTGGCCTTCGTCGTGGTGGTGAACTTCTTCCTGTTCCGGGTGCTGCCCGGTGACCCGGCCAAGGCGTTCGCCCCGCGCGGGCGCAACGCCGACCCGGAGGCGCTGCGCGAGCTGCGCGACCGGCTCGGCCTCAACGACCACTGGACCGTCGCCTTCGGCAAGTACGTCAAGAGCGTGCTCAGCGGCGACCTCGGCGTCTCGTTCAGCCAGCACGCCAAGGTCACCGACGTGATCGCGGAGCGGCTGTGGCCGACCGTGCTGCTGTCCGGCACGGCGCTGGTCATCGCGGCGGTGCTCGGGGTGTGGCTGGGCGCGCGGGCGGGCTGGCGGCAGGGCAGCCGCTTCGACAAGCTCAGCTCGAACGCCGCGGTCACCTTCTACTCGATGCCGGAGTGGCTGCTCGGCCTGGTGCTGCTGGTCTTCCTCAACCAGTACGGCATCTTCCCGACCCGGGGCATGAACGACCCCCGCTCGACCCTGCCCGCCTGGCTGGACGTGCTCTGGCACATGGTGTTGCCGGTGACCGTGCTCGCCGTCGTCTACGTCGCCGAGTACTCGCTGATCATGCGGTCGTCGATCCTGGACGAGCGCCGGGCCGACTACCTGACCACGGCACGGGCCAAGGGCCTGCGCGACGACCTGGTCATGCGCCGCCACGCGATGCCCAACGCGCTGCTGCCGTCGATGACCCTGTTCTTCCTGAGCATGGGCTTCGTGGTGGCGGGCGCGATCACGGTGGAGACCGTGTTCTCGTGGCCGGGCCTGGGACGGCTCACCTACGACGCGCTGCGCGGCCCGGACATCCCGCTGCTGCAGGGCCTGTTCCTGGTCTTCTCGGCAGGAGTGATCATCATGAACCTCGTCGCGGACCTGCTGATGCCGGTGCTCGACCCCCGGGTGCGTGCGGCATGAGCGCGCTCGCGGCGGCCGCCCCGCGGCGGCGTACCAGTGCCTGGCGGGCCTTCCTGCGCGACCGCGAGGGCCTGTCCGGGCTGATCGTGCTCACCCTGTTCGGGCTGGTGGCGATCTTCGCGTCGGTGCTGGCCGACCCGGCCGGGCTGGAGGTCACCAAGGCCGACGGCCCGCTCGCGGCCGCGCCGTCGTGGGACTACCCGCTCGGCACCGACCACGCAGGCCGTTCCGTGCTGACCATGGTCATCCACGGCAGTCAGGTGACGCTGCTGGTCGGCCTGGCCGCCACCGTCATCTCGATGCTGCTGGGCACCCTGATCGGCATCACGTCCGGGCACTTCCAGGGCCTGTTCGGCGGTGCGCTGAACAGGTTCACCGAATGGTTCCTGGTCATCCCGTACCTGCCGCTGGCCATCGTGCTGGCGACCGTGTTCCCGGCAGACGTGCCCAAGCTGATCGCCGTCATCATCGTGATCGGCGTGACCTCCTGGTCGGGCACGGCGCGGCTGGTCCGCGCGCAGACCCTGGCCATCGAGGCGCGCCCCTACCTGGAGCGGGCCAGGGCGCTGGGCGGCGGCCACTGGCACCAGATGACCCGGCACGTGCTGCCCAACGTGATGCCGCTGGTGCTGGCGAACACCACGCTGACCGTCTCCATCGCGATCATCGCCGAGACCACCCTGTCGTTCCTCGGCCTCGGCGACCCGCTGCGGGTCTCCTGGGGGCGCGTCCTCGATGAGGCGTACGCCCTGGGCGCGATCGACCGCGGCGCCTGGTGGTGGGTGCTCGGCCCCGGCGTCGCCGTGGTGCTCGTCGTCCGCGCGTTCAACATGTGCGGCCGCGCCCTGGAACGCATCCTCGACCCGCGGTTGGAGGGCAGGTCATGACCGGCGAGCAGCGAGACCCGCACACAGGCACGGGCGCGGCGAGGATTCCGCACCCGCGGACCGGAGGCGCGGCCGGCCTGCTGGAGATCAGGGATCTGCGGGTGTCCTACCGCGACCGGGGGGTGCCGCTGCCCGCCGTGCGCGGAGTGGACCTCGTCCTGGGGGCGGGGGAGACGCTCGGCCTCGCCGGGGAGTCCGGGTGCGGCAAGTCGACGCTGGCGAGCGCGCTGCTCCGGCTGCTGCCCGGCAACGCCGAGGTGTCCGGCGAGATCCTGCTCAACGGCAGCGACGTCATGAAGATGAGCTGGGGACAGCTGCGCGCGGTGCGCTGGAACGAGGCGTCGATCGTGTTCCAGGGCGCGATGCACGCGCTCAACCCGGTGCGCAGCATCGGCCGCCAGATCGCCGAGGCGATCCTGCTGCACGCCCCGAAGTCGTCGTCGGCCGCCGCCCGCAAGCAGGTCGGCGAGCTGCTGGAGCAGGTCGGCGTGCCCGCGTGGCGGGCCGAGTCGTACCCGCACGAGCTGTCCGGCGGGCAGAAGCAGCGCGTCATGATCGCCATGGCGCTGGCCTGCTCGCCCCAGCTGATCATCGCGGACGAGCCCACCACCGCGCTCGACGTCATGGTGCAGGCCCAGGTGCTCACCCTGCTCAAGCAGCTGGTCCAGGAGCGGGGCGTCGGCCTGATCCTGATCAGCCACGACCTGTCGGTGCTCGCGTCCACCTGCGACCGCGTCGCGGTGATGTACGCGGGCCGGGTCGTCGAGCACGGACCGGGGCACCGGCTGTTCGCCGACGCCGCCCACCCGTACGCCCAGGCGCTGGCCGCGGCGTTCCCGGTGATCGGCGACATGGCCTCCCGCCGTGCGCCGCGCGGCCTGCCCGGCGACCCGCCGGACCCGCGCGAGCTGGGCGGGGGCTGCGCGTTCGCGCCGCGCTGCCCGGTCGCGCTGGCCGAGTGCGTGGAGTACGACATCCGGCTGCGCACGGTCGACACCGCGCGCAGCGCCGCCTGTGTGCACGTGGGGGTAAAGGCATGAGCGTCCGTGTTGCCGCCGACGAGTGCGGCGAGGAGAAGGCATGAGCGAGCGTGGTGACGCGGGCGTCTCCCTGCATCCGGTGATCGAGGCGCGGAACCTGCGTGTCGGGTTCGGCGGCCGCGGCAAGGGCGTCCCGCCCGTGCGCGCGGTCGACGGGGTCGAGCTGTCCGTCGACCGGGGGCAGATCGTCGCGCTGGCCGGCGAGTCGGGCAGCGGCAAGACGACGCTGGCCCGCACCCTGCTGGGACTGCAGCGGCCGTACGAGGGCCAGGTGCTGCACCACGGCAAGCCGCTGGACTACAGCGGCCGGGGCCTGAAGGCGCTGCGCCGCAAGGTGCAGCTCGTGCTGCAGGACCCGACCGGCGCGCTCAACCCGCGCCGCACCGTGTACGAGGCCGTCGCCGAGGGGCTGCGCATCCACAAGGTGCCCGGTGACGAGCGTGAGCTGGTCGCCAAGGCGCTGTCGCAGGCCGGGCTGCGGCCCGCGGAGCGCTTCTTCGGGCGTTATCCCCACGAGCTGTCCGGCGGGCAGCGCCAGCGCGTCGTCATCGCGGGCGCGCTGGTGCTGGAACCCGAGCTGATCATCGCGGACGAGCCGGTGGCGTCCCTGGACGCGTCGGTGCGCGGCGAGATCCTCGCGCTGCTGCTGTCGCTGCGCGACGAGCTCGGCCTGTCCGTGCTGGTCGTCACGCACGACCTCGGGCTCGCCTGGAACATCGCCGATCGGCTCGCGGTGATGTACCTCGGCCGCATCGTCGAGGTCGGCCGGACCGAGCAGGTGCTCGCCGCGCCGAAGCACCCGTACACCGCGGCGCTGCTGTCGGTGCTGCCGGAGGCGACGGGGCGTACGCCCGTGATCCTGTCCGGCGAATCGCCGGACCCGTCGCGGATCCCGGCCGGGTGCCGGTTCCACCCGCGCTGCCCGGCGCTGGCCGGCGGCCTGGCGGCGCGGGCCGGCATCGCCGCCCGGTGCGTCGGCGAGAGCCTGCCGGTGCTGCCGCTGCACGGCCCGCACGCCGCCGCCTGCCTGCTGTCCGGTCACATCGGCGACGGCATCGCCGGCGCTGCCGGCGGCTCGCCGACCGGGCTGCTCTCCGTCTGACCCCGTCGGCCCGGGTCCGTCCCGGGCAGACCTGCCCTGCATCCCGGCGGTCTGGTGGTCGCCCCGGCGGCCACAGACCGTCGGGCCCGGGCCGGGCCCGGAGCCGGCGGATGTGCCGGGTCATCGGCTGCGGTGACACGGCCGGGCGGTGGGCGCGGAAATCGCGCGACGTCACCGCCGCCGCTGCCATATCGTCGCCCTTTCGGCGAGGTCGGAGGGACAGCGTGGACGGGTATCAGGTGCGTTCCCCGCGAGACGGCGAGTGGCCGCTGCTGGAGGCGCTGGAGGCCGCGGCCGACCGGGTCTTCGAGCCGATCGGGTTCGGCCCGCTGCCGCCGCCCGCACCGGCCGCCTCCTATGCCGCCGCGGACTGCGTGCTGGTCGTGGCGATCCGCCGGTGGGGCTGGCCCGGCTCGGGCTGGTCGACGGGACGGCATACCTGGCGCAGCTGTCCGTGCACCCCGACCACAGCGGGCAGGGCGTCGGCAGCGCGCTGCTGGCGGCGGCGTGCACGTGGGCGGCGGCCGCGGGCCATCGCGAACTCACCCTGACCACGTACACCGAGGTTCCGTGGAACGGCCCGTTCTACGCCCGCCGCGGCTTCCGGCCGATCTCCGACCTCGGCCCGCAGATGCGCGCGCTGCGCCTGCGTGAGGCCGAGATGGGCCTGGACGCGCTGGGCCCGCGGGTAGCGATGACCAGGGCACTGTGAGCCGGGAAGCGCTCGCGCTCATCGATGTCGACGGGGTGCTCAACCCGCACGGCTCGGCTGCCTGCCCGCCCGGTTACACCGAGCACGAACTGTTTCCCGGTGAGCTGGTCCGGGTTCGGCCCGAGCACGGGCGGATGCTGCTGCGGCTGGCCGACCGGTACACCCTGGTCTGGGCGACGTACTGGGAGGACGAGGCGAACCGGCTGCTCGCACCACTGCTGGGGCTGCCGCGGCTGCCGGTGATCCCGTGCGCGGGGCCGCCCGGCAGCCAGCAGGACAAACTGGTCGGGATCGCGCCCTGGGTCACCGACCGGGCCGTGGTGTGGTTCGACGACCTGCACAGCACGGCCGCCCACGAGTGGGCCGCGAGCAGGGGCGCGCCGACCCGGCTGATCCACGTCGACCCTGTCGGCGGACTGGCCGACGTCCACATCGATCAGGCGCTGCGGCCATGACGCGCCGCCGGGCCGCAGGCTGAGTGCGTCGGGCCGGTCAGATGGCCAACGCGGCCAGGACGAAGAGCCCGGCGATCGCGGCCACCGGGGCACCCGCCAGCCAGCCGATGGCGAGTCCGACGCCGCCGGCGCCATCGCGGCGTACGGTCCTGGCGATGCCCAGGGCGACGACGAAGGCGGCGAGCAGTAACTGGGCGGCGACGCCGCCGATGGCGAAGACCGGGCCCGGGTCGTCGGTCAGGATCGCCGGGAGCAGCGGCAGTGCCACAGCCAGGCCGTGCCCGGCCAGCGCGGTCCAGATGCCGGAGCGCACGCGCCGCGCGCGCCGCGGGCGGCGTTCGTCGGCGGGCGGCACGGGTACGGCGCCACGGCCGGCATCCCGCATGCCGGCCTGAGTGACGCGGCTTCTGGAGGCCGATGCGACGGGCGGCCCGGCTGCGAGCAGGGGAGCCCGGTAGGGGTTGGGGGTCACCTCTTCATTGCACCAACCCGGTGGCCGTACGGCCCCTCGCTGCACGAGGTCTTCACAGCATCCACACGGCCTGCTCCACCGGCGGCGGGCGTGAAGAAGGGCACCTTCCACAACGCGGAGCGTCAAGAAGGTGCCCTTCCCTCGGGTCAGGAGAGTTCGGCGAGGACGAGCTCGGCGATCTGGACGGCGTTGAGGGCGGCGCCCTTGCGGAGGTTGTCGCTGGAGCAGAACAGGGCCAGACCGTTAGGGGCGGTCTCGTCGCGGCGGATGCGGCCGACGTAGGTCGGGTCCTGGCCGGCGGCCTGCAGCGGGGTGGGCACCTCGGCCAGGACCACGCCGGGGGCGTGCGCGAGCAGCTCGCGGGCGCGCTCGGGGCTGATCGGGTTCGCGAAGCGGGCGTTGAGCTGCAGCGAGTGTCCGGTGAAGACGGGCACCCGGACGCAGGTGCCGGAGACCGGCAGGCCCGGGATGTCGAGGATCTTGCGGGTCTCGTTGCGGAGCTTCTGCTCCTCGTCGGTCTCGTCGGAGCCGTCGTCGACGATCGAGCCGGCGAGCGGGAGCACGTTGAAGGCGATCGGGTGCGCGTACACCTTCGGCTCCGGGTAGTCGACCGCGCGGCCGTCGTGGGCGAGCGCACGTGCCTCGCCGACCACGGCGGTGGCCTGCTCGTGCAGCTCGTCGACACCGGTCAGGCCGGTGCCGGAGACCGCCTGGTAGGTGCTGGCGATCAGGCCGGTCAGCGTCGCCTCGTCGTGCAGCGGGCGCAGCACCGGCATCGCGGCCATGGTGGTGCAGTTGGGGTTGGCGATGATGCCCTTGGGGCGCAGCTTGGCCGCCTGCGGGTTGACCTCGGCGACGACCAGTGGCACGTCGGGGTCCAGCCGCCAGCCGGAGGAGTTGTCGATGACGACCGCGCCGGCCGCGGCGACCTTCGGCGCGAGCGCCAGCGAGGTGGTCTTGCCAGCGGAGAACAGCACGATGTCGAGCCCCGTGTAGTCGGCGGTGGCCGCGTCCTCGACGGTGATCTCGCCGTCGGCCCAGGGCAGGGTGCGCCCGGCGGACCGGGACGAGGCGAACAGCCGCAGCTCGCCGACGGGGAACTTGCGCTCCGCGAGCACCCGGCGCATGACGCCGCCGACCTGGCCCGTGGCTCCGACAATGCCGATTCTCATACGCACAGGTTACTCAATCGGTTGATCTACCAGGCCCGCCGTCCCGTCATCCGGGCTGTGTCGGCCCGTGACGAGCGGCACGTCAGCGGGGGTTCGCGCCCGGCCGCGGGTGGTCGCGGCCGGGCGCGAGATCAGCCGCGGCCCATGGTCACACCGACGGCGCCGACGACCACGCCGAGCGCGGCGATCAGCCGCCGCCACATGTCGCGCTCGCCGAGCATCCGCGCCCCCAGGAACACCACCAGCAGCACGCTGACCTCGCGCAGCGGGGCGACCACGGTCACCGGGGCCATCGTCATCGCGGTCAGGGCCAGCATGTACGCCCCGGGTGAGCAGACCGCGGTGCCGAACACCTCGCGGCGGTGCTCCCGCCACACCTGCTTCGCCCGCGCCCGGTTCCTGATCAGCCACGGTGCAAGCAGCAGCGCCCGGCCGGTGTCACCGCCCCAGTTGACCAGGATCGGCGACAGCGCGGCGACCGCGACCGCGTTGCGGTCCCAGAGGGTGTACGCGGCGATGAACACGCCCGTCGCGAGCGCGTACAGGATGGGGGCCGTGCGTTTGAGGGCGTCGGGGGAGGGCTTGCCGATCAGGGCGACGCTGACCGACAGGGCGAGGGTGCCGGCCCAGCCGAGCAGGCCGGGATCCTCGTCGAAGAACGGCACCGCGACGGCGCAGATCAGCACCGGGCCCAGCCCGCGGGCGACGGGGTAGACGACCGACAGGTCGCCGACCGCGTAGCCGCGTTGCAGCAGCAGGTAGTAGCCGGTGTGCAGCAGCGCCGCGCCGCCGAGCAGCACCAGGCTGCCCCAGCCGAGCGCGTCCCAGCCGGTGACCAGCGCCCAGATGCCGAACGGGGCCCAGATCAGCGCGGCGACCACCGACCAGACGGCGACGAAGGCCGTGCCCGCGACCGCGGCCCGCTTGGACAGCAGGTTCCAGGTCGCGTGGCACAGCACCGAAGCGGCGACCAGCGCGAAGGCCGTGAGCGACACGTCAGGCCGTCACGGCGGACTCGACGGCGGGCGCGGCCCCGGCGGCCGGGCGGTCCGACGCGGCTTCGGCGGCGGCGTCCCGGTCGGCGGCCGGTCGGTTGCTCGACCGCTCGGGCACCAGCGAGGTCCCGGCGAGGTGGCTCTCGCCGATGAGCGGCTGCCCCAGCACGGCGAGCACGGTCGGGGCGACCGAGACGTGGCTGACGCCGGCGGGCGGCGTCGCGCCGATGCCCGCGCCGCAGGCGGCCAGCCAGGCGGTCCGCTCCCAGCGGCTGCGGCCGCCGTGGCCGCCCTCGTCGCGGTGCCCGTGGTCGGTGACGACGAGCACCGTCCAGCTCTCCTGCGCATACCGGGGGCGGCTGCGCACCGCGTCGAGGACCTGGCCGAGGCGCCGGTCGGCGCGCTCGATCGCCGCCGTGTACTCCGGCCCCGTGCCCAGCTCGTGCGCGACCTCGTCGGGCTCGCCGAGGTAGACGAACGAGGCGTGGAACGCGCCCCCGCCCAAGGCGTGTGCCGCTGCGTCGGCGACGTGCTGGTCGGCGACGTCGTGGCCGAGCGTGTGCCCGTCGGCGAAGGTGAGCAGGCTGGGCGAGGTGAACATCGGGCCGCCGCACGCCGTGGTGACCAGCGGCGCCCAGCTCGCGCCGACGAACGTGGTGAAGCCGCGGCGCTTGGCCGTGGTGAACACGTCCGGGAACGCGTCGAGGCGGTGGCCGGAGAACACGTTGCCGTAGATGCCGTGTACCCGCGGCCACAGCCCGGTCGCCACCGACGCCCAGGTCGGCCCGGACAGGGTGGGCGCGTCGGTGCTCAGCTCGAACTCGGCCAGCCACCCCTCGCGCTCGATCGCGTCCAGGTGCGGCGTGTGGGCGGCGCGGGCGGTGTCCAGCCGGACCCCGTCGATGCCGACGACCAGGATGTGTGCGGTCATGCCTTCTCCTCGCTGCGCTCGTCGGCGGCATCCTGACCGCTCGTGATTCGCTCGCTGCGCTCGCTCATGCCTTCTCCTCGCTGCGCTCGCTCATGCGGGCTCTCCAGCGGTGTTCATGCGGTGCGCAGCCAGACGGCGCTGTTCGGGGCGATCTTCAGGTCCTCCAGCGGATCGCTGGTGAGCAGCAGGTACTCGTAGGGCGGCAGATCTGCGGGCGTGTCGCCGAGGTTGACCAGGCAGGCGAAGCCGTCGCCGCGCTGGAAGTGCAGCACGCCGTCGGGGGCGGGCAGCCACTGCAGCGGGCCGTCGCCGAGGTCCGGTTCGGTGCGGCGCACGTGCAGGGCGCGGCGGTACAGCTCCAGCATGGAGCGCCGGTCGCCGGTCTGCGCGGCGGCCGACAGCGCGGCCCAGCTCGGCGGCTGCGGCAGCCACGGGTCGGCGACCGCCCGGTCGGGGCTGAAGCCGTACGGCTTCGTCTCGCCCGACCAGGGCAGCGGCACCCGGCAGCCGTCGCGGCCCCGGTCGGTGAACCCGGACCGCAGCCAGCGCGGGTCCTGCAGCAGCTCGTCCGGGATGTCCTCGACCTCGGGCAACCCCAGCTCCTCGCCCTGGTAGACGTAGGCGGAGCCGGGCAGGGCCAGGGTGAGCAGCGCGGCGGCGCGGGCACGGCGGGTGCCGAGCACGAGGTCGCTGGGCTCGACGTGCTTGGCATCGTCGAACGAGTGCGCGGTGTGCGCCCGGCCGTAGCGGGTGGCGTGCCGGACCACGTCGTGGTTGGACAGCACCCAGGTCGCGGGCGCGCCGACCATGGCGTGGGTGGCCAGCGTCGTGTCGATGACGTCGCGGAACGCGGCGGCGTCCCACGGGCAGGACAGGAACGGGAAGTTGAAGCCGGTGTGCAGCTCGTCCGGGCGCAGGTAGCGGGTGAACCGGTCGGGGTCGTCGTCCCACAGCTCACCGACGAACACCCCGCGCTGCGGGTACGAGTCGGCGATCTTGCGCCAGTCGCGGTAGATCTCGTGCACGCCCTCCTGGTCGCGCCAGGGCCGGATCACGTCCGGGCGCAGCGTCGCCAGGTCGGGCAGGGCCGGGTCCTTGACCAGGTGGTCGGCGACGTCGATGCGGAACCCGTCGACACCGCGGTCGAGCCAGAAGCGCAGCGTGGTCTGGAAGTCCTCGCGCACGGCCGGGTGGTCCCAGTTCCAGTCGGGCTGCTCGGGGGCGAACATGTGCAGGTACCACTCGCCGTCGGGGACCCGGGTCCAGGCCGGGCCGCCGAAGTGTGAGCCCCAGTCGGTGGGCGGCAGCTCGCCGTGCTCGCCCTGGCCGGGCCGGAACCAGAACAGCTCCCGCTCGGGTGAGCCGGGGCCCGCCGCCAGCGCGGCCTGGAAGCGCGGGTGCCGGTCGGAGCAGTGGTTGGGCACGATGTCGACGATCACGCGCAGCCGGTGCTGGTGTGCCTCGGTGATGAGCAGCTCGGCCTCGGCCAGGGTGCCGAAGACCGGGTCGATGTCGCGGTAGTCGGCCACGTCGTAGCCGGCGTCGGCCATCGGGGAGACGTACCAGGGGCTCAGCCAGATCGCGTCGACGCCGAGGTCACGCAGGTAGGGCAGGCGTTCGCGCAGGCCGGCGATGTCGCCGAGGCCGTCGCCGTTCCCGTCGGCGAAGCTGCGCGGGTACACCTGGTAGATGACGGCGTCACGCCACCATGGGTGTTCGTGTCGTGAGGACATGTCCGGCTCCGTGGGGGAGTGGGGTGGGGTAGTCCGATAGTAACAAGATGGAAAACGCTTTCCATCGCGGCCGCCCACCCTACCGGGGCACTTCACTCACGGTCAACGGCCCGACCGCGCCCTTGATCGCTCGACTTGCCTGGCACCTGTGCGTATCTTGGGCCGCGTTTCCCCCAGGTGCCAGGCAAGTCGAGCGATCTTGGCGGCTACGAGTGCAGGGCGAGCAGGGCGGCGACGCGGTCGATGGGCAGGCCCTCCGAGGAGTTGCCGTTGCGGCCGGTCACGGTGGGGGCGTTGAGGAGGCTGTTGAGCACGCTCTCCTCGGTCGCCTCGACCACCGCGGCGAAGAACGGGTCCAGCTGGCGGCCCTGCAGCGGGGCGACCGGCGAGACAGCGCCGCGCGGGGCGCGCAGTCCGGTGGCCAGGGCCAGGAAGATCTCGCCGCTGGCGTGGTGCGCGGTCGAGCCGGTGCGGGCCAGGCCCAGCCCGGCCCGGCGGGCCAGCCGCTGGCAGCCGGCGGGGTCGATCGGCGCGTCGGTGATCACGACGACGATGCAGGAGCCCGCCGGGGGCGCGGTCGGCGCGGGCGCGGGTGGCAGCAGCTGTCCCACCGGGACGCCGGCCACCGTCAGTCGACCGCGCTCGCCGAAGTTCGTCATGACCAGCACGCCGACGGTATGCCCGGACGGCACCACCCGCGACGCGGTGCCGATGCCGCCCTTGAAGCCCAGGCAGCTCATGCCCGTGCCGGAACCGACGGCGCCCTCGGCGGGCGGCGCGGTGGGCCGTCCGGCCGCGCGGTCGGCCGCGGCGGTGGCCGCGCTCGCCCGTGCGGCGGTCAGCGCGGCGGCCACGTCCTCGCGGGTCACCTGCATGCGGCGGGACTCGGACAGGAAGCTGTCGTCGCACTCGGCCACCACCGGGATGACCACGTCGTCGTCGCCGATGCCCGGCTCGGCCTCCATCAGCAGTTCGCATGCGGCGTCGTAGACCCGGCCCAGCTGCATCGTCGAGGTCAGGAAGATGGGCGTCTCGGCCAGGCCCCACTCCTGCGCGGACATGAAGCCGGTGCACTCGCCCGCACCGTTGAGGATCGCGCCGCCCGCGGGGATCGGCTCGCGGAACGCGTTGCCGCCCGGGTCGACGACGGTGACGCCGGTGCGGGCGACGCCGCGGCCGACCGGCGGCGGGTCCTCGTCGCGCCACACGGTGGCGTGCCCGACGCCCACGCCGGGCACGTCGAGGATGGAGCGGCTGGGGCCGCTGGGCAGCTCACCGATGGTGATGCCGAGGTCGGTCACACGAGGCATGGGCGCAGCCTAACTGAGTCTCGACTCAGTAACGATCCCTGCCGCCCGGCCGCCTGTGCTGGCATCATGCCGGGATGGCGAAGCTGGACCTGCCCGTGGTGTGGAGCGACGACGTGCTGCGGCACGTGCCGAAAGCCGAGATCTGGATCGGCGTGCCCACGCCCGGCACCGAACTGCCCGAGCGGGCCACCGTGCTGCGCTCGGCGCTGGTACGGGCCGGAGCCCGCCTGGTCGAGGCCCGCCCGCTGGGCGACGAGCTGCTCGCCGAGGCGCACACGCCCGAGCTGCTGGCGCACCTGGAGGGCGTGTACGGCCAGTGGGTCGACGGCGGCTACCTGGAGTACCAGGACCGGGTGGTGCCGTACGTGTTCCCGACCGAGGCGATGCTCGAAGGGCTGCCGATGCGCCGGCCCACGGCCACGCACGCGCGGGCGGGGCAGTTCTGCTACGACACGATGACCCTGGTCGGGCCGGGCACCTGGCCCGCGGCACGGGCGGCCGCACACGCCGCCGCGACCGCGGCCGACCTGGTCGCCGCGGGGGAGCGGGCGGCGTACGCCATCTGCCGGCCGCCCGGCCACCACGCGACCCGCAGCGGCTTCGGCGGCTCCTGCTACCTCAACAACGCCGCGGTCGCGGTGCTCGCGCTGCAGCGCGCGGGGGTGGCCCGGGTCGCGGTGGTCGATGTGGACGCCCACCACGGCAACGGCACGCAGTCGATCTTCTACGACCGCGCCGACGTGCTCTACACCTCGGTGCACGTTGACCCCGGCGAGGGCTGGTTTCCGCACTACGCGGGCTTCGCCGACGAGACGGGCACCGGCGTGGGCGAGGGGGCGAACCGCAACGTGCCCCTGGCGCCGGGCACCGGCGACGAGGGCTGGCTCGCGGGCGTGCGGCAGCTGGTCGAGTTCATCGGCGACCGCGCCGACGCGGTGGTGCTCTCGCTGGGCGTCGACGCGGCCAAGGACGACCCGGAGAGCCCGCTGCAAGTGAGCGAGGACGGCTACGGCCGCACCGGTGAACTGGTCCGTGAGCTGGGCCTGCCCGTCGTCGCGGTGCACGAGGGCGGCTACCACCTGCCGACGCTCGGCCCGCTGACGGTCGCCACCCTGGCGGGGATCACCGGAACCCGCTAACCTCAACGGCGGTAAGCGCTTTCCGCATCATCTCCGCGGCGGGCATGGCAGCAGAGGCGGCGGGTCGCGTGGAGTTCATGGTGGCGGGTCGGGTGGTGGCCGAGTACCGCTCGGGGGCGGAGGTCGCACCGACGCTGGGGCCGCGGCCCTACCTGCATCCGATCCGGACTCTCGCGGGCACGCTCGTCACGGATGCGATGCCCGACGACCACCGCTGGCACCTGGGGCTGTCGCTGGCCGTGCAGGACGTCAACCGGAACAACCTGTGGGGCGGCCGGACCTACGTGCGGGACCAGGGCTACACCTGGCTCGACGACCACGGGTCGATCACCGGTGAGGGGTTCGACGAGGTGGGCTCGGGCGGGTTCGCGCAGCGGCTGGCATGGCGGGACGCGGACGGAAAGGTGCTGCTGGCGGAGCGGCGCTCGATGACGGCGACGTACCTCGACGAGCGGTCGTGGATGCTCGAACTGGGATGGTGGCTGACCGCGACGCAGGCCGTCGTGCTGGGCAGTCCGGCGACCAACGGGCGGCCGGGCGGGGCGGGGTACGGCGGGTGCTTCTGGCGGATCGCGCCGGGGGCGAACCTCGCCCTGACCGCGGGCGAGCTGGCCGGCGAGGAGCAGGTCAACGGGAGCGCGGAGGCCGAGCTGGTCTGGCGGGGCGAGTCGGGCGGCGCGGCGTACACCCTGCGGTTCTCGGGGCTGGGCAGCGGCGACCGGTGGTTCGTGCGCACCAGCGAAGGATCGACCGGTTATCCGGGAGTCTGCGCCGCATGGGCCTACGAGCATCCGCGGCTGATCGAGGCGCACGAGACCTGGCACGGCAGGCTGCGCGTGGTGATCAGCGACTGAACCGCGGCACGGTGCCGGTCAGGCCAGGTCGGACGGGTCCAGGCCGACCTCGCGGGCGGCGACCATGCGCATCCAGTCGAAGGCCTGCTTGCGGGAGATCGCCTTCTCGTGGACGGTGAGCTGCACCGCGAGCCCGTCGATGATGGCGTTGATGCGCCACGCCGCCCCGGCCGGGTCGTCGCAGGTGAACGAGCCGTCGGCGACCCCGTTGGCGATGACCTCGGTGAGGCCCTCCTTCCAGCGCAGGTCCATGCGGCGCGAGACCTTCTCCAGCTCCGGCGTGCGCAGCGCCTCCGACCAGCCGTCGATCCACATCATCCACGACTTGGACCGGCCGGTCGGGGCGAGCAGTTTCACCAGCTTCTTCAGCTTCTCGACGGACGACGCGTTGGAGTCGATCACCGCGTGCAGCCGGGCCATGTCCTGCTCGGCGGCGTACGCGAACGCCTGCGCCAGCAGCGCGTCCTTGCTCGTGAAGTGGTAGAAGACCAGGGCCTGGCTGACCCCGGCCGCCTTGGCGACATCGGCGGTGCGGGTGTTGGCGAAGCCGCGCTCGACGATCACGTCCACTGCGGTGCGCAGCAGCGAGTCCAAGCGCACTTCAGCAGTTCGTCGAGCCACCGCTGAACCCTAACCCACCCCCGCCCGCGCCCCACCATCCACCAACTCCCCGACCAACCCCGGCGCCGGGGCGCGAGATCGCCCGACTTGCCTGGCAGACGGGCGAATGCGCCGCCAAGATACGCACAGGTGCCAGGCAAGTCGGACGATCAACCGACCCGGCGCGGGTCAGTGGGCGGCGGCGGGGGCCGGGAGGGCGGCGGGGTCGGGGTTGGTGGCGGCGTCGGCGGCGATGCGGCGGCTGGCGGTCAGGGCGAGCAGGGCGCCGGTGGCGACCATGGCGGTGGCGATGAGGATGACGACGCTCAGGCTGGTGCCCTGGTTGATGATCAGGCCGGAGAGGGACGAGCCTGCCGCGAAGCCGACGTAGATGCCGGTGCCGACCCAGGTGAACGCCTCGGTGCTGCGCCCGGCGGGGGCGATCCGGGTGACCAGCGCGCATTCGACCGCGGTGGTCGGGGAGATGACCATGCCGCCCAGGAACAGGATCAGCGCCAGGCTGGGCAGGCCGAAGGCCAGCAGCATCGCGGCGAAGCCGACCGTGTTCAGGCACAGCAGCAGCGCGAACAGCTTCGGTTGGCTCAGCTTCGGGTTCATGCCGGAGAACCAGACGCCGCCGAGGATGGAGCCCGCGCTCCAGGCGGCCACCACCGCGCCGGCGGCCTGGGGCGCGCCCAGGTCGGCGGCGTACTTCGGGATCGCCACCTCCATCACGCCGTACGCGGCGGCCTCCAGCGCGCCGACGACCAGCACGACGACCATGCTCAGCCGCATCAGCCGGTTGGCGTGCAGCGCGCGCTTCAGAGCCGCCGCGCTGGTCGTGACGCCGTCCGAGGCGGTCGCGGCGCGGGCGAGCGCGGCGGTGCGCACCTCGCGGTAGCGGGCGGTCAGCCCGGGTGCGGCGGCCAGGCCGACCGAGCCGGCGGTGGCCAGCAGCGCGGTGACGATCACCGCGACGTACGGGTTGGTGGCCGCGGTGACCAGCGCGATCAGCATCGGGCCGAGCACGTAGGTCAGCTCGACGGTGATGGCGTCGAAGGCGTACGCCGTCTGCACGTGCGCCGGGGCCAGGCCGGGCAGCACCACCCGGGTGACCGCGCCGACGGGCGGGTTCGCGGCCCCGGCCAGCGCGGCCAGGCCGATGATCAGCCCCACCGGCTGGTGCGTCCACAGCGCGGCGACCATGCCGGACAGCAGCAGCGCGTAGAGCACGCCGGTGACCCGCAGCACCGCGACGGCGTGCCCCCGGTCGCACAGCCGCCCCAGCCAGGGCGAGGTGAACGCGGTGATCGCCGAGTGCGCGCCGGTGGCGATGCCCGCCACGGCGTACGAACCGGTGCCGTGCTGGACGGCGAGGATGAACACGAGGGTCGCCATGCCGTAGGGCAGGCGGCCGATCAGGGACGGCAGCGCCACCCGGGCGACACCCGGGCTGGCGATGAGGGCACGGTAACGGCGGGCAGCGGTGACGACCGCGAGGCCGGACATGGAAAGGTCTCCCCAAGGAGGAAGTGAAGGATGGTCGACGTCGGCGCGGTGGGCGACGTCAACCGAAGCGGCGGGCCGCCTGGTGGTTCCAGCAGCGCTTGCTCACGACGGCGTCGCCGTCGTACGCCTGCAGCGTGATCGCGACCGTCAGGTGGTCGGCGTCGGCGGTCAGCTCGACCGCGCATTCGGTGCTCACGCTGGTATCGCCCCAGGTGAGCGTGAACCGGGCGGTCGACGTCGACGTCTGCCGCCAGGTGCGCCGGTCGACGGTGACCGACCCGGTGTACCGGTCGGTGCAGGTGCCGCCGGTGATGTCCCAGGTGGAGCCGTGCTCCACGGCCGCCGTGGTGACCCGGTCGACCACGTCGTCGCTGATCCGCCACCCCGCCGGGTCGCCCTCGACCGCGCGCTGCCCCTGGTCGTAGCGGGGCGCGGGGTCGGTGTCGTGCGGCGGCGGCAGCGAGATCGTGGTGGCGTCGCCGTCCACGGCGAGCGTCACCGGGCGCGGGGGCGCGATGGTGTTGGGCCAGTCCACGCCGGTGACCGACAGCCGCAGCCGCCGTCCGGGCAGCAGGGTGTAGGCGCAGGTCTCCAGCTCGACCTCGGCGTCGACGAACTCGCCGGGCACCAGCGGCACGGGATCGGTGTGGCCGTCGCGATGGGTCAGGTTGAGGAATCCGCGGGTGATGAGCGTCGAGGTGCCGTCGTCGGCGACGTCGCACAGCTTCACGGACACGCTCGCCACCGGCTGGTCGGCGGCGACGCGCAGGCGCACCCAGCCCGGTCCGATGAGCGTCATCGGGTCCGACTCCGCGGGGAAGTCCCAGGTCAGTGAGGCGGCATCGTCGAAGCGCTGGTCGGTGGGCTGGCCCCAGGGCAGCCGACCGGCGCAGCTGTTCCACGCGGCGGTGCCGGTGTCGGGGCGCACCGCGAGCACCCGGGTGCCGCCGCCGATCACCCAGGACAGCGGGCAGCGCCAGGTCGTGTTCGGCCAGTCCGGCATGCTGCGCCAGGACCCGGCCACCTGCGCCGCGTCCGGCTCCGGGGCGCCGCCGGATTCGCGCAGGAAGAAGGTGTACGGCGGTTCGGCGTCCACGCCGTTGTCGGCTCCGCGCAGCCAGCGGTCGAACCAGCGGGCCAGTTCGGCGGCGAGGTCGATGTGCGGGCCGGGCAGCGCGGATTCGGCGGACATGTGGCTCCACGGCCCGGCCACCAGCCGCGCCGGGGTGCCCGCGTCGCGTAGCGATGCCACGGTGCGGAAGCTGTTGTTGCGGTAGCCGTCGGCCCAGCCCGCGACGATCATCGTGGGCACGTCGATGCGCTCGTAACCGAGGTGCAGCAGGCCTTCCGGGTCCGGCAGCGACGGGTCCCGCAACGAGCCGTGCCGCCAGTACGGCCCGTCGGTGGCCTCCTGCAGCCAGCGCAGCAGCCACGGCTCGGTGCGGTCGAGCCGGTCGAGCCAGCGCTCGCGCCAGTCCGGCCCCGCGATCGACGGCACCGGCGGCAGCGCGTTCATCGCGATCATGTACGTCGGGTAGTCGACGACGTCGAGCAGCCGCAGCGAGCCACCCATGTAGTGCACGTCGTCGGTGTACCGGTCGTCGGTCGCGTAGATCGGCGCGATCGCCTTCAGCGCCGGCGGGCGGCGCATGGCGACCTGGATCGCGTTGAACCCGGAGTAGGACGTGCCGTACATGCCGATGCTGCCGTCGCACCAGGACTGTGCCGCCAGCCAGGCGATGACGGCGACGAGGTCGTCCTGCTCGCGCGGCGGGTACTCGTCGACCGCGATGCCCTCGCTGGAGCCGGTGCCGCGCAGGTCGACCCGGCAGACGGCGTAGCCGAACTCCTCGCGCAGGCGCTCGTACTCCTCGGTGTAGGAGGAGGTGATGTCGTCCTTGCGGTAGGGCAGCGCCTCCAGCAGGCAGGGCTGCGGGGCGTCGGCCGCGGGCAGGTGGAGCGTCGCGGCCAGGCGGACACCGTCGTCCATGGTGATCCAGACCTGCTCGCTGCGCCCTGCGGCCCGCGTGGCCATCTCGACACCCCTCCCGGTTTCCCCAGCAAGGCTACTTGCTGACTGAGTCGTCAGTCAACAAAGCCCGCATGAACCGCAGCGGTCACCCAGGTCACGGCCGTATGGCCAGACCTCAGTTCTTGTCAGGAGTGTGCAGCAGCGCCTTGATGCCGGCGAGGAAGGTGTCCGGATCGGGCCGTCCCAGCAGCACCCGCTGCAACGCGTACCCCGGCACCATGCTGAACAGCACCGCGCCGACCGCCTCCGGATCGGCGTCGGCCGGCAGGCGTCCGGCGGTCTGCTGGTCGCGGGCGATGTCGTCGAAATGCCCGCGAATCTTGCCGTAGACGGTGCGCACGAACTCGGCCAGCTGTGGATTGCGCAGCGACTCCGCCCAGACCTGCAGCGCCATCGGGAAGACCCCGTCCGGGCCGAACTGCGGGTCGACGGTCCGCAGCAGGCGGCGCATCACGTCCTCGATCGGCGGCGGGGGGTCCATCGCGCGGACCTCGTCGAGCAGCGTGCTGACCCCGCCGATCACCTGCTCGGCGATGGCGGTGACGAGTTCCTCCTTGCTCTTGAAGTAGCGGTAGAACGCGCCGACCGACAGCCCGGCCTCGGAGATGACGTCCTGCATCGAGGTGGCGTGGAAGCCGTTGCGTGCGAAGCAGGCCCGGGCGGCGTCGAGGATCTGCTGGCGGCGGGCGGCGAGGTGGGCTTCGGAGACACGTGGCATGGCTCTCATCGTAAAACGAACGATCGTTCTTGACAGGCGGAGGTGACCGGGCGCATCGTTTCCCTAAAGAGAACGAACATTCGTTTTAAGGAGATCCACCATGCGCCGCACCCCGCCCCCGGCGGCACTGGCGGTGGTCCTCGCCGTAGCGGTGACGACCCTGCAGGCCCTGCTGCTGCCCCTGTTTGCCGGACCCGCCGCCAACCTGGCGCCGCGGGATCTGCCCGTGGTCGTGGCCGGTCCCGCCCCGGCCGTCGCGGCCTTCACCTCCAAGATCGAGTCGACGAGTCCGGGTGCGTTCGAGGTCACCACGGTCGCCGACGCCGCCGCGGCCGACGCGGCGGTGCTCGACCGCGAGGCGTACGCCGCCTTCATCCTCAGCCCCACCGGTGTCACCCTGCACACCGCGACCGCCGCCGCGCCGCCGGTCGCGAACCTGTTCAGCGCCGCCGCCACGCAGCTCGGCGCGGGCACCGGGATGCCGGTGACGGTCGCGGACCTGGCCCCGCTGAGCGCGGACGACGCGCACGGCGGCGGCTTCGCGGCGGGCTTCTTCCCGCTGGTGATCACCGCGCTGCTGGCCGCGATCGCGCTGTACTTCGCCGTGCCGGGCTTCGCCGCCCGGGTGGTCGGCCTGTTCACCTTCGCCGGGCTGGCCGGGGTGTCCGGCGCGACCGTGCTGCAGAACTGGCTCGGCGTGGTCGGCGGCGGCTGGCTGCCGGTGGCCGGCGTCATCGCGCTGATCACCTTGGCCGTCAGCGCCACCGTGCACGGCCTGGCCAGTGTCGCGGGCCCGCGCGGCATCGCCCTGGGCGTGGTGCTCATCCTGCTGGTCGGCAACGCGCTGGGCGCGGTCGGTGCGGCCCCTGAGCTGCTGCCGCAGCCGTGGGGCGAGGTCGGCCAGTGGCTGCCCGTCGGCGCCGGGGCGACCCTGCTGCGCTCGGCCGCCTGGTTCGGCGGCGCGGGCGGCGGCGCGGCGGCCTGGGTGCTGGCCTCGTGGGCGCTGCTCGGCCTGGCCCTGGTCGGGGTCGGCTGGCTCGGGCGCAAGGAGCAGGCCGCACCGGATGACGACCAGGCCCATGAGGCGGCCCGCCGCCTCGGCGCTACGGTGGCTGCCTGAGCTGACGTACGCCGGGCGCGCCCGCCTGCGCGCCCGGCGTATCCCCCTGCGGAACGGGGCCCGTACGGCGCGGTGCGGGAATCCGAGACGATCGTGTTCCGGAAACAGGAATGCGCCCCTCGCACGCGTTGTTGGCTCCGGTGGAACGACCATCTGCAGGAGGCGAACGACGTGCTCGACCCACAGAAGCTCTACCAGCTGAGCGACGAACTGCCCGAGCTGGGCCGTCCGGTCCTGCTGCACGCGCTCTCGGGGTTCGTCGACGCCGGATCGGCCGGCAAGCTCGCCCGCGAGCACTTGCTCGACTCGCTCGACTCGACCGTGGTGGCCGAGTTCGACCTCGACCAGCTCTACGACTACCGCTCCCGGCGGCCGCTGATGCACTTCTCGGCCGACCACTGGGCGGCGTACGACCAGCCCAAGCTGGAGCTGCACGCCCTGCGCGACCACGACGACACCCCGTTCCTGCTGATGACCGGCCCCGAGCCGGACTTCCAGTGGGAGCGGTTCGTCGCCGCGACGACCGGGCTGATCGAGCAGCTCCAGGTCCGGCTGACCATCGGCATCCACGCCATCCCGATGTCCGTGCCGCACACCCGCCCCGCCGGCGTCACCGCCCACGGCACCCGGCCCGAGCTGGTGGTCGGGCACGAGCCGTGGATCTCCGACGTGCAGGTCCCGGCGAGCATGACCAACCTGCTGGAGTTCCGGCTCGGCGAGTCGGGCCACGACGCCATGGGCTTCGCCGCGCACGTGCCGCACTACCTCGCCGACAGCGAGTACCCGCAGGCCGCGGAGCTGCTGCTGACCTCGGTGTCGCGGGCCACCGGCCTGCTGCTGCCCACCGAGGACCTGCGCGAGGCCGGGGACCGGGTGCGTGCCGAGATCGAGCGCCAGCTGACCGACAACCACCAGGCCGCGGCCGTGGTCAAGGCGCTGGAGGAGCAGTACGACGCGTTCATGCGCGGCCGCGGCAGCAACCTGCTGACCGAGCCCGCGCCGCTGCCCACCGCCGAGGAGCTGGGCGCCGAGCTGGAGCGCTTCCTGGCCGAGCACAGCAAGGGCGACAAGAGCGAGGGCTGATAGCCGCACGGCCGAGCCGTCCGCGTCGCCGGATCGTGATGCGTCGCTGTCACCCTGTGCCACATGGACAACGGGGAACAGCGGGACGCGTTGCGGCGGGCGCTCGGGTGGCTCGGCCACCCGGTCAGCGTGGCCGGCCTGCTCCTGCTACTGGTCAACGATCATGTGCTGAAGGCGTGGCAGCCCGGCCCGGTCACCGGCAAACTGAGCGACGCCGCCGGCATGCTGATGTTCCCGCCGCTGCTGGCGGTGCTCGTCGCGCTGGTGGCCCCGCGGGTGCCGGTCCGCGTGCTCGCACCGGCGGCGCTGGCCGTCACCGGCGCCGGATTCGCTTTCGCGAAAGCCACGGCGTACGGCGCATCACTCGCCGCCCAGGCGTGGTCGGCCGTGTTCGGGCCGTCCGTGCTGCGGGCCGATCCGACCGACCTGCTGGCGCTGCCCGCACTCGGCGTGTGCTGGTGGGCGTGGCGGCGCTCGCTCAGGCGTCCCGCCCCGGGCCGGGGCGTGGCCCGGCTCGTCCGCGGGGCGGTGCTGGTGCCCGTCGCGCTGCTCGCCACCGTGGCCACCTCCCCGGCCGACTGGCCGGAGATGGGCGTCGTCGGTGAGGTGGACGGGCAGGCCGTCCTGGTGGTCCTGGACCAGAACGGGCAGGAGTACGCGGTCAGTGACGACGACGGCCGGACCTGGCGCCCCGTCGAACACCCGCCGTCCCTCACCGCCACGTCGCGGAACTGCGCGGGCGACGTCTGCTACCGGGCGGTGGCCGGGCGGCTGCTCGTCGAGTCCAGCCAGGACGGTGGCGCGACCTGGCACACCGCCTGGGAGGTCAGCGGAGAGCAGCTCGACGTGCTGACGGACGAGTACGAGTACGACGGATTCTTCGGGGTGCTGGGCACGCCCGCCGGGGACCTGTCCGCACGATCGCTGGTCGTGCTCGAGCGCGACGGCGGGCACGTGGTGCTGGTCGCCAACGGGCGGGACGGGCTGCTGCGGCGCGACGTCGACGGCAGCTGGACCCGGCTCGGCACGTGGTGGCACGGCGCGATGACCCCGGCTCCGGCACTCGCCGAGGTCTGGCGGCCCGCCCCGGCCGACCGTGCCCTGGGCGCGGGGTTCACCGCGGTCGGCGTGCTCCTGCTGGTGCTGACGGCCGGTGCGATCGCCGCCGCGGCCGGTCGGCGAGTGACGGCGACGGTTCAGCTGGTCCTCGCCGGACTGGTCGCCGCGGCGACCACCATCACCTGCGCGGTGGCCGCGGTGGCCGCGGGCATCTCGCTCGGCTCCGGCTCGGCGGTGTCTGCGCTGGTCTGTGGCGGGCTGGCGGCGGCGGCACTGGGCGTGCTGACGGCCCGGTTGCGGCGTGCCGGGCGGCTGTCCGGCCGCCGGATCGCGGCGGTGCTGGCGGTCGGCGCGGTCGCCGCCGCCGCGGCGGAGTTGTCGCGGTCCGCGCTCCTCGGGGACGGCATCGTGCTCGGCAGGGACGGGTTCGCGCAGTACTGGGCCGGGCTGGTGGTGTGCCTGGTGGCGCTGGTCGCGGCCGGGCTGGGCGTCGCCGCCGGGCGGGCCCGGCTGCCGCGCGGCGAACCCTTCGTGCCGTGAACACAGGACGGTCCAGGACTGGATGAGAAAGGGGCGGCACGCCACGCATGCCGCCCCTCCCGCTGTGCGGCGCTCAGGTGGCCAGCGCGAACTGGAAGCCGGTCGACACGTCCTTCGGCTTGTCCAGCCCGGTCACCACGGTGGCCGGGGTGAGCACCGGGTCGAAACCGGTGAACCCGATGCCGACCTGCCCGGAGCTGTTGTCGCCCCACGCCTTGATGACGCCGTTGGTGATGGCGACGGTGAAGCCGCCGTCGAGGCTCGCGCCGGAACCCGCGGTGGAGATGTCGATGACGCCGGTGAGGCCGACCGCGTCGACCGGGCTCAGCCGCGGGGTGACCGTCGTGCCGTCGCCGAGCTGGCCGTCGCCGTTGGCTCCCCAGCCCTTCACCCGGCCGTTGGCCAGGATCGCGAGGCTGGCGAAACCGCCCGCATTGACGAGCTTCGCGCCGGTGAGGCCGACCACCGGCGTCGGGGTCGGCACCGGGGTGGTGCCGGCCTCGCCGTTGCCGACCTGACCCCGCGAGTTGTCGCCCCAGCCGCGGACGGTCCCGTTGCCGAGCACGGCCAGCGCGTGGCTGTCGCCCGCGTCGACGTGCTTGACCCGGACGCCGGTCAGGCCGGTGACGGCCACCGGGGTGGTCTGCGGGTCGGGGCTGACGGCGCCGGTGCCGAGCTGGCCGGAGCGGTTGTCGCCCCAGGCCCGCAGCGTGCCGTCGGCCAGCAGCGCGAGGCTGAACTGCGAGCCGGCGGCGACGGCGACGACCCGGCCGGTCAGCCCGGTGACCGCGACCGGGGTGGTGCTGTCGTCGACGGTGCCGTTGCCGAGCTGGCCGCGCGCGTTGTCACCCCAGGCGAGCACGGTGCCGTTGTTGAGCAGGGCGAGGCTGTGCGCCCCGCCGGCCGCGAGCGCCTTGACGCCGGTCACGCCGGGCACGGAGCCGGGGATCGGCCGGTCGATGGTGGTGCCGTCGCCGAGCTGGCCGTCGCTGTTGTCGCCCCAGGCCTTCACGGAGCCGTTGTGCAGCAGCGCCAGGCTGAACCGGCCGCCGCCCTCGACGTCGCGGACCTCGTCCGGAACGGCGGCGCTGACCGCGCTCGGCCGGGTGACCAGCGTGCCGTCGCCGAGCTGACCGGAGTCGTTGAACCCCCAGGACTCGACGCCCGCGACGGGCACCGTCGGCGTGGGCTTCGGCGGCGGCTTCGGCTTGCCGTGGTTGCCGCCGCCGTGGTTGCCGCCGCCCTTGCCCTCCACCGCTCCCGCGGCGTGTGGCGCCGCCAGGGCGATCATGGTGCTGACCGCGACGACCCCAAGGGCGCGCAGTCCTGTCGTGATAGGTCGCATGTACGTTCCCCCGCATGTTTGCGACATGAGTCGGCCGTGTCCGAGCGCACGATGAATGCGCAGCTCACGGCCTCGTGCTAGTTGTATCGCAGGGTGGACCGGCGACCGTCGCGACGCGCAGCGGCCGTCGGCGGCCGGATCGTCGCCGGACGTTGCCGGGGTATTGCCGAACGGTGAACGTGCACGCATGATGACGGAACTTCGACGTGCACCGCGTACGAGAGTGAGGCGACGATGCCCTTTTCCAGCCCCCTGGCCGACGTCGAGATCCCCGAGGTCTCCGTCCCCCAGCTCGTCATCGGACCGGCGGCGGCGCGGGGCGACCATCCCGCGCTGATCGACGGCCGCACCGGGCAGACGCTGACGTACGCGCAGCTGGCGCACATGGTGGACCGGCTCGCCGCCGGGCTGGCCGAAGCCGGGCTGCGCCCCGGTGACGTGCTGGCCCTGTTCAGCCCCAACACGCTGCTCTACCCGGTGGTCTTCCACGCCGCGCTGGCCGCGGGGGCCACGGTCACCACCGTCAACGCGCTGGCCACCGAGAAGGACCTGACCACCCAGCTCAGCGACTCCGGCGCGAAGCTGCTCGTCACCGTGTCGCCGTTCCTCGACCGCGCCATGGCCGCGGCCGCGCACGTGCAGGAGATCCTCGTCTGCGACACCGCCGAAGGGCACCGCTCGGTGCAGGAGCTGATGGCCACGACCGCGCCCGCGCCCGCCGTGGTGCTCGACCCGGCCACCGCGCTGGCCGTGCTGCCGTACTCCAGCGGCACCACCGGCGTGGCCAAGGGTGTCATGCTCACCCACCGCAACCTGGTCGCCAACATCGCGCAGACCCAGCAGGTGGTCAAGTACGACCCCGCCGACCGGGTGCTGGCCGTGCTGCCGTTCTTCCACATCTACGGCCTGACCGTGCTGATGAACATGGCGCTGTCGAAGGGCGCGACCCTGGTCGTGCTGCCGCGCTTCGACCTGGTCGAGTTCCTGACCGCGATGGCCGACCAGAAGGTCAGCCGGGCGTTCGTCGCGCCGCCGATCGTGCTGGCGCTGGCCAAGCACCCGCTGGTCGACCAGTACGACCTGTCCGCGCTCCAGGTCGTGTTCTCCGGCGCGGCCCCGCTCGACGGCGACCTGGCGCAGGCCTGCGCGGCCCGGCTGGGCTGCCTGGTGCAGCAGGGCTACGGCATGACCGAGCTGTCGCCGGTCTCGCACGCGCAGTCGCACGGCGACACCCGGGTCAAGCCCGGCACGGTCGGCCCGCTGATCCCGAACACGCTGGCCCGGGTGGTCGACGTGGCCACCGGCGACGACCTCGGTGTCGGCGAGCCCGGCGAACTGTGGATCAAGGGCCCGCAGGTGATGCAGGGCTACCTGGGCCGCCGCGAGGACACCGACGCCACCGTCGACGCCGACGGCTGGCTGCACACCGGCGACGTCGGCCTCGTCGACGCCGACGGCGACTGGTTCATCGTCGACCGGGTCAAGGAGCTGATCAAGTACAAGGGCTACCAGGTGCCGCCGGCCGAGCTGGAGGCGGTGCTGCTGGGCCACCCGCAGATCGCCGACGCGGCGGTGGTCGCCGGCCACGACGCCGACGGCGAGGAGATCCCGCACGCCTTCGTCGCCGCGGCCCCCGGCGCCTTTCTCACCGCCCAGGACGTCAAGGACTACGTCGCCGAACGCGTCGCCCCGTACAAGCGGGTCCGCGCCGTCACCTTCGTCGACGCCATCCCCAAGAGCGCCTCCGGCAAGATCCTCCGCAAGGACCTCCGCGCCCAGCTCTGAAGGGCTGGGAAGGGCACCTTCTCCACGCCTCGCGTGAGAAGGTGCCCTTCCCCATCTATCGGACACAGGGGTATCCCGGCTGCCTGGTCACCCAGGGTGCAGGACTAGCGTGACCAGGTGTTCGCCGCGTTCGCTCCGATCTGGATGATCACCGCCCTGGGTTGGGGCACCATGCGGTTCGGGGTGCTGACCCGGGCCACCCAGCAGGCGCTGGCGAACTTCACCTTCGTCATCGCGATCCCGTGCGTGCTGTTCACCTCGCTGGTCAAGGTGCCGCTCGGGGATCTGCCACTGCGCCCGCTCGCGGCGATCGCGGCGAGCACGCTGCTGATCGGGCTGTCGGTGTACTTCGTCGCGCGGCGGCTGATGCCCGGCCCCGACGGCGACCGGGTCATCGCGGCGATGGCGTCGGCATACCTCAACGCGGGCAACCTGGGCGTGCCGGTCGCGGTGTACGTGCTCGACGACGTTTCGCTGATCATGGCGGTGCTGGTCTTCCAGACGATGCTGCTGACGCCGCTGATCGTCGGCCGCCTCGATGCGTCCGCGCACCGGGCCGACGTCGACCGGCGTGCCGCCGAGACCGCCGACGGGGCCGCGGGCCCGGCTGACGGCACCGTGTCGCGCTGGCGGCGGCTGGCGATGCTGCCGCTGCGTACGCCCGTGATCCTGGGGTCGATGGCCGGCGTCGTCGCGAGCGCGGCCGGGTGGCTGCCGCCGGAGTGGCTGCTGCGGCCGTTGGAGCTGCTGGGCGGCGCGGCGGTGCCGGCGGCGCTGTTCGCGCTGGGCATGTCGCTGCATCAGAGCGGCGCGTCGTCGTGGCGGCTGCCGGGCCGGGAGGTGACCGTGGCGGTGCTGCTGAAGGTGGTCGCGCAGCCGGTGGCGGCGTACCTGATCGGGCGCTACCTGCTCGATCTCGACGGCGCGGCGCTGCTGGCGGTCACCCTGGTCGCGGGCCTGCCGACGGCGCAGAACACCTTCGTGTACGCGTCGGAGTTCCGCGCCTCGACCGCGCTGAGCCGGGACGCGATCCTGTTCTCCAGCCTGCTGTCGATGGGCACCCTGACGCTGATCCTCTGGCTGCTCGGCCCGGCCTGACGCGTCCTGCCTGCTCACGCACGGTCCAGCGTTAAGAAGGTGCCCTTGCGCTACATATGGCGATGTGCAGAGCTGCTGCTCGTCTCGCTGACGCGAGCCGACGATGCCCTTCCTTTCCTCGCGGAGGCGGGTGATGATGGGAGGCGGAGTTGTGGCGTTGCCGTGCGAAGGGCAGAACCATTCGGTTCGTACGGGCAGCGCGAGGCCGTGACGTCTGTCGTAGCCGGGTCCGGGCAGAAACCTGCACGTAGACCATGCACAGACGTCCCAAGGAGACGCGTTGACCCCCGATCTCACGTCATCGCCGCGCCATGTTCGCCGCCGTGACCGCCGCCTCGTCGCGCTCGGCGCGGCCGCCGCGATGACCGCCGCCACCGCGCTGGCCGGTGTGCTGCTGGCCACCACGGAAGCCTCGGCCGGCACACTGACCGGCAGCTTCTACCGCGACCCCACGTCCGCCGTGAACCAGTGGCTCGCGGCCAACCCGAACGACTCCCGAGCGTCGCTGATCAGCCAGCGCATCGGCAGCCAGCCGCAGGCGCGCTGGTTCGCGTCGTACAACCAGAGCACGATCCAGTCCCAGGTGACGTCGTACGTGAACGCCGCGAACAGCGTGAACCAGATCCCGGTGCTGGTGCCGTACATGCTGCCCAACCGGGACTGCGGCGGGGCGAGCGCGGGCGGCGCCCCGAACATCAGCGCCTATCGGACCTGGATCGACAGCTTCGCCGCGGGCCTGGGCACGCGCACCGCGGTGATCATCCTGGAGCCGGACTCGCTGGCCCTGCAGACCTGCCTGTCGTCGACCGATAAGGCCGACCGCAACTCCGCGATCAGCTACGCGGTGACGAAGTTCAAGCAGGTCAACTCGAACGCCAAGGTGTACCTCGACGCGGGGCACTCGGCCTGGAACAGCGCCGCCGACACCGCCTCGCGGCTGCAGGCGGCGGGCGTGTCCAACGCGGCCGGGTTCTACTCCAACGCGTCCAACTTCCGCTGGACCGCCGACGAGGTCAACTTCGGCCGCAACGTGCTCAATGCCCTGGGCAACAGCAACCTGCACCAGGTCATCGACACCGCCCGCAACGGCAAGGGCGCGCTGGGCAGCGAGTGGTGCGACCCGGCCGGCCGGGGCACCGGGCAGGCGCCGACGACCAGCACCAACGAGTCGACCGTGGACGCCTTCGTCTGGATCAAGCCGCCGGGCGAGGCGGACGGCTGTGCTGCGGCCGCGGGGCAGTTCGTGCCGGACCTGGCGTACTCGCTGGCGCAGAACGGCATCGTGACCAGCCCGCCGCCGAGCCCGTCCACGGTGCCGTCGCCGTCGGTGTCCCCGTCGCGGCCGCCGTCGCCCTCGGCCTCGCCGTCCGCGCCGCCGTCCCCGTCGGCCTCGCCGTCCACCCCGCCGTCGCCCTCGCCGTCGGCGAGCCAGGGCACGGGTTCCTGCTCGGTGAGCTACCGGGTGGACAGCCAGTGGAACAACGGCTTCGTCGCCTCGGTGGTCATCACCAACCGCGGCCCGGCGCTCACCTCGTGGACGCTGACCTGGACCTATTCCGGCAATCAGGCGGTCACCAACGCCTGGAACGCCACCGTCACAGCCAGCGGGGCGAACATCACGGCCCGCAACGCCGCGCACAACGGCAGCATCGGCACCGGCGGGACGGCGAGCTTCGGCTTCCAGGCGACCTACAGCGGGACCAACACCAACCCGACCGTCTTCAAGCTGAACAACGTCACCTGCAGCTGACGACTGCGGAAAGGCCGGCGCGAGTTCCGCGCCGGCCTTTCCGCGTCCCGGCACGGGCCGCCGGGCTTAAGGTCGACAAGGCGGAACAACCGGCACCGGGGGTGCGTTCGTCCGAACGGACACGAATACGATTCGGGTCCGACGGTGGATGATCCGGTGACAGTGGAGGCAGGCATGGCGAAGGCACGTGGACCGCAGGTGGGCGAGGTGGCGCCCGACTTCGAGCTGCCGTCGCAGGGCGGCGAGACGGTGCGGCTCAGCGACTTCCGGGGCAAGCAGACCGTGGTCCTGTACTTCTACCCCAAGGACAACACCTCGGGCTGCACCGCGGAGGCGTGCTCCTTCCGGGACAGCTACGAGGTCTTCACCGAGGCCGGCGCGCAGGTCATCGGTGTCAGCTCGGACTCCGTCGAGTCGCACGACGGCTTCGCCCAGCGCTACAAGCTGCCGTTCCTGCTGCTGGCCGACGCCGGCGGCGAGGTCCGCAAGGCGTACGACGTGCCCGCCACCTTCGGCATCCTGCCCGGCCGGGTCACCTACGTGATCGACCGCGAGGGCGTGGTCCGCCACGTCTTCTCCTCCCAGGCCAACATCGGCAAGCACGTCTCCGGCGCCCTCACCGTGGTCCAGTCCCTCGCCACCGCCTGAACGCCCCGCCCCGGGCCGAGGTGGGGCGCGGGCCGGCTTGGCCCGGCCGGTTGATCTCACCTAGGCTCGTGGCTGGACTTCGAAGGCGAAGGGCAGCGCAGCGTGCCGACGGACCCCTTCGCACGCGGGCCGCCCGGCGAGGCAGGAAACGACATGGCGCTGGCCCAGCACCCCCTTGACCACCGCTATCACGGCGAGCACCCGGTGCGCACCGTCGCCTACCTGCTGCGCGAGGACCGCTGGCGGCTGCTGCTCGGGGTGCTGGCGTTCGGCGTCAAGCACAGCCCGACCTGGCTGCTGCCTGTCGTCACCGCGAACGTGATCGACATCGTGGTGCGGCACAAGCCCGTCGAGCAGCTGTGGTGGAACGCGGGCCTGATGGTCGCCTGCCTGAGCCTGAACTACCCGTTCCACGTCCTGTTCGTACGCAACCACAGCGGCTCCGTCCGCCGCATGGGCACCCGCCTGCGCTCGGCGCTGTGCCGCCGCATGCAGGAACTCTCCATCGGCTACCACTCCCGCTCGTCGGCCGCGGTGCTGCAGTCGAAGGTGATCCGCGACGTCGAGGCCATCGAGCAGATGGTGCAGCAGGCCGGCGACGTCGGGGTGGGCGCGCTGATGATGCTGCTCGGCGGTGGCGTCGTGATCGCGCTGCGGGTCCCGCTGTTCCTGCCGGTCTTCCTGGTGCTGGTGCCCTGCGCGGCGTTCCTGGTGATGAAGCTGCGCAACCGGATGCGCACCGACAACGAGTCGTTCCGCCGCGAGGTCGAGCGGCTGTCGTCGCGGGTCGCCGAGATGACCGCGCTGATCCCGATCACCCGGGCGCACGGCCTGGAGCGCGACGCGCTGCGCCGGGTCGACGGCTCACTGGACCGGGTGCTGCGCGCGGGCCTGCGCCTGGACCTGCTCAACGGCCGCTTCGGCGCGCTGGCCTGGACCCAGATGCAGGTGCTGAGCGTGGCCTGCCTGGCCGGGTCGGCGCTGGTCGCCTACTACGGCTGGATCCCGATCACCGAGGGCGACGTGGTGATGCTCAGCGCCTACTTCACCACGCTGACCGGCTCGGTGATGACGCTGATGAGCCTCGGGCCGATCTTCGTCAAGGGGCTGGAGTCGGTGCGCTCCGCGGGCGAGCTGCTGCAGGCCCCCGACCTGGAGGTCAACGCGGGCAAGCAGCGGGTCGACGAGGTGCGCGGCGGGGTGCGGTTCGAGGGCGTGGGTTTCGCGTACGACGGCGCGGCCGGCAGTGCCGTGCGCGACTTCGACCTCGACGTCGCGCCGGGCGAGCGCATCGCGCTGGTCGGCCCGTCGGGCGCGGGCAAGTCCACCATCCTGAACCTGGTCATCGGCTTCCTGCGGCCGACCTCGGGCCGCATCCTGCTCGACGGCCGCGACATGGAGACCCTGGACCTGCGCACCTTCCGGCGCTTCGTGTCGGTGGTGCCGCAGGAGCCGATCCTGTTCGAGGGCAGCATCTTCGACAACGTCACGTACGGCATGGCCGACGTGCCGCTGGAGCGGGTGCGCCAGGCGCTGGCCGACGCGAACGCGCTGGACTTCGTGGACCAGCTCACCGAGGGCCTGGACACGGTGGTGGGGGAGCGGGGCGCGCGGCTGTCCGGCGGTCAGCGCCAGCGGCTGGCCATCGCGCGGGCGCTGATCCGCGACCCGCGCGTGCTGATCCTCGACGAGGCCACCTCCGCGCTCGACACCCACTCCGAGGCGCTGATCCAGCAGGCGATGGAACGGCTGGTCGCCGGGCGCACCGTGTTCGTCGTCGCGCACCGGCTCTCCACGATCCGCAACGCCGACCGCATCATCGTGATGCGCGACGGCGGCATCGAGGAGATCGGTCCGCACGACGAGCTGCTCGACCGCCGCGGCGCGTACGCCCGCCTGCAGTCCACCCAGCTCGCCTGAACCGGCTCAGTCCGGCGGGGCGGCGACCCAAAGGACCACCGGCAGGAGCACGCCCACCACGAGCGGGACGAGGCCGGCGATCCAGTCCGGGCCGCTGAGGACGCCGCGGTGGCCGGCGTGGAACGCCAGGTGCAGCGTGCCGAAGACGGTCGCGCCGGCGAGCGCCAGCCGGGCGACGGCCCGCCGGTAGCGCACGGCGGGCACCGCCAGCAGCACGCCGAGGGTGAGGAAGGTCGCCCCGAGGTCCACGACGAGGTGTTCGTTGTAGGGCGGGTAGCCCGCCGTCCAGCGCTGCCCGAAGCCGGGGAACGTGCCGAAGAAGTGGTGCGGGGCGGCGTACGCCCACAGGCCCCACCACAGGTGCACCACCGCCGCGCCCGCCAGTCCGAGCCGGACGATCAGCCGCCGCGTGTCCCGCCGCTCGCTCATGCCCGCTCCTCGCTCCGCTCGTCGCAGGCATGTTCACCGAGGTCATGATTCGCTCGCTGGCGCTCGCTCATGCCCGCTCCTCGCTCCGCTCGTCGCAGGCATGTTCACCGAGGTCATGATTCGCTCGCTGGCGCTCGCTCATGCCCGGAGTGTGCCCCTAGACCTCGAGCTGTTGCACGGCCGCCTCGATGGCGCGGTGGAAGGTGGGGTACGCGTAGATCATGTGCTGCAGGACGTGCACCGGGACCTGTGCGTGCACCGCGACGGCCAGCGCGCTGAGCACCTCGCCGCCGGTCGGCCCGGCCGAGGTCGCGCCGACCAGCACGTCCCGGTCCCGGTCGGCGACGAGCTTGATGAACCCGTCGTTGCCGACCTTGTGGATCCAGCCGCGGGTCGCCTCCGGCAGCTTCGTGTACGCCGTCTGCACGTGGATGCCCTGGTGCCGGGCGGCCTCCTCGGTGAGGCCGACTGAGCCGATCTCGGGGTCGGTGAAGGTGACCCGGGGGTGCGCCCGGTAGTCGGCGGGCGGTCCCTCCTGCCCGAGGATGTCGCGGATCGCGATGGCCGCCTGGTACATCGCCATGTGGGTGAACGCGCCGTGGCCGGTGCAGTCGCCGACGGCCCACAGCCCGTCGGCGGCCCGCATGTGGCCGTCCACGGTGATCGCCTTCGCGGCCGGGTCCAGTCCGACCGTGTCCAGGCCGAGCTTGTGCAGGTCGGCGGTGCGCCCGGTGGCGACGAGCAGCTTCTCCGAGGTGAACTCCCGGCCGTCGGCGAGGTGCACGGTCATGCCGTCGACCCGGTCGGCCCGGCATCCGGTGTGCACGGTGACGCCGTCGCGCTGGAGCACCTCGGTGATCAGGTCCGACGACTCGGGCTCCTCGTACGACATGAGCCGGTCCATCGCCTCGATGACGGTGACCCGCACCCCGAAACGCTGGAACATCTGCGCCAGCTCCAGGCCGATCGCGCCGCCGCCGAGCACGGTCAGCGACGAGGGCAGCTCCTCGACCTCGATCGCTTCCTTGTTGGTCCAGAAGTCGGTCTCGGCCAGCCCCGGGATCGGCGGGACCGCGGCCTTGGTCCCGGTCCCGAGCACCACGCCCTTGCGCGCGGTGTACGTCTGCCCGTCGACCTCGACCGCCTTCGGTCCGGCCAGCTTGCCCGTGCCCCGGACGAAGCGGCCGCCGCGCTTGACGAACCGGTCGACGGCGACCTTGTCGTCCCAGAAGTCGGTGGCTTCCTCGCGGATGCGCTTGGCGACGGGCGCCCAGTCGGGGAAGACCTCGGCGGAGCCCGCCATGCCGTTGATCCGGCGGCCCTCGGCCAGCAGGCCCGACCCGCGGATCATCATCTTGCTCGGCACGCACCCCCAGTACGGGCACTCGCCGCCGACGAGCCGGTTCTCGATGCCGACCACGCTGAGCCCGGCGTCGGCCAGCCTGCCGCCGACCTCCTCGCCGCCGACGCCCATGCCGAGAACGATGACGTCCACTTCTTCAGCCATGAGTCCTGTATATCCGAATCCGGTCAGGCTGATGCGCGTACCACGAGTTCGGTCGGCAGGACCACGGCCGGCGGGACCTCCTCGCCCGCGATGACCCGCAGCAGCTGGCGGGCCAGCTCCCGGCCCAGCTCCAGGATCGGCTGCCGGACGGTGGTCAGCGGCGGGTCGGTGTAGCGGGAGATGTCGAAGTCGTCGAAACCGACCACGGCGACGTCCTCGGGGATGCGCCGGCCCAGCTCTCGCAGCGTGGTGATGGCCCCGTGCGCCATCAGGTCCGACGCGACGAAGACCGCGTCGAGCAGCGGATCGTCCTCCAGCAGCTGGCGCATCGCGGTCGCGCCGGACTCGCGGGTGAAGTCGCCCACCGCCACGATCGAGCGCCGGTCCGACCCGCGCAGCTCGGCACGGTATCCGGCGAGCCGGTCGATGCCGGCGACCATGTCCTGCGGCCCGGCGATGGTGGCGATGCGGGAGTGGCCGGTCTCCAGCAGGTGCCGCACCGCCTT
Organism: Catellatospora chokoriensis; assembly: GCF_011297315.1. Taxonomy (NCBI): domain Bacteria; kingdom Bacillati; phylum Actinomycetota; class Actinomycetes; order Micromonosporales; family Micromonosporaceae; genus Catellatospora; species Catellatospora chokoriensis. The sequence goes on from NZ_JAAOTI010000002.1 coordinate 236,065, forward strand.
GCGTACGCCGCCGACGTGGTCGACGTCGACGTAGGGGACCGTGGAGCGGCCCAGTGGCCGGCCGGTGACCACGACGGGCACGCCGAGCCGGGCGAGCTGGCCGGGCAGCGGGTCGACGCCGTGGGTGGAGGCGAACAGCACCCCGTCGACATGGCGGGCGGTGGTGTAACGCTCGACGCGCTCGTATCCGGCGACGGTGTTGGTCATCATCAGCACGAGCTGCTTGTCGGCGGCGTCGAGCTCCTGGCTGACGCCGTGGATGATGCTCGGGAAGAACGGGTCGTCGGAGAAGACGCGGCTGGCGCTCTCCGGCAGGACCAGCGCGATCGAGTCGGTGCGCTGGGTGACCAGGCTGCGGGCGGCGGCGTTGGGGATGTAGCCCAGCTCCTCGACGGCGCGGCGCACCGCGCTGCGGATCGGCTCGGCGACCTTGGGCGACCCGTTGACCACCCGCGACACGGTCGCCCGGGACACCCCGGCCAGGCGAGCCACAGCCTCCAGCGTGGGCCGCTCGTGTGCCTGGCTCATACGACTCCCTAGTGCTGTGCGACCAGCCCTTGACCGGGTCCGGCGAAGGTGACCTTACTCCCTTCGCGTTGCGGCGCGAAGTCGCACGTGAGAGCGCTTTCAGGGTGAGAGCGTTTGCACAGCTCGGTAACGAGCAGGCAATAGACCCTTGACAGCACAGGGGTCTGACTTCATTCTCTGCTGTGAGAGCGCTCTCTCAGCCCGGCCGTGAATTGCCCTGATGAGCGGCCGGGTTCCTACTGACACCCCCAAGGAGGGTCGTCATGCGTGCCTGGATGCGCCGCCTGCTGGTCCCGATCATGGTGACCGGACTGCTGGCGACCGCTGCGTGCGGTTCCGACGAGCAGCCCACCGGCAACGAGAAGATCACTTTGAACGTCGCACTCTTCGGCGACTTCGGCTTCAAGCCGCTCTACGAGGAGTACGCCAAGGCGCACCCGAACATCACCATCAAGGAGCGGATCTCCGACTACGCCGCGCACCACCAGAGCCTGATCTCGCACCTGGCCACCGGCAGCGGCGCGGCCGACATCGAGGCCGTGGAGATCGGCTACCTGTCCAGCTTCACGGCCACCCCGAACCGCTTCCACAACCTGCTCGACCTGGGCGCCGGCTCCCTGGAGAGCCAGTGGCTGCCGTGGAAGTGGCAGCAGGGCCTGTCGACCGACAGGAAGACGCTGATCGGTCTCGGCACCGACGTGGGTGGCATGGCGATGTGCTACCGCACCGACCTGTTCCAGGCGGCGGGCCTGCCCACCGCCCGCGACGAGGTGTCCAAGCTGTGGCCGACGTGGGAGGACTACGTCGCCACCGGCAAGAAGTACAAGGCCGCCGCGCCGAAGTCGTACTTCATGGAGGCCTCGGGCAACATGTTCCGGGCCATGGTCGAGCAGGCCCCGACCGGCGTGTACGACGACGCCGACAAGCTCATCGTGGACCGCAACGCCTCCGTGAAGAAGGCCTGGGACCTGACCGTCGACGCGATCGCCGCCGACCAGTCCGCGAAGCTGGCGGCCTGGACGCCGGAGTGGAGCGCGGCGTTCGGCAAGGGCACCTTCGCGACCATCGTGTGCCCGGCGTGGATGACGGCGTACATCGAGACCAACGCCAAGGACGCGGCCGGCAAGTGGGACATCGCCGCGGTCCCGGGCGGGGCGGGCAGCATGGGCGGCTCGCACCTGGCGCTGCCCAAGCAGGGCAAGAACGCGCAGGCGGCGTACGACCTGATCAAGTGGCTGACCGCGCCGGAGCAGCAGAAGAAGATCTTCAAGGCGACCGGCAACTTCCCGTCGACCCCGTCGCTGTACACCGACCCGGACCTGACCGGGTTCAGCAAGCCCTTCTTCAACAACGCGCCGCTCGGCAAGATCTTCACGGCTTCGGCGCAGGCGGTCCAGCCGCAGCACCAGGGCCCGAAGCAGGGCGACGTGTTCAACACGATCGGCGCCGGGCTGGGCCGCATCGAGCAGGGCAAGCAGTCCGCCGACGACGCCTGGAAGCAGGTCCTGTCCGACGTGGCCAAGCTGGGCTGACGCTCCCACCGGGCCGGCCGTCCCCGCAGCCGGCCCGGTGATCCACCGACTGCCGGGGGCCGGGCGGCGCACACCGATGCCCGCCCGGTCACCGGGCCCTTCAGGGAAGGGGAGCGCTCCGTGCGCACCTGGCTCCACAAGGCGGACACGTCGCTGTCCCCGTACGTCTACATCGCCCCGTTCTTCATCCTCTTCGCGGTCTTCGGGCTGTTCCCGCTCGGCTACACCGCCTGGGTGTCGCTGCACGACTGGAGCCTGCTCTCCGACGAGCACAGCTTCGTGGGCCTGGGCAACTACGCCGAGCTGCTGGCCGACCCGTACTTCTGGAACGCCCTGCGCAACACCCTGTCCATCCTGGCGCTGTCCACCATCCCGCAGCTGATCCTCGCGCTGATCCTGGCGCACCTGGTGAACCGGCCGCTGCGGGCCAAGACGCTGTGGCGGCTGGGCATGCTGCTGCCGAACGTCACCAGCGTGGTCGCGGTCGTGGTCATCTTCAGCCAGCTCTTCGGCCGCGACTTCGGCCTGATCAACTGGCTGCTGGAGAGCTTCGGGCTGGGCCGCATCGACTGGCAGGCCGGTGTCGCGTCCTCGCACGTCGCCATCGCCGCGATGATCACCTGGCGGTGGACCGGCTACAACGCGCTGATCTTCCTGGCCGCCATGCAAGCCGTGCCGAAGGAGCTGTACGAGTCGGCGACGCTCGACGGAGCCACCGCGGGCCAGCAGCTCCGGAAGATCACCATCCCGTCGATCCGGCCCACCGTCATCTTCGTGGTCATCGTGTCGACCATCTACGGACTGCAGGTCTTCGCCGAGCCGCAGCTGTTCGCCGGGGGCGGGCCCAACGGCATCATCGGCGGCCCGGACCGGCAGTTCCAGACGCTGACCCTCTACATGTACGAGCACGGCTTCAACCGCGGCTTCGAGTTCGGCTACGCCTCGGCCACCGCCTGGGTGATGTTCGGGCTGATCGTGCTCGCCGCCGCCGTCAACTACCTGATCACGCGCCGGATCCGGAGCTCCCGATGACACGCAGACTCGTCTACCTGACGCTGACGGGGGTCCTGATGCTGACCGCGTTCCCGCTGTACTTCAGCGTCGTCGTGGCCAGCCAGGACAACTCCGCGCTCTCGCACGTGCCGCCGCCGGTGCTGCCGGGCGCGAACCTGATCGAGAACATCAAGCGTGTCTTCGAGACGGTGCCGTTCGACCAGGCGCTGCTCAACTCGCTGATCGTGTCGGGCATCAACACCGCGTCGGTGGTGCTGTTCTCCACGCTGGCCGGGTTCGCCTTCGCCAAGCTGAGGTTCAAGGGCCGCACGGCACTGCTGCTGGCCGTGGTCGGCACCATGATGGTGCCGATGCAGCTGGGCATCATCCCGCTGTTCATGCTCGTCACCAAGCTGGAGTGGCACGACACGCTGCTCGCGGTGACGGTGCCGGCCCTGGTCAACGCGTTCGGGGTGTTCTTCATGACGCAGTATCTGTCCGAGGCGCTGCCGACCGAGCTGCTGGAGGCCGGCCGCATCGACGGCGCGGCCACGCACCGGCTGTTCTGGCACGTGGTGCTGCCGGTCGCCCGGCCGGCCGCGGCCGTGCTCGGCATGCTGACCTTCCTCAATGTCTGGAACGACTACCTCTGGCCGCTGGTCGTGCTGGCCTCGCCGGAGAACCAGACGGTCCAGGTCGCGCTGTCCCAGCTGCGGGCCGGCTACGTGCAGGACTACTCGCTGGCGCTGACCGGGACGATGCTGGCCACACTGCCGCTGCTCATCGTGTTCGGCCTGCTCGGCAAGCAGCTGATCGGCGGCATCATGCAGGGAGCGGTGAAGGGATGAGCGAGCGTGACGAGCGAATGGCGGATCTGTGTTCGTCGAGCAGACGAGCGTAGCGAGGAGGATCGATGAGCACAGTGCGGGTGGAGGCGGCGGCGGAGACGCTGCGGTTCCCGGAGGGGTTCCGGTGGGGAGCCGCCACGGCGGCGTACCAGATCGAGGGGGCCGCGGCCGAGGACGGGCGGGGTCCGTCCATCTGGGACACGTTTGCGCGCAAGGACGGCCGGGTGTTCGCCGGGCACACCGGGGACGTCGCGTGCGACCACTACCGGCGCTACCGCGAGGACGTCGCGCTGATGGCCGAGCTGGGCGTCGGCACGTACCGCTTCTCCATCGCCTGGCCGCGGGTCAAGCCGGACGGGACCGGGCCGGTCAACGTGCGCGGCCTGGACTTCTACGACCGGCTGGTGGACGAGCTGCTGGCGCACGGGGTCGAGCCGATGGTGACGCTCTACCACTGGGACCTGCCGCTCGCGCTGCAGTCCCACGGGCGGGGCGGCTGGGGGGACCGGGACACCGCGGCGTGCTTCGCCGAGTACGCCGCGGTGACCGCGTCCCGGCTCGCGGACCGCGTCGGCACCTGGACCACGCTCAACGAGCCGTGGGTGTCGGCGTTCCTCGGCTACGCCAGCGGGGACCACGCGCCGGGGCACACCGACAACCGGGCCGCCTTCCGGGCCGCGCACCACCTGCTGCTCGGGCACGGGCTGGCGGCGCAGGCGCTGCGCACGGCGGGCGTACGCGAGCTGTCACTCACCCTCAACCTGGCCCGGGTCAACCCCGACGACCCGGGCGACCCGCACGACGTGGCGGCGGCATGGCGCGTCGACGGCGTACTCAACCGGATCTTCCTGGACCCGGTGCTGCGCGGCCGGTATCCGCTGGACATGCTGGGGCTCTTCGAGCGGTTCGGCGCGGCGGACGCGATCGTCGACGGGGACCTGGCGGTGATCTCCGCCCCGATCGACCTGCTGGGCATCAACTACTACCAACCCGCCCTGGTCCGGGCCCAGGTCGGCGCGGCGGCGCACCCGATGTACCCGGGCAGCGAGGGGGTCGCGTTCCTGCCGCAGCCCGGCCCGGTCACCGACATGGGCTGGACGGTCGACCCGAGCGGCCTGTCCGACCTGCTGCTGCGGCTGTCCCGGGAGTATCCGGACACGCCGCTGATGGTGACCGAGAACGGCGCGGCATACGCCGACGCGCTGACCGGCGACCGGGTCGCCGACCCGGAGCGCATCGCGTATCTGGACGGCCACCTGCGCGCCGTGCACGCGGCCCTGTCCGGCGGCGCGGACGTCCGCGGCTACCTGGCCTGGTCGCTGCTGGACAACTTCGAGTGGGCCTTCGGCTACGACAAGCGCTTCGGCCTCGTCTACGTCGACTACGAAACCCAGCGACGCTACCCCAAGGACTCGGCCCTGTGGTTCCGCACCATAACCCGCGCCAACGCCCTCTAACGCGACGATCTTGCGTGGACTGTGGGTACGACACGCCCTAAGCGGGCATATCGGCAACAGTTCACGCAAGATCGTCGCGATCTTGGGGGGCGTGGTCAGAGGTCGAAGATGAGGCAGGAGGAGGTGGCGTGGGCGAGGAGGCGGCCGTGGGCGTCGGTGAGCTGGGCCTGGGCGAGGGCGGTGCGGCGGCCTCGGGACAGGACGGTGCCCTCGCAGCGGAGCAGGCCGGAGTCGACGGTCACCGGGCGGAGGAACTTGGTGGTCAGGTCCAGAGAGGTGTAGCCGACGCCCGCGGGCAGGGTGCTGTGCACGGCGCAGGCGGCGGCCGTGTCGAGCAGGGTGGCCAGGATGCCGCCGTGCACGCCGCCGAGCGGGTTGTAATGGAACTCCTGGGCGCGCATGGTGACCACGACGCGGCCCTCCTCGGCCTGCACGCTGTCCATGCCGAGCAGGTGCATCACCGGCGGGGCGGGCAGCTCGCCGCGGGCCATCGCGTGCAGCAGCTCCAGGCCGCTGAGCCGGCCCAGCTCGGCGGCGTTGCGCCGCGGGTCGGACCAGGAGAAGGTGCGGGTGCGCTCCGGGCTCACGAGGCCGGCGGTCGGCTCGGTCTGGGTCTGCGTCATGGACTCAGCCTGGCAGGCGGTTGCTGAGTCTGTCAACGAGACTTAGCCTGGAGGGGTGAGACCTACCGCACTCGACTGGTCGGCGGAGAACTGCACCGTCGCCCGCGCCATGGCCGTGCTCGGCGAACGCTGGACCCTGGTGGTGCTGCGCGAGGTCTTCAACGGCATCCGCCGCTTCGAGGACATGCGCGAGCACAGCGGCATTCCCCGCCAGGTGCTCACCAACCGGCTCAACATGCTCGTCGAGCAGGGTGTGCTGCACCGGGTGCCCTACCGGGAGCCCGGCGAGCGCGAACGCCAGGAGTACCGGCTCACCGAGAAGGGCTTCGACCTGTACCCGGTGCTGGTCGCCGTGCGGGAGTGGGGCGACCGGTATCTGGCCGACCCGGCCGGGCCGCCCGTCGACATGGTGCACCGCGACTGCGGGTCGCCCGTGCGCACGCACCTGAGCTGCGACGAGGGGCACGAGGTGGGCTCGCCCCGGGAGGTGGCCACGCGGCCGGGGGCGGGGGCGGTCCGGCGTACGCCCGCCGCCGCGACAGCGGCCTGACCACCCGGCGGCGGGCCGCGGCGCGGGAAACGGCTGGTCGTCTGCCACGAGGGCTGGCAGCATGGCGCGGCGTGGACCGAGTGCTGATGCTGCCGCCGCGGGTGACCGAGACCGGGCTGGCGTTCGCCGACGCCGCGCGGCGGCGCGGCATGCGGGTCGAGACGCTGCGCACCTGGCGGCTGCCGGAACACCTGGCCGGGCACGCCGGAGCGCACCTGTACGCCGGGCCGCTGTTCGCCGACGCGGTCGGCGCGGAGCTCGGCGTCGGGCTGCTGGAACCCGGCCAGGACTGGCTCGCCCGGCTGCCGCGCGCATGGACCCGTCGGGAGGTCGCCCTCACCACGCTGGCCGCGGCGCGGGCGCTGGACCGGCCCGCGTTCGTGAAGCCGCCGGACGACAAGAGCTTTCCCGCCCGGGTCTACCCGTCCGGGGCGGGCCTGCCCGGGCCGGAGGTCCTGGCGGGCGACACCCCGGTGCTGGTCAGCGACGTGGTGACGTTCCAGGTGGAGTACCGGCTCTTCCTCGGCGCGGGCCGGGTGCGCGCCGCGAGCCGGTATGCCGTGGACGGCGAGCTGGATCTCGCCGGTCCCGCGCAGGACGCGCGGTGTGCGGACGCGGCCGCCTTCGCGGCGGGGCTGCTCGGCCCGGGGCTGCCGGAGCTGCCGAGCGCGGTGGTGGTCGACGTCGGCCTGCTCGCGGACGCCGCGACCGGCCGTCCGGAGTGGGCGGTGATCGAGGCGAACGCGGCCTGGGCGAGCGGCCACTACGCGGCCGACCCGGACCGGGCGCTCGACGTGGTGCTGTCGGCGAGCCGCCCGGCGGACGAGATCGCGCCCGCGGACCGGCGTTTCCTGCGCGGGCTGCCGACCGTGTCGCGCTGACCCGGTCCGGCCGGCACCCGTCGGCTCGCGGGTCGGGTCAGGTCCGCGTGCTGCCGCCGCACGGGGAGACGGTGATGGAGGTGAAACCCTGCTGGTCGGCAGGGGAGCCCTGGACGGTCACGGTGACGAAGATGTTCGTCGCCGCGCTGCTGAAGTGCTTCTTCTCCAGCTTGGGCAGGGTCGCCGAGTAGCGGGCCATGGTGGCGTCACGGGTCAGGGTGACCTCGCCGGTGTAGCTGCCTCCGGTCATCGCGTAGCGCGCCTTGGCGGCCACCGGCGTGCCGCCGTCGGCGATCTCCGCGGTCACCGTGACGGCCGGGGGGAGGACGCCGCCGCAGGTCGGGTTGCCGACGGCGGCCACATTGGACTCCACCCGGCTGATGGTCGCCGCCGCAGCCGTCGTGACCGCGGGCGCGCTCGCGGTGGGCCGGGCGGCGGCCGGCGACGTGGCGACGCCCGGTGCGGCCTGGTCGCGGGTCCACGAGTCACCGACGCCGATGCAGCCCTGCAGGCTGAGCATGGTCACCACCGCGAGTCCCACCGCCACGGGCGCACGGAATCTGATCACCACCAGAGCTTAGCCAGGCTCACGGCTCCCATGGGATCGCACGGCCACATCATTTCCGCCCGGCGCCACCCCCCAACCGCGTCGATCATGAAGTTGTGGCGGTGACACGCCGTCGAACACGTCCATAAGTTCATGATCAACCCGTCAGGCGGGGTGGTGGGTCAGCCAGCGGGTGTAGGTGGGGCTGAGGCGGATGGCGTCGGTATAGGACTGTTCGGCGTAGTCGATGAGGCGGGGGGCGACGCGGGCGGCGGGGGAGTCGGGGTGCCAGCCGATGAGGTGGCGCCAGCGCAGGGGCGTGGCGGCCAGGGGGACCGCGCGCACGCCGGCGATCTCGCGGAAGGTGGGCTGGCAGAGGGCGACGACGCTGCCGCCGCGGACCAGGTCGGCGCAGCCGCCGAGGTCGCTCTCGTGGATCGGGCTGGGGGTGAACCCCGCTCGCGCGCAGGCGGCGGCGAAGCAGTCGGCGAAGCAGCCGTCGCCGGGGGTGGCCGCCCACCGGGAGCCGGCCAGATCGGCCAGCGCCACCTCGTCGGCGTCGGCGTACGGGTGCGAGGCGGGCAGCAGCACGAAGACCGGCGCGGTCGCCACGGTGTGCCAGACCAGCCGGCCGTCATCGGGCGGGGTGGCCTCGCCGCAGGTGCCGATGAGCGCGAAGTCCAGCCGCGCGTCCAGCAGCATCGCCGAAAGCTCGGCCGACGACCACGACGGGTACGTGCTGAGCTGCGCGCTGGGCTGGGCGGCGGCCAACCGGTGCACCACCCCGCCGATGAGCGGGCCGTTCACCGCGCCGATGCGGTAGCCGGGCAGCCCGTCGCCGCCGGAGTCCCGGGCCAGCCCGGCGAACCGGGTCGCCTCGTCCTCCAGGCCCTGCACCGCGGGCAGCAGCACCCGGGCGCGGGCCAGCACCAGCTCGCCCAGCGGGGTGGGGCGGGCGCCGCGGCGGTCGCGCTCGAACAGCAGCCCGCCGAAGGCGCGCTCGATGCGCTGCAGCTGGGTGGTGAGGGCGGGCGCGGCGAGGCCCAGCACGGCCGCCGCCTTGGTGACGCTGCCGGCGTCGGCTATCGCGCAGACCACCCGCAGGTGCCGCAGCTCCAACCTCACCCGCTGATGTTATGGCCGCACCGGCGGCGCGTGAAGGTGTCGCGTCCGATCACCCCACCGGACGGTATGGACGGAGATCGAAACCCGTCGGTAGGGTCGGTGGACCCGACTCGACGGCAAGGGTTCGCGCGGCGCGGGGACGTGTACCAGGAGGTGGCGATGCAGCGCAGAGCGGCGCTGATCGGGCTGCTCGGCGCCGAGCTGGTGTCGACCGTCGGCTCGCGGATGTCGTTCCTGGCCATTCCGTGGCTGGTCCTGGTCACGACCGACGACCCGACGAAGGTCGGCGTGGTCGCGTTCGCCGAGGCGCTGCCGTACATCCTGGCCGGGATCTTCGGCACGCCGCTGGCGGACCGGTTCGGCGTACGCGAGGTCTCCATCGGCACCGACCTGGCCAGTGCGCTGGTGGTGGGCGCGATCGCGGCGTTCGGCAGCGGCGACTTCACGGTGCTGGTCGTGCTCATCGCGACGCTGGGCGCGCTGCGCGGGGTCGGCGACAAGTCGAAGCGGGTGCTGCTGCCACCGGTGGTGGAGGCGTCGGGCACGCCGATGGCCCGGGTCACCGCGGTCTTCTCCGCGCTCAACCGGATGGCGATGGTGATCGGCGCCGCCGTGGCGGGCGTACTGATCGCCTGGCTCGGCCCGGTCGGCGCGATCTGGGCCGACGCGGCGACCTTCGCGGCCTGCGCGGGCGTGGTGGTGGCACTGGTGCGCATCACCCGCGAGCAGAACCACCCGGCCCGCGGCGCGCAGGAGTCCTACTGGCAGGGGCTGCGCACCGGGTTCGGCTTCGTGCGGCGCGAGCGGCTGCTGCGCAGCCTGGTCGGCATGATGTTCGTGACGAACCTGTTCAACCAGGCCAGCGCGGTCGTCTTCATCCCGATGTGGGTACGCGAGCACCTGGGCTCGCCGGTGGCCCTGGGCTGGATCGGCGGCGCCTTCGCACTCGGCGCGATCGCGGGCGGGGCGGCCTTCGCCGCCCTGGTGACGCGGCTGCCGCGGTACGCGACCCTCGTCATCGGATACTTCGTCGGCGGCGCACCGCGGTTCCTGGTGCTGGCGCTGAGCGACGACCTGCGGGTGGCGCTGGCCGTGTCGTTCGTGTCCGGGGTCGCCATGTCCTCGGTGAACCCCACCTACGGCCTGCTGATGTTCGAGCGGGTGCCGCGGGCCATGCAGACCCGGGTGTTCGGCCTGACCGGGGCGATCACGTTCGGCGGCATCCCGCTGGGCGGCATGGTCGGCGCGTGGGCGGTGGAGACACTCGGCCTGTCCGGTGGGCTGTGGCTGGCCGGGGCGGCGTACTTCGCGGCCACCCTGACGCCCGTGTTCGGGTGGCGGCTGTGGCAGCAGATCAACGACATCAAGGGCAAGGCCGCCCCGGCCGCCCCGCTGTGGCAGGAGTACCTGTCCGAGCTGGGCCGCCGGATGGGCCTGGTGGACACCGGTCCGGCGGTGCCGGTGACGGTGACGCTGGCCTACGCCGGGGGCGGCTGGACGGTGACGGCACGGCGCGGCAGGCGGCGGCTGGCACGCCCGTACGCCGTGTCGTCCGCCGCGGCGCTCCAGCACGTCGCCGCGCTGGAGCTGCCCGACGTGTACGAGACGGTGGAGCAGGTGCACCTGGCCCGCCGCCGGGCCGCCGAGCAGCAGGCGGCGGCGGTGCGGGCGAACCTGCGCGCGCTCGAGTCGACGCTGACCGAGCTGCGGGCGGCGTCCGCTCAGTGGCCGTCCGGCCAGCCGGGGGAGCGGCCGAGGTAGGCGACGAGCCGGTCGCCGGGCGGGGCGTCGGCGGCCGGTTCGACCATGACGCCGAAGGCCTTGCTGGGTCGGCCGGTGGGCCAGCGCAGTGCGATCTTCATGGCCGACGCGCTCAGGTCAGGGTCGAGCGTGGCGTCCGCGCCGGTCGACTTCGCCACGTCCCAGGCGTGCACCAGGAAGTCGACGAAGTGCATGCCGAGCACCGTCGGCGCGGTGAAGGTGCCGTAGCCGTACACCTCGATCTTGCGGTCCAGCAGCGTCTTCGTGCTGAACGCCTTGGTGACCAGGGTGACGGAGTCGGCGAACGCCCGGCGGGGGTCGGTCGGCGGGGTCAGGTCGTCCCACACGGACGGATCGGTCGGCTTGCCCGCCGCCGCGGCGGCGAAACCGCGGTTGTGCCCGATCATGTGCCCGAGCAACTGGCCGAGCGTCCACTCGCCGCAGGGGGAGGGCCGGGCGAGATCGGCGCGCTTGACGCGGTTCACGGCCGCTGCGGCCGCGGCGAGCGCACGCCGGTCGAGGTCACGAAGGTCCATGTGTCGCACCATAGTGCCGCAGCTCGGTGTGCTCCACCGGTGACGCCGCCAGGCGGGAAACCTGTCCGGACAGTCCGATCAGCCGGGTCGTCGCATCGACGCGTCTGGTGTCGGCGAACGCCGATCAGATAGACATATGCATGGGTGTTGACATGACGGGATCGGCGCGTGAGGCTGTTCGTGCCGATCCCGCATGTCGGACAGATGGCAACGGGGTCGAAAGGGAGAGCATGACCGTCCATGACGACCGGCCGCTGCTGCTGATGGTCCGCACCGGCAAGCGCGAGTTCCGGGAATACCTGCTGCGCTCGCTGGCCCCGGCCTACCGGGTGCACCTGTTCACCGGGGTCGCGCCCACCTGGGAGCTGGACTACGTGGCGGGCGCCACCGAGCTCGGCGGCCTGCTCGACGTGAAGGCGATGGCCGAGGCCGCGCAGCGGCTGCCGGACGGGCCGGTCGCGGGCGTGTTCACCTGGGACGAGGCGCGCACGCCGCAGACCGCGGAGCTGGCCGTGGCGCTGGGGCTGCCCGGCGACCCGGCCGTGACCGCCCGCTGCCGGGACAAGCTGCTGACCCGCCGGGCGCTGGCCGCGGCCCAGGTGGCCCAGCCCGCGTCCGTGCCGGTGGGCTCGCTGTCGCAGGCGTTCGCCGAGGCCGCCCGGATCGGCTACCCGGTGATCCTCAAACCCAGCGACCTGGCGCTCAGCGTCGGCGTGATCAAGGTGGCGGGGCCCGCGGAGCTGGCCGCGGCATACGAGTTCACCAGCGCGGTGCGCCACGGCGCGCTGCCCGACTGGCGACCCCAGGTGCTGCTGGAGGAGTACGTCGACGGCGAGGAGATCAGCGTCGACGCGGCGGTGCACCACGGCGAGGTCACCCCGCTGTGCCTGGCCCGCAAGGAGATCGGGCACCCGCCGTACTGCATCGAGATCGGGCACTACGTGCACGGCGACGACCCGCTGCTGCACGATCTGCAGCTGCGGCGGCTGCTGCAGGACGCGCACGAGGCGCTCGGGTTCCGCGACGGGGTCACCCATACCGAGATCAAGCTGTCCTCGCGCGGGCCGCGGATCATCGAGGTGAACGGGCGGCTCGGCGGCGACATGATCCCCTACCTGGGGTTGCGGGCCACCGGCGTCGACGTCGCGCTGGCCGCCGCCGCGGTGGCCTGCGGCCGCCCACCGGTCGTCGCACCGGACCGCAAGCTGGTGGCGGCGGTGCGCTTCTTCTACCCGGCGCAGCCCGACACCGTCGTCGAGACGCTGGCCTTCGACCGGGCCGGGTTGCCGCCCGCCGTGGACGAGCTGGCCCTGCTGGCCGAGCCCGGCGACCGGCGCTCACCGCCGCCGGCGGGCACGGTCAACGGCCGGGTCGCGTACGCCACCGCGGTGGCGGCGACGCCGCGCGAGTGCGAGCGGGCGCTCGACGCCGCCGGCGCCGCCCTGCGCATCAACGGCATGCCGCCGGCCGACCACGGCTGACGGGTCGCCCCGGGGCCGGACTCGCCACCCCCGGGGCAGCGGGCGCCCGGCCCGGGGCGCGAGCGTCACCAGTCGTAGCCCAGGCGCTCCACGAGGTCGCCGTAGCGGGCCCGGAACGCCGCCAGGTGCTCGGCGGTGAGGTGGTTGCGCCAGTCCCCGGCGACCCCGCGGCGGTAGTGGCTGTGCACGTCCTCCTGTCCGCGCTCGCGGCCCTTGGCCAGGCGGCTGAACGAGAAGCGCTCGCAGGCGCTGGCCACGTACGCGCCGGGCAGCCGGCGCAGCGGCAGCCGGGGCAGCACGTGGCGGGGATAGGCCAGCCAGTGCGGGGTGCCCCGGCGGGCGGCGACGTTCCAGCGCACCGCGGCCATACGCGCCTGCTCCGGACCGGAGCCGTCGGGGGTGAGCAGGTCCAGGTGGCCGAGGATGGCGGTCCAGGCCTTCACCGGGTCGGTGATGGCGTCCTCCATGCGCAGCTCCAGCACGCCGGGCCGGGTGTAGTCCCACTGCGCCATCGGCTCCAGGAACATGCCGCTGAACTCCACCTCGGCCAGCAGCCCGCCGGCCTCGTCGAGGGTGCGCAGGTTGCGCCGGTGCGCCACCAGCTCGGGCCAGGGCACCCCGCCGACCACCTCGGGGTGGCTGTTGAGGTGGCTGAAGTAGCCGGAGACTACGATGTCGCGCGGGTCGCGGATGAGGTGGAACCCCCGGTGCTCGGGCAGCGTGTCCACCCATTCCGGCTTCGCGTTCGTCATGATCAGGAGGTCGGGGCGGGTGGCGCGGACGTAGTCGCCGAGGGTGTCGTGCGGCGCCCACTGCTCCGGCACGTGGATCGTGGCGACCTTGAGGTCCAGCGCGAACGCCGCCTCGTGCAGGATGGATCTGGCCCAGGTCGACGCTGATTTGTGGCGCGCGAAATACGCACGAAGCACCGGTTCACTCCTGACAAAGGTCCTGATGAGACGTCATGTCGACGCGGCTTGATCGCTGCGTTAACAATAAATACATCTATTCAGGAAGGGCCATCACTGTCAAGAACGTGAATGGGCCGCCGATCAGTCCAGCGGCAGCCCGGCGGCGTTCAGGATCTTCTTGCGCTCCTTGGCGGTGAGCCGGTCCACGTACACCGTGCCGTCCAGGTGGTCGGTCTCGTGCTGCAGGCAGCGGGCGACCAGCCCGGCGCCCTCGACGCGCACCGGCTCGCCGTGCATGTCCACCCCGGTCACCACGGCGACCGCGGTGCGCGCCACATCGCCGCGCTGCCCGGGCACGGACAGGCAGCCCTCCCCGGAGACCTCCAGCTCACGCGGCGGCGCGGGGAGTTCGAGGACCGGGTTGACCACGTGGGCCACCACGTTGGCGCCGTTGCCCGGATCGGGGCAGTCCATCACGAACACGCGCAGGCCGACGCCGATCTGGTTGGCGGCCAGGCCCACGCCGTTGGCCGCGTACATGCTGGCGAACATGTCGGCGACCAGCTTGTGCAGGTCCGGCCCGAAGTCGGTGACCGGAGCGGTCGGCCGGTGCAGCACCGGCGTGCCGTACAGCGTGATGTCCCGGGCGATCCCGGGCCGGACGGCCTGCTCGCTCATGCCGCGGTCCCGGCAGGCGGCAGTTCACCGGTCTGGCGGGTGCCGCCCGAGCAGGGCGCGCCGATCTCGGGCCCGGCGTTCTGGCGGGCGGCGTTGACGAAGAAGTCGATGCGCGGGTCGTCCGCGCTGTCCACCTTCAGCTGGTATCCCCACGCCTGCAGCGAGATCGGCGCATCCTGGCCGGGGAACGGGCTCAGCATCAGGTAGTCGCGCCCGGACACCTTCTCCGCCAGCGTCCGGGCGTCGTCGTCGCCGATGCCGGGCCGGTAGGTGATCCACACCGCGCCGTGTTCGAGGCTGTGCACGGCCCGCTCGCTGGCGATCGGCTCGTCGTACACCGTGCCGGAGCAGTTCTGCCAGGTGCCGTTGTGCTGCCCGCCGATCGGGGGCTGCTGCGGGTAGACCACCCCGCCCTGGGCATGGTCCTGGCTCAGCGGGCCCTCGGTCAGGTAGTCGCGCACCCCGTCGATCCCCGCGAGCTGCTGCTGCCAGGTCCCGGTCGGCGCGACGGCCTGCGTGTCCTTCTGCTGTGCGCGCCAGACGTAGTAACCCACGCCGCCCACCCCCGCGCAGAGGCACAACAGCACGACGAGGCCGCCCACCACCCACGCCCACACCGGCACCGCCGGTTTGGGCGGTGTGTTCGTGTAATCCACCATGGCGTGGCCTCCCCAGGAACTCGATTCGCCGCGGTGATCCTAGCTTCCCGGCTCTGCGGAGCGGAGCGGTGCAGGTCAGGCGGTGGGGCGGATGTCGAAGCCGGACAGGCCCTCGGGGGTCTCCTCGAAGACCGCGACGCCGTCGACGATGGCGAGCTCGGGGCCGTGCCTGGTCCAGGAGACGAGGCGGTCCACGCCGTCGGGCGTGCCCTCGAAGACGGCCTCGACCGTGCGGTCGGGCCGGTTGCGCACCCACCCGGCGACACCGGCCGCCTGCGCCTGCTGCCGGCAGGAGTCGCGGTAGAAGACGCCCTGCACCTCGCCGGAGACCACAACGCGCCTGCGGATCATGTGTCAACCGTAGACTGGACGGCATGGCCCGGCCAAACGAGGTCGTCGCGGCGGCACTGCAGGAGTACGCCGATCTCATCTCGATCACCGGCGGTGACGCCTTCCGGGCCCGCACCTACGAGAAGGCCGCCCGCGGGGTGGCCGGCCATGCCGCCGACGTGGCCACGCTCGACCTGAAGGGTCTGGAGCAGATCCCGGGCGTCGGCAAGTCCACCGCCGAGAAGATCGTGGAGTTTCTGTCCTCCGGCCGGATGGAGGCGCTGGAGCAACTGCGGGCCAAGGTGCCCGCCGGGGTGCGCGAGCTGATCGCGATCCCCGGCCTCGGTCCGGCCAAGGCCATGACGCTGCACCGCGAGCTGGGCATCTCCTCGATGGACGAGCTGGTCCACGCGATCGAGGCGGGGCGGCTGTCGGGGCTGCGCGGGTTCGGCGCGAAGACCGCCGCGAACATCCTGCACGGCATCGAGGTGCTGCGGCACAGCGGCGGCCGGGTGATGGTCTCCACGGCGCTGGAGGTGGCCGAGGAGGTGATCGCGGCCCTGTCGGCGCTGCCCGGCTGCGAGAAGTGCACGTACGCGGGGTCGCTGCGGCGCGGCCGGGACAGCATCGGCGACGTGGACATCCTGGTCGCCGCGCGCGAGTCCAAGCCGATCATGGCGGCGTTCGCGGAGCTGCCGTTGGTCGGCGAGATCATCGCGAGCGGGCCGGCGAAGACCTCGATCCGCACCACCGGCGGGCTCCAGGTCGACCTGCGGGTGGTGCCGCCGGAGTCGTGGGGCGCGGCGCTGCAGTACTTCACCGGGTCCAAGGAGCACAACATCCGGGTACGCGAGATCGCCGTGCGCAAGGGCCTCAAGCTGTCCGAGTACGGGCTGTTCCGCGCCGAGGACGACACGCTGCTGGTGTCGGAGACCGAGGAGGAGGTGTACGAGCGGCTCGGCCTGCCCTGGATCGCGCCGACCCTGCGCGAGGACCGCGGCGAGGTCGCCGCCGCCCGCAACGGCACGCTGCCGCAGCTCGTGACCGAGGCCGACATCCGCGGTGACCTGCACACCCACACCAACCTCACCGACGGCGTGTCCACGCTGGAGGAGATGCTGGCCGCCGCGCGGGCCCGCGGCTACCGCTACTACGCGGTCACCGACCACGCCAAGGACATGCCGATGCAGCGGATGACCGACGCGAAGATGCTGGCCCAGCGCAAGAAGCTGCGGGCGCTGGCCGATGACGGGAAGATGGCGCTGCTGCACGGCAGCGAGCTGAACATCGACCCCGACGGCGGGGTGGACTGGGACGCCGACTTCCTGGCCGGGTTCGACCTCTGCGTCGCGTCGGTCCACTCGCACTTCACGCAGACTCCGGCGGAGCTGACGGACCGGTTCGTGAAGGCGTGCGAGAACCCGTACGTCAACATCATCGGGCATCCGACCACGCGGCTGATCGGGCGGCGCAAGCCGGTCGAGCCGGACTGGGACGCGGTGTTCGACGCGGCCGCCGCGACCGGCACCGCGATGGAGGTGAACGCGTTCCCCGACCGGCTCGACCTGCCGGACGAGCTGATCATGCGGGCGCGCGAGCGCGGGGTGAGGTTCGCGATCAACACGGATTCGCACTCCACGGTGCACCTGGACATGCTGCGCTTCGGCATCGCGATCGCCCAGCGCGGCTGGCTCACCCCGGCCGACGTGATCAATACGTGGACGCTGACCAAGCTGAAGGCGTTCGTCGCCGTCAAGCGCCGCGCGGCGTGACCCCTGCGCCTTCGGCAGACGCTGGCCCATCTGATCATTTCGATCTACGAAAACTCGATTAGATAGGCCAGCGTCTATTGCAGGGGGGGTGATGGCGGCGTGAGCGGGGCGGGGTGGGGGCGGCGGGGTCAGGTCAGGTGTTGGGTGAACCAGGCGGTGAGTTCGGTCCAGGCCTGGGCGGCGGCGGGGGCGTTGTAGCGGGCGCCGGTGTCGTTGAAGAAGGCGTGGTTGACGTCGGGGTAGGTGACGACCTCGAAGGTCAGGCCCGCTTTGCTCAGGGCCGCGCGGGCAGCGTCGCGGGTGGCGTTGACCCGGTCGTCGAGCTGGGCGTACACCCCCAGCACGGCGGCGTCGGGGGAGCCCGCCAGCGACGCGTTCGCGGGGAACGGGCCGTAGAACGGCGCCGCGGCGTGCAGGCGCGGTTCGCCCGCGGCCAGCAGGGACCAGACCATGCCGCCGCCGAAGCAGAAGCCCATCGCGCCGACGGTGTGCCCGGGGTTGCGCCGCAGCAGCTCGCCGACGCCGGCCTTCATGTCGGCGATGAACCGCGCGGGCGGGGCGGCGTTCAGCGCGGCGGTGGCCTGGGCGGGGTCGGTGAACTTCGCGGTGCCGCCCTCCTCGGAGAGCAGGTCGATCGCGAGTGCGGACCAGCCCGCGGCGGCCAGCCGCCCGGCGATCGAGGCGATGTGGTCGGTCAGGCCCTTGTTCTCGTGGACGACGAGCACGGAGCCTCTCGGCGAGGCCGCGGCGGCCCAGCGGCCCTGCAGCTGTCCGTTGGGGCCGGAGAACACGATGGGCTCGGTGGGCAGCGGGCTCGGGCCCGCCGGGCCGGTGACCGCGGGGGTCGGCGCGGCCGGCGGGGGCGTGGCGGTGTCACGCTGCGCGTCGCACGCGGCCAGCAGCGGAGCCGCCACGGCCGCGCCGACCCCGAGCAGGCCCAGGCGGCGTAACGCCTCGCGGCGGGAGATCAAGCCGTCGGCGTAGTCGACGACGACCTCGCTCGACAGGTATTCGCCCAACTCAGACATGTCTCATTCATACTCCTGCGACCGGCGAGGGTGCGGGAGCCGGGCACGACCGGTCCTGGCCCACCGTCGGCGACCACGGCCGCCGACGACGGCCGGGACGGTGCCACGACGGCCAGGCCCGGCCCCGGCGGCATCCGGGGGCCGGGCCGGCGGGGATGGCGCCGTGACGGCAGGGCCGGCCCCGATGGCAGCCGGGACCGGGCCTACCTGTGCGGCGGTGGGTCAGCGCTCGTCGACGCTGCCGACGATGGTCTGCCGCCAGGTGGCGTGATAGCTGACCAGGGGATCGAACTTCGGGCCGGACCTGGGTGGCAGCAGGGTCAGCTCATCGCCGAGGTCGATGTCGCGCCATCCCACGGCCCAGGCCGTGACCGGGTCGAACAGGATCTCGTCCGCCGAGTCGCCGTCGGTCTGGCGGATCGCCACCAGCTCGCTGTCGTCGATCATGACCTTGCCGACGGTCAGCCCGTCCATGCCCTGGAACGCGCGCAGCAGCGCGGCCCGCAACTGTGGGCTGAGCAGGATGTCGCAGTCGTGGTAGAGCCCGGCCATCGCGTCCCAGAGCATGTGGTCCTTGGTCCAGGTCTCGTTGTCCTCGACGTCGGCGCGCAGCAGGGCGAGCAGCGGCCGCGGGTCGGTCGGCAGCTGTGCCAGCCATTGCGGGGTGGGGACCTCGATGCTCGGGCCGTTGTCACGCAGGAAGGAACGCGCGTGTTCCATGTTGCCCTCGTGGTCGGCGAACATGCTCTCGAACATGTTCTCGTCCCCGTTGAGCAGCTTCAACGCGATCATGCCCTGCGGGTCCAGCCAGACCTCCCGTGGCTGGAACCGCACGGTCCCGGTCCCGCCGCTCAGCGCGGCGCCCCAGCCCTCGGTGAGCACATGCACCAGCCGGCCCGGCAGCAGGTCGACCGCCGAGGCGCGTTCGGCGGTGCGGGCCAGTTCCTCCAGCGCCGCGATCGCCTCCGGCGTGGTCCGGGACAGCGCGGGGTTGGTGCCGCGTGCCGTGGGCAGCGGCTGGTGGGAGGCCTTGACCAGGGCGATGTTCGGGGTGGCGAACCGGTGCCCGCCGAGGCCGCCCACGGTCACCGCGCCCAGCGCGACGGCCGTCACCACCAGGCCCGCGGTGACCGGGACGAGCCAGCGGGCCGGCCGCCGCGGGGCGCGCTCCCGTGTCGCGGCCTGCCGGGCGTTGAGCAGGTACCAGGTGCGGGCGACGGACTCGTCGGACGGTTCGGTCGCGCCGACGGGCAGGTCGCGTACCGCGGTCAGGTCGGGGTCGGTGCGGGTCATCGGGAACCTCCGGCGGCGGCGAGCGCGGATTTGATCTTCGTACGGGCGCGGTGCAGTGCCGACTGCACGGAGCCCAGCGGGATGCCGAGCGCCTGGGCGATCTCGGCGTACTCCAGCTCGGCGACGGCGAACAGCAGCAGCACCTCGCGCTGGCGGCGGGGCAGCTTGGCCAGCGTGGTCGCGACGCGGGCCACGGCGCGCTGCGCGTCGACGCGCTCCGCGGAGCGGGCGTCCGGTGCGACCTCGTCAGCGGCGTGGGACTGCGTCGCGGCCACGGCGCGCAGCGCCCGGACCTCGGTGCGGTGGTGGCGGCGCAGCAGGTTGCCGCAGATGCCGTACAGCCAGGGCAGCATCGCGCCGCGGGTGCCGTCGTAGCGGTGGCGCTGCTCGTACGCGATCAGGAAGGTCTGCGCCACGACGTCCTCGGCGACCTGCTCGCCGACCCGCTGCCCGGCGTAGCGCAGCAGGTCGCGGGCGTACGCGTCGAACATCGCGCCGAGGTCGGCCGGGTCGGGCGGCGGCTGCGCGACTGGCGGGTCGGCTCCGGCCGGTGGGTCGTGCTCGGTCGTCACGGTCATGCCAGTACTTGCCCGCGGGTGCCGCCCATGTTCCCGGCTCCTCTCGCGGCGGCGGGGAGCCGAGATTACGGCTCCACGCCGGTCCGCGCCGTCCCGGGCGCGATCAGGTGAAGGCGCGGGAGCCGGGCTCGACCAGTCCGTGCTGGTAGGCGGCGACGACGGCCTGGGTGCGGTCGCGCACGCCGAGCTTCATCAGCACCCGGCCCAGGTGGGTCTTCACCGTGGCCTCGCCGATGACCAGCGACGCCGCGATCTCCGTGTTGGACAGCCCGTACGCCGCGAGCACCAGGACCTCGCGCTCGCGCTCGGTCAGCCCGCGCATCCGGGCCGGGGTGGGCGCGTGCTGGCCGGGCCGGGCGGTGAACTCGTCCAGCAGGCCCCGGGCCACCGCCGGGTCGAGCCAGGCCTCCCCGGCCGCCACCGCCCGCACCGCGAGGGTCAGCTCGGCGGGCACCGCGTCCTTGAGCAGGAAGCCGGACGCGCCCGCGCGCAGGGCCGCGTACACCGTCTCGTCGACGTGGTAGGTGGTCAGGATGACGACCTTGACCGGCCGGTCCGGGTCGCCCGTGAAGCCGTCGGCGGTGATGCGCCGGGTCGCCTCCACCCCGTCCATGCCGGACATGCGCACGTCCATCAGCACCACGTCCGGCCGCAGCGCCAAGGCCTGGGCCACCGCGTCGGCGCCGTCGCCGCACTCGCCGACGACCGCCATGTCCGGCTCGGCCGCCAGCAGCATCGCGATCCCGGCACGGACCAGCGGCTGGTCGTCGACGAGCAGCACTCGCAAGGTCATCGCAGCCCACCTCTCCGCGGTCGTAGGTCCGACCCGCTCATCGCGCACCGCCGACCGGAAGTCGGCCGCCCCGGGTGGCCTGGGCCGGCAGCGCCGCCGAGACCTGGAAACCGCCGTCGCCGGTAGGCCCGGCGTCCAGCCTGCCGCCCGCGACGGCGACCCGTTCGCGCAGCCCCAGCAGGCCGTGCCCGGTGGACAGCGGGGAGCGGGGCAGCTCGACCGCGCCCGTGTCGGTGACCTTGACCAGCAGCTCGTCGGCCCAGACCAGGCGCACCACGGCGGGCACGTCGCCGCCCTTGTGCTTGGCGATGTTCGTCAGCGCCTCCTGCACGGTGCGGTAGGCCGCCAGCCCCACGGACGGATCCAGCTGCCGCGGCTCGCCCTCCACCACCAGGTCCACCGGCATGCCGGCGGACCGCATCCGGCCCAGCAGATCGTCCAGGTCGGCGAGGCCGGGCTGCGCGGCGGGCTCGGCGGGGCCGTCCGCCGCCAGCACGGCCAGCATCCGGCGCAGTTCGGCCATCGCCTGCCCGCCCAGCTCCTCGATCTGGGTGAGCGCGGCCCGGGCCTGCTCGGGGCGGGTGGCCATGATCCGGCCGGCTCCGCTCGCCTGCAGCATCATCACCGTCACCGTGTGCGCGACGATGTCGTGCAGCTCTCGCGAGATGCGTGCCCGCTCGGCGGCGACCGCCGCGTGGGCCGACGCGACCCGCTGCTGCTCGGCCGCGGCCAACCGCCGCCGGTTGGCGCCGGCCCACCGGCCCAGCGCCCACACGCCGCCGACCAGCAGGCTGAACGCCAGCAGCAGCCCGACGAAGGTGGCCGCCTGGCGCGACGGCGGTTCGAGCCACGCGCCGTTGGCGGCGAGCACGCCGTACGGCACCAGCGCCGGCGCGATCAGCCAGGCCCGGCGGCGGGACAGGTGGGCGCCGACCGTGTACACGGCCACCATCAGCGGCAGCGTCGGCAGGTAGCCGGCGACGAACACGCTCCCGACCACGGCGTGCAGCCACAGCCAGGCGAACACCGCGACCGGGGCGCGCCGCCGCCAGATCAGCGCCACCGCGCCCAGCGCGACGTAGCCGGCGATGACCAGCGCGGACCGGCCGCCGCGGGCCGCGCCGAGGTCGGCCCCGGCCGTGGAGAACAGGGCCGTGTCGAGCAGCCACACGGCCAGGGCCAGCGCCGTGTCCTGCGCCCGCCGCCACCAGGTCACGGCTTGCTCCGCGGGTGGTGGGGGTGGCAGAAGCAGAAGAAGATGCAGAAGCCGTCGGTCATCGCCTCGTACGAGTCGAACGAGTGCTCGGCCCGGCGCGGCACCCGCTGCGCGCGCTCGACCTCGCCGAGCCGGGCCAGCAGGTCCGGGTCGATCTCGCCGATGCCGGGCGGCACCGCCTCCAGCCGGGTCAGCGCCGCCCACAGGTCGCCGTCCAGTTCGGCGGTGAGCCGGGCCAGCTCGCCGCTGTCCACCTCGCCGATCTGCGCGCCGTAGGTGGCGTGGTGGGCCAGCTTGGCGATGGCGGCGGTGGGCTGCTTCTCCTGCCCGCGCAGGGCGAAGCGGCTCCACTTCCAGCCGGTCAGCACGTCGACGGGGGTGTGCTCGGCCAGGTCCGTCGGGAACACGACGATCTCCAGGTCGCGCGACGGGTCGAGCAGTTCGGCGGACGGGCGGGGCACGAGCACGGCATCCGCGTCGACCAGGATGCCTGCGGCGAGGTGGCCGGCGACCCGGTCGGGCGCGGATCTGTCCTGGACGGACACCCGGATGTCGGCGTGGACGGAGGTGCCGATGCACATGGTCTGCTCCTGGGGGTGGAGGGCGCCCGGGGAAGGGTGTCAGCAGAGTAGCCCCGGTGTCTGCGCAGGTCGATCGGTTCGGCTGTCGCCTTTCCGCGTTCCGGTGCGGCGACCCGGGTCCACCTCGGGCGGGAGCCGGCTGTCCGGGTACGACTGTGGGCGTACGACCTGGTTCCGATCCTCGGCCGACGCCGTGCGACCCGGATTACCGCAGCCTGAGTGGGTCGCCGGGGACCGGCGGCGGACACGAGGGAGGAAGCGATGCGCAGCAGCGGGCAGCGGAGACGCCGTACGGCACTGGGTGTGCTGGCACTGGTGGCGGTGTGGGGGGTGGTCGCGGGGACGCCCGCCGCGGCCGCGTACGAGGAGGACAAGCCGGCCTGGACCAGCGAGGACCCGAAGGACGGGTCGAACGCCGCCGCGGAGATCATGTCCGCGCAGCTGCCGCTGGTCGAGGCGGCGCAGCGCTTCACCGACCTGGATGCGAAGTTCCCGGGTCTGGGCGGGGTGCGGCTGCAGGTCGAGAAGCGGACCCTGGAACTGTGGTGGAAGGGCGAGGCGCCGGCCGAGATCCGCGAGGAGATCGCCCGGGCGGAGTCCGAACTCGGCATCCGGATCGCGCTCGGCGAGTCGAAGTACACCCAGCGGGAGCTCGTCGAGTCCGCCGCGGTGGTCGCGGAGCGGGCGGAGGCGTATCCGGGGCTGACCCGGGTCGGGCCGCTGCCCGACGGCAGCGGCCTGGAGGTGGCGACCAGCGACCCCGAGGCGGCGGGCAAGTACGAGTTCGCCGTGGCGGCCACCGTCGTCAAGGACGAGGAGCAGATCCAGCCGTACAGCCGGGCGAACGACTTCGCGCCGTGGTGGGGTGGGGCCCAGCTGCGCGGGCAGTTCGCCGGCGCGGGCGGGTGCAGCACCGGCTTCGCGGTCGCGCGCTACTTCCTGTGGTGGGAGACGGCCCGCGGCATCCTCACCGCCGAGCACTGCATGCCCGGCGGCGGGCTGAACTTCACGGACCCGACCGGGGAGCTCATCGGCCTCTCGGAGCCCGCGCCCGCGCGGCGGCTCAGCGACTCGCTGTTCATCCGCACCAGATCCGGTGCGCGCATCTACGACGGCGGCGTCGGCGTGGGGGAGTTCTCCAAGCCGGTGGTCGGCGCGGTCAGCAACTTCCCGGGCCAGTTCGTCTGCACCTCGGGCGGGTTCACCGGGGTGCACTGCAACATCCGCACCAACCGGATCAACCAGCTGGTGCTGGCCGGATTCTCGTTCGTGGACGTGGTCTCGCTGGGCAACGAGGTCTCCGGGCGGGCCGCGGCCGGTCCCGGTGACAGCGGCGGTCCGGTGTTCACGCTCACGGCCGATTTCTCGAAGGTCCGCGCCGCGGGCCTGATCGTGGGCGGCACGACCCCGGTGTCCTGCGGCTCGTTCGGCACGGGCTGCGGCAACGTGGTGGCCTGGGTGGACATCAGCTGGGTGCTCATCGCCCAGCAGGCGAGCCTGGTCACGTCCTGACCCGACCACCCGGCGCCGCCGCCCCCGTGCGGCGTCGGGCCGCACCGGCAGTCGTCCGGAAGCGCCCCCGCCCGGGGCGGTTTCCGGACGACTGCCGCGTTTCCGTGGACCGGCGGGCCCCGATGCGGAAGGCTGGACGGCATGAGTGCGGACGAGCAGGTATTCGTCATCGTCGGTGCGTCGCTGGCGGGGGCCAGGGCCGCCGAGGCGCTGCGCGCCGAGGGCTTCACCGGCCGCGTGCTGCTGATCGGGCAGGAGGACGAGGTGCCCTACGAGCGCCCGCCGCTGTCCAAGGGCTTCCTGCAGGGCAAGAACCCGCGCGAGAAGGCGTACGTGCACCCGCGTGAGTGGTATGCCGAGCAGGACATCGAGCTGATGCTCGGCCGCCGCGTGGTGGCGGTGCATCCGGAGTCCCGCACGGTGACGCTGGACGGCGACGAGCAGTTCACGTACGACAAGCTGCTCCTGGCCACGGGCTCGATCGTGCGCACCCTCGACGTGCCTGGTGCCGACGCGGAAGGGATCCGCTACCTGCGCGCCTATCCCGACTCCGAGGCGCTGCGGCAGGCGCTGACCGCCGATCCGCGGCCCCAGGTCCTGGTCGTCGGCTCGGGCTGGATCGGCCTGGAGATCGCGGCCGCGGCCCGGGGCTACGGCTGCCCCGTCACCGTCGTGTCGAGCGAGCGTGCCCCGCTGCGGCACGTGCTCGGCGACGAGCTGGCCGCACTGTTCCGGGCGCTGCACGAGGCGAACGGCGTCGAGTTCCGGTTCGAGGCCGGCGTGCGCTCGTTCGGCGACCTGGACGGCGCGGTGCGCAGCGCGCTGCTGGACGACGGCACCGAGCTGGCCGCCGACCTGGTGGCGGTCGGGGTCGGCATCCGGCCCGCCACCGAGCTGGCCGAGCGGGCGGGGCTGGCCGTGGACAACGGCGTCGTCACCGACGCGGGACTGCGCACCTCGGATCCGCACATCTACGCCTGCGGGGACGTGGCGTCGACCCTGAACCCGCTGCTGGGCAGGCACCTGCGCACCGAGCACTGGGCCAACGCGCGGGCCGGCGGCAAGGCGGCGGGCAAGGCGATGCTCGGGCAGGAGGTGTCGTACGCGCAGGTGCCGTACTTCTTCACCGACCAGTACGACCTGGGCATGGAGTACTGCGGCTGGGCGGGTCCTGGCGACTACGCCCGGGTCGTGTTCCGCGGCGACCCCGCCGTCCGCGACGGCAAGGCCCCCGAGGTCATCGCCTTCTGGCTCACCGACGACAACCGCGTGGTCGCCGCCATGAACATCAACATCTGGGACGTCCAGGACGACCTCAACGCCCTGGTCAAAGCCGGCTTCGCCGGCACCCCCGCCAACCCCGCCCGCCTCACCGACCCCACCGTCCCCCTGGCCGACACCCTCGTGCGTTGATCATGAACTAATGGCCGTGTTCGACGGCGTGTCGCTGCCCTAACTTCATGATCGATGGGCGGACGTAGCATCGGTCCGATGCGGACACGGCTGATCTTTGTGCGGCATGGGGAGTCGGTGCACTCGGTCGAGAGGTTCGTCGGCGGGATCGCGGGGTGCCGGGGGCTCACGCCGTTGGGGCACGAGCAGGCGGCGGCGGTCGCGCGGCGCCTGGCGGCGGAGGTGTCGGGGCCGGTCGCGGTGTACTCGTCGGTGCTGCGCCGGGCGATCCAGACGGCCGCCCCGATCGCGGCGGCGCTGGGCGTCGCCGCGGAGACCGACTGCGGGCTGTGCACCTGGCACTATCCGGCGTACGCCGACGGGCGGCCGCTCGCCGTGCTCAAGACCGCGGAGCTGCCCGGCGGGGGTGTGCACCGGCCGTTCCAGCGGGAGAACGAGAGCTGGGCGGAGCTGGTGGTGCGGACCGGCCGGGCGATCATCGACATCGCGTACCGGCACGCGGGCCAGACGGTGGTGCTGGTCGGCCACAGCGAGACCGTCAACAGCTCCTTCCACGTGCTCGGGATGCAGCCGCTGCTGCGGGCCTTCGACACGGTGGTCGCCCCGGGCTCGGTCACCGAGTGGACCGCCGACGGCGACCCCGCCACCTCGCCACCCACCCGCTGGACCCTGCACCGCTTCAGCGCCTGACCCGCGGCCCGCCCGGCGGCCGGCCGCCGCGGCCCGCGCCGCGGCAAGCCCCTGTTCGCAACTCTTATGGAGTCGTGGCCTCAACTGCCCTGGATGGCCGCGACTCTTCAAGAGTCGCCGCAGGTGGGTGGGGCGGTGCTGTTGCGGAGGATGAGTTCGGTGTGGAGTTCTATGCGGGGGGCTTCGAGGTGTTCGCCGTTGACGAGGCGGAGCAGGAGGCGGGCGGCGGACGCGCCCATCTCGTGCAACGGCTGGCGGATGGTGGTCAGGGGCGGGGCGGTCCACTGGGCGTAGTGCAGGTCGTCGAAGCCGACCACGGACAGGTCATGGGGGATCTGGCGGCCGATCAGGCGGGCGGCCTCGTAGACGCCGGTGGCCTGCTGGTCGCTGCCCGCGAAGATCGCGGTGGGCGGGTCGGGCAGGGCCAGGAGCTGCTGGGCGGCGCGCAGGCCGCCGTTGTGCTGGAAGTTGCCGTAGCGCACCAGGTCGCGGTCGGTGGGCAGGCCCGCCGACTCCAGCGCGGCGCGGTAGCCGGCGATCCGGGCGCGGCTGCACAGCAGCTGCTCGGGGCCGCCGATCGCGCCGATCCGGCGGTGCCCGAGCCTGATCAGGTGCTCGGCGGCGGCGTACCCGCCGGAGAAGTTGGTCGCCCCGACGCTGGGCACGTCCGGCGGGGGCTGGCTGACCCCGTCGACCACGACGAAGGGCAGGGTGCGGCGGTGAAGTTCGGCGCGCTGGTCCTCGGACAGGTCCGACAGCACCAGGATCGCGCCCTGCGAGCCGCGTGAGATCAGGCCCTCCAGCCAGCGGCGGGTGAGGCTGGCCCGGTTGTGCACCGCGGAGACGACCAGGCCCAGCCCGGCGGCCTCGGCGACCTGCTCGACGCCGGTGAGGATCTCCAGGCCCCAGGCGCTGTCCAGCTCGTTTATCACCAGGTCGATCAGGTCGCCGCGCTGGGTCTTGCGGCGCGGGGCCCGGGGGCGCTGGTAGCCGTACCGGGTGAGCAGGGCTTCGATCCGGCGGCGGGTCTGTGGCGAGATGTCGCTGTGGCCGTTGAGGACCTTCGACACGGTCGGCACGGACACGTTCGCCTCGCGGGCGATGTCGCCCAGCGTGCAGCGTGGGGCGGCGGCGGTCCGGGCCGGGGTTTCAGGGGCGGCGGTCACCGGGACAGTTTCGCAACATCCTCCGCCGGACGACCCCACGTTTCGAAACTTGTTCTCGTTTGTTTCGGCCGCTCCTAGGTTGCTGTCACCGCGCCGCCGCCGGAGCTCCTCGGCATCCCGGCGGCGCGGCGCTCCCCCCATCGACTCACTTTCCGGGCCGCCCGCCGGCCCGTTCATCGAGGAGGAACGCATGGCAGCAGGAGGCGTGTTCGCCCGCAGGGGCGTTCGCCTGGCCGCCGGTCTCGTCGCCGGAGCGCTCGCGCTCACCGGCTGCGGCGGCGGCGACGAGAGCGGCGGTGAGGGCGAGAAGATCACCCTCACCGTGGCCACGTTCAGCGACTTCGGATACGAGCCGCTGGTCAAGGATTACATGGCCGCGCACCCGAACGTCACGGTCAAGCTCCGGGTCACCGAGTTCGACCAGCACCACAAGCAGCTGGCGACCCGCCTGGGCGCCGGTGCCGGCGCGGCCGACATCGAGGCCGTGGAGGAGGGTTACCTGCCGCAGTTCCGCCAGTCCAAGGACAAGTTCGTCAACCTCGCCGACTTCGGCGCGAAGGACCTGGCCAAGCAGTGGCTGCCCTGGAAGTGGGAGCAGAGCCTGGCCGACAGCGGCAACTTCGTGATGGGCCTGGGCACCGACATGGGCGGGCTGGCCCTGTGCTACCGCTCCGACCTGTTCAAAGCGGCCGGGCTGCCGGTCGAGCGGGACCAGGTGTCGGCGCTGTGGACCGGCTGGGACGAGTACTTCGCGGTCGGCGACCGGTTCGTCGCGTCGGGCAGCAAGGCCAAGTGGTTCGACGGCGTGGGCAACATCTACCAGGCCATGATGAACCAGACCCCGTACGGCTACTTCGACACCTCCGACGCCTACGTCGGCGACAGCAACCCGGCCGTGAAGGCGGCGTTCGACAAGGTCGCCGCCGTGGCGAACAAGCCGGGCATGTCGGCCAAGCTCGACCCGTTCAGCCAGCAGTGGAACGTCGGCTTCAAGCAGGGCACGTTCGCCACGCTGCCGTGCCCGAGCTGGATGCTGGGCCTGATCAAGGACGGCTCCGGACCGGAGAACGCCGGCAAGTGGGACATCGCCAAGATCCCCGGCAACGGCGGCAACTGGGGCGGGTCGTTCCTGACCGTGCCCAAGCAGGGCAAGCACGCCAAGGAGGCGTACGAGCTGGCGAAGTTCCTGACCTCGCCGGACGCCGAGGCCAAGATCTTCCAGAACGTCGGCTCGCTGCCCTCGCAGCCGGAGACGCTGAAGAACCCGGCCGTGCTCGGCTTCAAGAACGAGTACTTCAGCAACGCCCCGGTCGGCGAGATCTACGCCAAGTCCGGCGAGACGCTGCAGCCGAACTACCGCGGCACCCGTGACGCCGACGTGCGGCCCGTCTTCGGCCGGGCGCTGGCCCGGGTGGAGCAGGGCAAGCAGTCCCCGGCGGACGCCTGGGCGCAGGCCCTCACCGAGGCCGGCAAGGCGCTCGGCAAGTGAGAACCCGGGCGGCACGGCGTCACCTCTCGACGCCGTGCCGCCCCTCCTCGACCCCTCCAGGAGCTGACATGCGCGGGCGCCTCGACCGGCACCTCACCCCGTACCTGTTCGTCGCACCGTTCTTCGTGCTGTTCGCCGTGTTCGGGGCATACCCGCTGCTGGCGACGCTGTGGATGTCGCTGCACGACTGGCACCTCATCAACGGCGACGGCGGCTTCATCGGCCTCGCCAACTACAGCGACCTGTTCGCCGACCCCGACTTCTGGAACGCGCTGGTCAACACGCTGAGCCTGTTCGTGATCTCGACGGTGCCGCAGCTGTTCACCGCGCTCGGGCTGGCGGCACTGCTCAATACGAAACTGCGCGGGCGCACCTTCTGGCGGGCCGGCGTGCTGGTGCCCAACGTGGTCTCCGTGGTGGCGGTGGCGCTGGTCTTCGCCCAGGTCTTCGGCCGCGACTTCGGCATCGTCAACTGGCTGCTCGGCCTGGTCGGGCTCGACCCGATCGACTGGCCCGCCAACGTGTGGTCCTCGCACCTGGCCATCGCGGCCATCGTGACGTGGCGCTGGACCGGCTACAACGCGCTGATCTACCTGGCCGCGATGCAGGCGGTGCCGAACGACCTGTACGAGTCGGCCCGCCTGGACGGCGCGTCGACCTGGAAGGCGTTCTGGACCGTCACCGTGCCGATGATCCGCCCGACGATCCTGTTCACCACGGTCGTGTCCACCATCGGCGGCCTGCAGCTGTTCGCCGAGCCGCTGCTGTTCGAGTCCAAGGGCGCCTCGACCGGCACCGGCGGCTCCGACCGGCAGTACCAGACGATCACGATGTACCTCTACGAGAAGGGCTTCACGCTCTTCGACGCCGGCTCGGCCGCGACCATCGCCTGGGTGCTCTTCCTGATCGTCGCCGTCTTCGCACTGATCAACTTCGCGGTGGTACGCCGCGCCGTCGCGAGCCGCTGAGGAGCCCTCGATGACCACCACCACCGCAGCCACCGCCGTGCCCCGCCGCCGACGCCGGGCCCGCTCCGCCGGGGGCCGCGGCAAGCCGCTGAGCTACCTGCTGCTGGCCGCCGTGCTCGCCTCGTCCGTCTTCCCGCTGTACTGGACCTTCGTCGTGGCCAGCTCCGACAACAGCGCCATCGGCGAGGCCACCCCGCCGCTGGTGCCCGGCGGCAACCTGATGGAGAACATCAGCCGGGTCTTCGACAGCTCCGAGTTCTCGCTCGCGCTGATGAACTCGGCGATCGTGGCCACCACCGTCGCGGTCGGCAACGTGTTCTTCTCCGCGCTGGCCGGTTTCGCGTTCGCCCGGCTGCGCTTCCGCGGCCGCAACGCGCTGCTGGTCACCGTCGTGGCCACCATGATGGTGCCGACCCAGCTCGGCATCATCCCGCTCTACCTGCTCACCACCGAGCTGGGCTGGACCGGGCACCTGCAGGCGCTGATCGTGCCCGCGCTGGTGTCGGCGTTCGGGGTGTTCTGGATGCGCCAGGCGGTCGACGAGACCGTGCCCACCGAGCTGGTCGAGGCCGCGATGATGGACGGCTGCTCGCTGGTGCGCATCTTCTGGCACGTGGCGCTGCCCGCGATCCGGCCCGCCGCGGCGGTGCTGGGCCTGTTCACCTTCATGGGCGCGTGGAACGACTTCTTCTGGCCGCTGGTCGTGCTCAACCCGGAGAACCCCACCGTGCAGGTAGCGCTGTCCGTGCTGGCCAGCGGCTACTACACCGACTACGCGCTGATGCTGACCGGCGCGCTGCTCGGCGTGCTGCCGGTGCTGGCCGTGTTCCTGCTGCTGGCCCGGCAGATCGTGGGCGGCATCATGGCCGGCGCGGTGAAGGGATGATCCGCAACCCGATCCTGCCCGGCTTCCACCCCGACCCCTCGATCCTGCGCGTGGGCGAGGACTACTACCTGGCCACGTCGACGTTCGAGTGGATGCCGGGAGTGCGCCTGCACCACTCGCGCGACCTGGCGCACTGGCGGCCGCTGGGCGGCGTGCTCACCGAGCCGCGGCTGCTGGACCTGACCGGCACGCCCGACTCCGGCGGGGTGTGGGCCCCGTGCCTGTCGTACGCCGACGGGGTGTTCTACGTGGTGTTCACGAACGTCGCCGGGTATGCGGGCGGGTTCTGGGACGTGCCCAACCACGTCGTCACGGCGACGTCGATCGAGGGGCCGTGGTCGGACCCGGTGCCGCTGCATGCCCGGGGCTTCGACCCGTCGCTGTTCCACGACGAGGACGGCCGCAGCTGGCTGCTCAGCAACGATCTCGACTGGCGGCCGGGGCACCACTGGTCGGCGGGCATCATCGCGCAGGAGTTCGACCGGGACACCGGCAAGCTGCTCGGCGAACCCGTCACGATCTTCAGCGGCACACCCGCGCTGTACACCGAAGGCCCGCACGTGTACCGGCGTGACGGGTGGTACTACCTGCTCACCGCCGAGGGCGGCACCGGCTGGGACCACCAGGTGACGGTGGCGCGTGCGCGGTCGCTGCTCGGGCCGTACCAGGTCGATCCGGTCACGCCGCTGCTGAGCGCGGCCCGCGAGCCCCGGCTGCCGCTGCAGAAGGCCGGGCACGGCAGCCTGGTGCAGACCCCGGCCGGGCAGTGGTACCTGGCGTACCTGGTCGGCCGGCCGCTCACCGAGCGCGACGAGTGCGTGCTCGGGCGGGAGACCGCGCTGGCCCCCGTGCACTGGACCGCTGAGGGCTGGCCGCGCATCGAGGGAGCACGGCCCGCGCTCACCGTCCCGGCCCCGGACCTGCCCGCGCACCCTTGGCCCGCCGAACCGGAGACCGACGACTTCGCCGCGCCCGTGCTCGGCCCGCAGTGGAGCACGCTGCGGCGGCCGTTCCACGCCGACTGGGCGTCGCTGCACGCCCGGCCCGGCCACCTGCGGCTGCACGGCGGGCGCTCGCCGTCGTCGAAGTTCGACACCAGCCTGGTGGCACGCCGGGTGACGGCGGCGAAGTGCACGTTCACGGCGTCGGTCGAGGCTGACCCGCGCAGCCCGCAGCAGCTCGCCGGGATCACCGCCTACTACAACACCCGCAACTGGCACTACGCGTACCTGACCTGGCGGGAGGGTCTCGGCCGCTGCCTGGAGCTGCTGTCCTGCGACCGGGGCCGCCTGCACCGCCCGGCGCACGTCCCGGCCCCGGTCCCGCCGACGGGCCCGATCCGGCTGCGGGCCGACCTCGACCTGCCCGACCTGCGCTTCAGCTGGTCGGCCGACGGCGACACCTGGCACCGCCTGGGCTCCGCCCTGGACGCGCGGATCCTGTCCGACGAGCACGCCATCGAGGCGAGCCCCGACGGCGTCTTCCAGATCTGGGGCTTCACCGGCGCGTTCCTCGGCCTGTGGTCCCACGACCTGTCCGGCAACGCCATGCCCGCCGACTTCGCCCACGCCACGTACACCGTGTGAAGGCAAGGAAGGGCACCTTCTTATCGCTCCGCGTATAAGAAGGTGCCCTTCTTAACCCTGCCGGGCGGCGGTGCGCTCGCGGTGGCGGTTCACCGGGGGGTGACGGCGCGCATCAGCTCGGCGACGAGCCGCCGGAGTTCGGGCGTCGGTTCCAGCCCGAGATCGTTGTGCAGGTATCGCTCGTAGCGGTCCAGATCGCGCAGTGCCTCGCCGCGGTTGCCCGCGGCGAGGTGGGCTCGGATCAGGATGGAGTGGCCCGTCTCCCGGAGCGGGTCGTCGCGGACCGCGGTCAGTGCGGCCACCTGCGCCTCGGCGAACCGTCCCACCTCGATGAGCCCGACCGCCACCGCCTCCAGAGCGCCCAGCCGCAGCTGCCGCCAGTTGTCGGCCTCCAGCAGAACCCAGTCGTCGTACCAGCCGGGCAGGAGATCGGTCGAGAGGTCCTTCATGGTCTCCGGATCCAGCCCGAGGTCGTGGACGGCCACCGCCGGGTCGAGCGCGCGGTATGCCGTCCGGCGGGCGCGGTGCAGGTCCACACTGACGTGCCGGGCCAGGTGGATCTCGTCGGGATGGACGTCGAGCGCGTCCCGGGAGGCCCGGGGCAGCCGGGACAGCGCCGAACGCAGGTTCGCGTAGGCGCACCGTTCCGGTGCGGCGGGCCAGAGGGTCTGCGCCACCAGCGCACGCGGAACCGCGGCACGGCAGCGCATCGCCACGAACGCCAGCAGGCGCGCCGACCCGCCCGACACCGGCACGGGCTCGTCCTGCACGGTCAGCTCGAAGCCGCCGAGCAGTGCGAGGTGTGCCGCGGGTGGCGTACTGCCGTCCTGCGCCCGAGGAAGGGACATCACCACTCGTCTCGCCGGCCCGGCTGCGGCGCCCACCGCACAGCCTCGGGAAAGGAACGGGGTGTCGTTATCACCCACGAGCAGCCTACGGTCCGGACCATGCCGGTGCAGGCCGGATGCCCGATCTGTCCGGACGGCTCGTCACGCCGGCGTCACGTCCGGGTGACGGTGCCCGCCACAGAATGAATCGACGTCGCACCGATGATCACCGGCCGAGGGGAGGAAGACCCCATGCGTACCCGAAAGGTGTCAGTTCTGTTCGGCACCGCCGCGATAGCGGCCGCCCTGGCGGTGTCCGCGCCGGCCACCGCCGCGCAGGCGTCCTCGGGACCGGCGTCCGCCGCACCGTCGTCCACGGTGGCGACGCAGGATCAGCCTGTCGCCGATCCGTGGCGCGACGGCTACCGGCAGGGCTACCGCGACGGCTTCAAGGACGCGAAGGACGACTGCCAGCGCTCCTACGCCAGCCGCCAGTTCGACAATTGGAAGTTCGCCCAGGGTTATGAGGCGGGCTTCGGTGAGGGGTGGGAGGCCGGCGTGGCCCGGTACTGCTAGACCGGGCCTGTCGGGAAAGTGGAAGGATGCCCTCCCGGATGGGCAGGGCATCCTCCGTGTCCGGCGAACCGCGGGTCAGCCGCGGGGGTAGTCGAAGTCCTCCGGGGTCCACTGCTTCTCCTCGACGAGGACCAGCCAGTTGCCGGAGTTGTCGCGCATGACCGCCTCGACGCCGTACGGGCGGTCGGCCGGCTCCTGCAGGAACACCACGCCCTTGGCGCTGAGCTCCTCGAACGTCTTGCGGCAGTCGTCGACGCTCAGGCCGAGCCCGCCCATCGCGCCCTTCTCCAGCTGGCGGCGGATGAAGTCGGCGGCGTCGGCGTCCAGCGGCGGGCCCGGCGTCATCAGGGTGACCTGCAGTTCGGGCTGGCTCGGGTGCCGCACGGTCACCCAGCGGAAGCCCTCGCCCATGGTGATGTCGGCCCCGGCCTCGAAGCCGAGCACGTCCACGTAGAAGTCACGGGCCTTGTCCTGGTCGAGGCAGTACACGGTGACCAGCGAGATGTTTGTGATCATGTTGCCAGCCTAGGACTCGGTGCTGAGCTGCGGCTTCTCCGAGATTGCGCGGTCTGCGGCACCCGCCGTGGGATGCCCGGTGGTGCCGCCGAGGTCGAGCACGCCGCGCATGAACAGGAAGCAGCCGGGCACGTGCGGGCCGCCCCGGGCCGCCCAGCGGTCGCGGTATGCCGTCGGCGTCTCGCCGGTCAGCGCGCGGAACCGGGTCGAGAACGAGCCGAGGCTGGCGAAGCCGACGATCATGCACACTTCGGTCACCGTCAGGTTGGCCAGGCGCAGCAGGTCCTGGGCCCGCTCGATGCGCCGCCGGGTGAGATAGCGGATCGGTGTCTCACCGTAGGTCGCCTCGAAGCTGCGGACGAAGTGGAACTTGGACACACCCGCCACCCGGGCCAGCCGGTCCAGGTCGAGCGCCTCGGCGTAGTGGCGGTCGATGTGATCGTGCGCCCGCCGCAGGTGGGGCAGCAGGTCCACCGCCACCGGCCGGGACACCCTCGCCATGCATCCGAGCCTAGGCCCGCCCACCGACGAAACCGGGCGGGTCGCCGAGCTGACCGAGCACAGGGCCCCGCCTGCGGTCTCAGGCTGCGGCGTCGTACGCGTGCAGGCCGATCAGCAGCCCCGCCGGGTCCGTGATGTAGCAGCCCTGGCCGACCCCGGTGATGGTGAACGGCTCGACCACGACGGTTCCGCCGTGCCGGCGCACCCGCTCGATCGCCGCCGCCATCTCCTCCACCCGGATCACCGGAATCGCCCGGGGCTGCCCGTCGCGCGACGGCATGATGCCGGTGTCGACACCGGCGGCGTCGCCGTGCGCCGCGACCAGGTAGTCCGGGGCGGCGAACGGCTGCGGCCGCCAGCCGAACGCGGCCGACAGGAACGACGACGTCGCGTCGAGGTCCGGACTGTTGAGCTCGACGTAGCTGATGGGCTGAATCATGGTTGCTCCTTGTCAGGCGGTTCGGGCAGGCGCAGCTCAGGGGCGGCGCGGGCGATCTGCGCGGTGCGGCGGGCCCAGTTCTCGACCGCCGCGAGCGCCCCGGTGTCGAGCTGGTGCCAGCGGTGCCGGCCGGCCAGCGTGGTGCGCAGCAGCCCCGCCTCCTGCAGCACCTTGATGTGCTGCGAGACGGCGGGACGACTCATCGGCGCGAGCTCGGCGAGCTGGCCTGTCGTCGCGGGGCCGTGGGCGAGTCGCTGCACGATCGCCCGCCGGGTGCCGTCGGCGACCGCGTTCAGGATCTCGTCGAGCCCGGCCACCACCACCCCCGCGCCGCGGCACGCCCGCCGCCGTTCCTGCTCGACCGCGTGCTGCCCGTGCCGTCTCCGGCTTGGTCGCGGCAGATCCGCTGCCGCAAATCGCGTAAGCTACAGCTTACCTATTGGTCGGTCGGTGCGCCAACCCACCCGCTCAGGTGTGCTGCGACTGCCTGGCAGAGGTGGCAGACTCGCGCGATGACCGACGGACTGGTGATCCCCGAACTCGACGCGGGACCGTTCCTGCTGCGCCCGTTCCGGGCCGGTGACCTGCCGCTCATCGAGGAGGCCGCCGCGGACCCGTACATCCCGGTGATCAGCTCGGTGCCGGTGCCGTACACCGAGGCCGACGGGCTGGCGTTCGTGCAGCGCCAGCACGACCGGGCGCGGGAGGGCGTCGGGTACTCCCTGGCGATCGTCGACCGTGCCGCGGACCGGGCGGTCGGCCAGATCGGGCTGTGGGTCACCGAGCTGGCCGAGGGCCGGGCCGCGACCGGCTACTGGATCGCACCCTCCGGCCGTGGACGCGGCGCGGCCGGGCACGCGCTGGCGGCGGTGGCCCGCTTCGCGCTGACCGACCTCGCGATTCCGCGGGTGCACCTGCACGTCGAGCCGTGGAACACCGCCTCGGTGCGCACCGCCGAGCGCGCCGGGTTCCGGCGGGAGGGCCTGCTGCGCAGCTGGATGGAGCTGGGCGGGACACGCCGCGACATGCTGCTGTTCGCCCGCGTGGCCGCCGACGAGCCCAGCTCGGCCGCGCGCTGACCATCGGCCCGTGCCCGACCGCTGGTTCGTCGCTGGCGCGTCGAGCCTGGCCGAGAGCGCTGATGGCGGTCAGGGTGTCGATGAGGTCACCGGACGTCGATGTGCCGGGTGCCGCGCGATATCGTCGCCGGATGCCCGAACCCCGGCAACGATGGCCCCTGGCACCGCGTGAGCTGGACGAACCGCATCCGTCGCGGCTCCGCGAGGACCACCCGGACCGGGCCGAGATCCTGGCCCGGCACGCCGAGGCGCTGCGCGACGGCACCCCGGGCTACCTCGACCCGTCCTCCGGCCTGTTCGTGCTCAGCGCCGGGTTCCTCGCCAAGCGCGGGTTCTGCTGCACCCGGGGCTGCCGCCACTGCCCTTACGTGACCTGATCGGGCGGGCGCGGCCGCATCGTCTCGGCTAGCCTGCGGGTCGTGATCGAGACGCGGCGAGCGGTGGCGGGGGACGCGGCGGAGCTGGTCAGGCTGCGGGCGGTGATGCTCGGCGCGATGGCGGGGCAGCCGGTCGAGCCGGGGCCGTGGCAGCAGGAGGCGCTGGCGATGCTGCGGGCGCGGCTGGCGGAGCCGGTGCCGACGATGGCGGCGTACGTGGTGGACGTGCCCGACGGGGTGGGCCTGGCCGCGTGTGCGGTGGGCACCGTCGACCTGCGGCTGGGCGGGCCGGCGAACCCGTCGGGGCGGACCGGGTACGTGTACAACGTGGTGACGGACCCGGCGTGCCGCCGCCGGGGTTTCTCGCGGGCCTGCATGAGCGCGTTGCTGGACTGGTTCGCCGAGCGCGGGGTGTCGACGGTCGATCTGCGGGCTACGGCCGACGGCGAGCCGCTCTACCGGGAACTGGGCTTCGCGCCGGTCTCGCACACCTCGCTGCGGTGGGTCGCCGGGCGGCGGTGACCCGACCGAAGCCCGTCCGCACATGGTCGGACGGGGGACGCGCCGGTAACCGCCGGGTGTGATGATGGCGCCAGATCTCAGCCGCGCCGCGCCCGGGTCCCACGAAGTCCCCGGACGTGGCGCAACCACGCTGGGCACGACCTTCAGGCGTCAGGCGGGACCTGTCTCTGCATGGTGGGACAGGTCCCGGACTGTATACGCCGAGGTCCCGCAGGGTCAGCCGTTAAGAAGGTGCCCTTCCTCTACGCGGAGCGATAAGAAGGTGCCCTTCCTTTCCTCAGGGTGTGGGGTTGGAGGTCGAGGCGGCCGGTGAGGGTGGCGGTGGCGCGGAGAGGGGCGCCGGGGCTGGGGCTGGTGGGCAGGGTCGAGGCGGGGGCTGCCACGTCGATGTCGATGTGCGGGTGCACGCGCAGGCGCAGCCAGTGGAACTGTTCGCCGGTGAGGGTGTTGGTGCGCAGTTCGGCCAGGCGGACCGTGCCGCGCAGGCGGGCACGGGCGGTGGGCGTCCAGCCGGGTTCGGCCAGTCCGGGGCGGACCAGGTCGTCGCAGATCAGGCCGCGCGGGGTGGTCGCGGCGGGTTCGTCGGCGGGCGGCGGCTCGACGGTCTCGGCCAGGGCGGACAGGGTGACCTGGCCGCGGGCCAGCCCGCCGCCGGCGACGTGCAGCGCGGTGTGGTCCTCCAGGTGCACGGCGACCGGGCAGACGAGGCCGCCGTCGGTCTCGTCGAGCAGGTCCATGACCGCGGTGCGGTCGTCGATGAGGCGGATGTTCGCGCAGGCCACGGCCACTGCGCCGCCGGCCAGTGAGGGCTGCATGTGGTGGATGCGGCCCCAGCGGGCCCGCGCGATCACCCGGGCGCCGGAGGCGTCGGTCCATACGTGGTCGCAGAAACGGCGGGACAGGGTCACCGCGACGCCCGCGGTGACGACCGACATCGTGAACTGCCGCAGGTCTTCCCGGGCGAGGTCGACGCCTATCGAAGCGAAAAGGCCTGTCACCTTGCCCTCCCCAGTGAGGCCGGTCGTTCTTCCAACGTACCTCGCAACCGAGGGCTGTCCCGTTAAACGCGCCACGGTACGGTGGGCACTCGGCGCACGCGGGATACGGAGGCAGAGATGTTCTGGTGGAGGAGGCGAAAGGCGGCCGCAGGCAAGTGGATTGTCGTGGTCAGCCGCGTTCGTCCGCTTGACCCGAATGGTGGTGGACGCGACGAGCTGCGCTGGCCGGAGCAGCGCGATGCCGAGCACACCGCCGATTCGCGTGACGCCGCCGACACCATCGCGGGTCGGCTGACCGCCGAGGCCGGGGTGCAGCAGGGCCAGCGCCGGGTGAAGGTGCTCTTCACCGGCCACTGACCTGATCGGACACTCGTTCGCCGTCCGAAAGGGACGGAGCTGTCCGCTGCGCCGGCGAGGAGCGCCGGCCGGGCCGCCCTCGTCAGCCGACGGGGCGCAGCCGCCGCGGATCGGGATCGCGTTCGGGGAACCGCCGCAGGTATTCCAGTTCCAGCTCGCGGCTGCGCTGATCATGGTTGGCCAGCGCGCTGTCCGAACCGTGCACGAACGTGTCGTGCCGCGTGCGGTGCAGCGACGCCAGCTCGCGGGACAGCTCGTGGTTGCTCAGCGCGGCGGCCGGTATACCGCTGCGGTCGGCCACGTCGGACCTCATCATGCACCTCCGGGTGGGTCAACCGGGCCGGACGGGCACGTCCGGCTCGGTACGATCACGGTGGGCACATACCCACCGGCCGCGGTGGCTCACCTCTCCAGTCTGGCCTGCGCGGGTGGGTCACACCGGCCGAACGAGGGGGTACGTCGATGACGGTGCGGACCGTGCGGGAGGTGATGTCCGCACCGGTGATCAGTGTGGGCACCGCGACGCCGTACAAGGAGATCATCGACCGGCTGGCCGAGCACGGGATCAGCGCCGTGCCCGTGCTGGATCCCGGCGGTGTGGTGGTCGGCATCGTCTCCGAGGCCGACCTGCTGCACAAGCTGGCCCTGACCGGCGAGGAGCCGCAGCGGCACCTGTTCGAGCGCAGGCGGCGTGCCGTGGCGCGGGCCAAGGCCGAGGGCGACCAGGCCGAGGACCTGATGACCAGCCCGGTGATCACCGTCGCGCCGGACGCCTCCGTGGTCGCGGCCGCCCGGATCATGGAGGACGAGCACCTCAAGCGGCTGCCGGTGGTCGACGCCGAGGGCATGCTGGTGGGCATCGTGTCGCGGCGCGACCTGCTGCGCACGTACCGCCGCTCGGACGAGGCCATCCGGCACGACGTGGTGCACGACATCATCCAGGGCATGCTGTTCGTGCAGCCGCCCGAGATCGACGCGATCGTCGACGAGGGCGTGGTGACGCTGACCGGCGGCACCGGCCGGCGCAGCTCGGCCCAGATCGCCGAGCGCCTGGTGCGCGGCGTGCCGGGCGTGATCGACGTGGTCAACGCGCTGACCTTCGAGTACGACGACACCGACCGCCTCAACCGGCGCTACGAGTTCAACGCCGAGGTGGACGGACCCGAGCGTCCCCGCGACGGCACGCTGGGGATCGAGTAGGCAGGATCGAACGAGCGGGAGGCCCGATGCCGATCCAACGGGAGATGCGCAGCAAGCTGCGATACCAGTCGAACCAGACCAAGGACCAGCTGCTCGGCATGGCCAAGAAGCTGAACATCACCGGCCGCTGGCAGATGACCAAGGTCGAGCTGGTGCGCGCCATCGAGAAGGCGAACAACCCGGCGCGGCGCAACCGCCGGGACCAGGGCTGACCAGCCAGGGGCGTACCCTCGGTCGATGCTGATCCCGCTGCTGCCCGGCGACATTGCTCCGGGCTCGCCCGTGCTGGCCGAGCTCGCGGAGCTCTACGCCGGCAACGC
This sequence comes from Catellatospora chokoriensis, assembly GCF_011297315.1. Lineage (NCBI taxonomy): Bacteria > Bacillati > Actinomycetota > Actinomycetes > Micromonosporales > Micromonosporaceae > Catellatospora > Catellatospora chokoriensis. The sequence continues at coordinate 276,188 of NZ_JAAOTI010000002.1, forward strand.
CGCCTTCCACCGCCTCAGCGGCGAGTTTGGTCCGGAACCGGAGTCGGTGAGCCCGACCGAGGTCGCCGGCGCGCTGACCGAGGAACTGGCGACGCCCGGCGTCGGGGTGTTCCTCGCTCGCGTGCCCGGCTCCGGCGGTCCGACCCGCCGGGACGAGGGGGATGCCGTCCGAGGTGACGCGGGCGCGCCGCTCGCCGGTGTGGTGGCGCTGCTGGAGGCGCACCCGGTGGACGGGTTTCCGTGGATCGGGCTGCTGATGGTCGACGCCCGGCGCACGGGTCGCGGGCTGGGCCGTGCGGTGGCCGAGGAGGTCCACGACCGGCTGCGCCGGGCGGGCCGGCCCGGGGTGCGGCTGGCCGTGCTGGTGAACAACCCGGCCGCGCTCGCGTTCTGGACCCGGCTCGGCTACACCGAGGTCGACCGCCGCCCGGACCTGCAGGCCGGGCGCGACTGCATCGTGATGCACCGCGACCTGTGACGCGGCGACGGCCGTGGCGTGCCGGGGAAGGCCGCCGCCGGTCGCCGTAGGCTGTCGAGGTGCAGCAGCGAATCCTCGGCCGGACAGGCCGGAACGTGAGCGTGGTCGGGCTCGGCGCATGGCAGCTCGGCGCGGACTGGGGCAGCGTCAGTGAGGACGACGCCCTGGCGGTGCTCGCGACCGCGGTCGACGCGGGCGTGAACTTCATCGACACCGCCGACGTGTACGGCGACGGCCGGAGCGAGACCCTGATCGGAAGGTTCCTGCGCGAGCGCGGCCCCGGCCACGGGATCACCGTGGCCACCAAGATGGGCCGCCGGGTCGCGCAGGAACCCGCCAACTACTCGATGGACAACTTCCGGGCCTGGAACGACCGGTCCCGGGCAAACCTGGGCGTGGACACGCTGGACCTGGTCCAGCTGCACTGCCCGCCGACCGAGGTCTACTCCGACGAGGCCGTCTACGACGCGCTGGACACGCTGGTGCAGGAGAAGCGCATCGCGGCGTACGGCGTCAGCGTGGAGACCTGCGACCAGGCGCTGACCGCGATCGCCCGGCCGAACGTGGCCTCCGTCCAGATCATCTTCAACGCGCTGCGGCTCAAGCCGCTGGAGCGGGTGCTGCCCGCCGCCGCGGCCGCCGGGGTGGGCATCATTGCCCGGGTCCCGCTGGCCAGCGGCCTGCTGTCGGGGCGCTACGACGAGCACACCACGTTCTCGGCGGACGACCACCGCACCTACAACCGCCACGGCGAGGCGTTCGACGTCGGCGAGACCTTCTCCGGCGTCGACTTCGCCACCGGCCTGGCCGCGGTGCGCCGGCTGGCTCCGGTGGTGCCCGCCGGCGCGACCATGGCCCAGTTCGCGCTGCGCTGGATCATCGACCAGCCCGGCGTCGGCGTGGTCATCCCCGGCGCCCGCAACCCGGAGCAGGCCCGCGCCAACGCGGCCGCCGCCGACCTGCCCGCCCTCCTGCCGGACCAGCTCCGCGTCGTCACCGAAACCTACGACGACCTGATCCGTCCCCAGATCCACCACCGCTGGTAAGCAAAGGAAGGGCACCTTCTTATCGCTCCGCGTATAAGAAGGTGCCCTTCTTAACCCCCGAAGGCTGCTGCCTGCGGTGACGGCGGTCCGCGCGCAGCCGGTGCTGAACGGGCGGCGGAGGTGGCTGCGCGGGCTTCAGCCCGCGGTCGCGAGCGGCAGCCGGATCACGTTCCAGGACAGCGGCGGCAGGGTCGCCGTGAGCCGTCCGCCCTCGACGGCGGGTGCAGTCCGCGTCCGAGGCGTCACCCGGTCGGGCTCGGACGCCGTGTTCGCGGCCGCGGGATCGGCGTCGGCCAGCACCGAATGGCTGCCCGGCCCCCCCGCGGCGAAGCCGCCCAGGTGCACCGCCAGCGGCAGCTCCGCCGCCGGGTCGCGGTTGACCGCGAAGACGGTCAGCACGCCGTCCTCGCCGTGCACCGCCGTGGCGTGCAGCAGCGGCACGTCGCCGTACTTCGGGGTCTCGTAGGTCGGCGACGCGACGTGCAATTGCAGCACCTGGCCGCGGGCATACCGCGCGGCCTGGGCGAACGGGTGGAACGTGGTCTGCCGCCAGGCGGGCCCGCCCGGCTCGGTCATGATCGGCGCGATGACGTTGACCAGCTGCGCCAGGCACGCCGCCGTGACCCGGTCGCAGTGGCGCAGCAGCGTGATCAGCAGGCTGCCGAACACCACCGCGTCGGCGACCGTGTACACGTCCTCCAGCAGCCGCGGCGTGCGCGGCCACTCGCCCTGGCCGGGCCGCTGGCGGGACATGTACCAGATGTTCCACTCGTCGAAGGCCAGCGACAGCCGCTTGGTCGAGCGGTGGCGGACGCGGGCCGCGTCGCACAGGGCGATCACGTCGGTGATGAACCGTTCCATGTCCTGCGCGCTGGCCAGGTAGGAGGCCTGGTCGGTGGCGTCGGGGTCGTAGTAGGCGTGCAGGGACAGGTAGTCGACCTGGTCGTACGCGTGCGAGAGCACGGTCGACTCCCAGTCGCCGAACGTCGGCATGCCCGATCCGGAGCTGCCGCAGGCGATCAGCCGCACCGACGGGTCGATCATTCGCATCAGCCGGGCGGTCTCGGCGGCCAGGCGGCCGTACTCGTCGGCGGTCTTGTGCCCGACCTGCCACGGCCCGTCCATCTCGTTGCCCAGGCACCACAGCCGGATGCCGTAGGGCTCCGGTGCGCCGTGCGCGCCACGCAGGTCCGACAGCGTGGTGCCGCTCGGGTGGTTGCAGTACTCCAGCAGGTCGCCGGCCTCGCTGATGCCCCGGGTGCCGAGGTTGACCGCCATCATCGGCTCCAGCCCGGCGGCGCGGGTGAAGGCCGTGAACTCGCCGAGGCCGAACCGGTTGGTCTCGATGGTGCGCCAGGCCGGGTCCAGCCGCCGCGGCCGCAGGTCCGCCGGGCCGACCCCGTCCTCCCAGCGGTATGCCGACACGAAGTTGCCGCCCGGGTAGCGGACCATGGTCACGCCCAGCTCGCGGATCAGTGCCAGCACGTCGGTGCGCAGGCCGGCGGCGTCGGCGGCGGGGTGGTCGGGTTCGAACAGTCCGGTGTACACGCACCGGCCGAGGTGCTCGACGAACGAGCCGAACAGCAGTGGGTCCACCTCACCGGTGGTGAAGTGCAGGTCGAGGAAGATCTCGGCGGTATGGGGTGCGGGCATGACGGCCAGCTTCGCGCACCCGGCCCGCCCCGTCCACAGCCGCGAAACTATCGCTCCGCCGGACCCCGGGAACAGCCCTGGCGCACCTGCCCGCCGATAGACGTCGGCCTATCAGGATGAGAATTCGGCGATCGAAGTCATCCGGATAGGCCAACGTCTGTCAAAGGCGGCTCGGACGGGGCCGGGCTCAGTCGCGAGGGCGCGGGCTGGGGCGGCGGCGCAGCGCGGCGACGGCTCCGGCGGCCTGCGCCTGCAGGCGGGTCCCCTCGAGGCGGCGGGACATCGCGGCGGCCAGCCACAGCGCGCCCGCGCCGAGCAGCAGCACGGTCAGGCCGGTGAGCAGGATCGTCGCGGTCGACGGACCCGAGACGCCGGTCCGCGGCAGCTCGTCGTCGCCGCCACCGCCGCCACCGCCGTGGTCGCCACCGTCATCGTCGTCATCGTCGTCGTCATCATCGCCACCGTCGTCATGGTGGGTGCCGGAGACTCCGGTCGACGGGGTCGCCGATTCGGAGGGGCCTTCCGACGGCCACTCGGACGGGCCGGTGCTCGGTCCGGTGGACGGGCCGTCGCTCGGTGCGGTGGACGGGCCATGGCTCGGGCGGGCGGACGGGCCGTCGCTCGGGCGGGCGGACGGGCCGTCGCTCGGGCGGGCGGACGGGCTGTGCGAGCCGTAGCCGCGGTGCTTGGTCCGGTCGTCGGGGCCGGCGGTGTGGCCGGGCGCGACGAACAGGAACATCACGGACGCGACCACCATCGCGGTGAGCGCCGTCGCGAGAGCGGCGAGGCAGGCCAGACGGGACTGCTCTCGGGTCATACGCATGGGTCGTCCTTCTCTGGCCGTCCGGGCGGGCGGCGGGTAGGAGGGCTGGCCGGGCTGCTGCACCACCTGGTCAACGCGGATCTCCTGCCCTGGATACGTGCCATCACGGATGAGACCCCATAAAACGGGCGCGCGTGATACCACCGATCGTAGGCCGTTTCTATCCATATTGTCCCGAGTTGAGCCCGCAGAGCGAAAGGGCGGGCGATGGCGGATGCAGGGCGGTCAGCGCGACGGAGCGGGCGGGCCGCGCGGGTCCTGGCTGCCGTCGCCGGGCTGGTCGGCGTGGGGCTGGCCGGGTGGTGGGCGGCCGGGGACACCGGCGGCGGATCCGCGGGCCTGGCCGAGGACGGCCACGACCACGGGCTACTGCTGGGCAGGCTGACGGCCGAGTTCGCGGGGCTGGTCGGGCGGGAGGCGCTGACGCCGGGGTTCGCCCTGCTGGCGATGGGGGTGGCGCTGGCGCTCGGGGCGGGCCACGCGCTGGCCCCCGGGCACGGCAAACTGCTGATGGCGACGTACCTGGTGAACGAGCGCGGTTCGCTGCGGCAGGCGGTCTCGGTGGCGGGCACGGTCGCGCTCACCCATACCGCCGGGGTCCTCGTGCTGGGCGTGGTGCTGGCCGCCGGGCTGCGTTTCGTCCCGCACCGGGTGTACACGCTGCTCACCGTGCTGAGTGGAGCCCTGGTCGTCACCGTGGGGCTGTCGCTGCTCCGCCGGGCCTGGCGCGACCGGGACCGGGTCGGCGAGCACGGGCATGGTGCCCCCATGCCAATCGCGGGCGGGCACGCCGGCCAGGACGGACGCGGCGGGCACGACGGACACGGTGCCGGCGGGCATGACGGCTGTGCCGGGCACGGCCCGCGGCGGCCCGGTGGTCAGGGGGTTGTGGCGATGGGGCTCGCGGGTGGCCTGATGCCGAGCCCGTCGGCCGTGGTGGTGCTGCTGGGCGCGGTGGCGCTGGGGCGGGCCTGGTACGGCGTGTTGCTGGTGGCGGCGTACGGGGCGGGCATGGCGGCGTCCTTGCTGGGGATCGGCCTGCTGCTGACCCGGATGCGCGACCGGCTGGAGCGGGCGCCGCGCGCCTGGACGTCGCACCGCGCCTGGCGGCTGCTGCCGCTGGTCACCTCGTCCGCGGTGATCGTGGTAGGAGTCGGCGTGGCGGCCACGGCGCTGCTGGCCTGAAATCCACAATGGAGCTTCATCAATCTGGCATGGACATTAACAGTTAAGAGAGTTAATAATCAGGGCCATCCATCAAGAGGAGGGCCCGTGACCAGAAGACCACTCTCACTCGCCGCCGCCCTGTCACTGCTGGTCGCGGTCGGCGTCCTCGCCGTCGCCACCCCCGCGTCGGCGGCCAACCTGCTGGCCAACCCCGGTTTCGAGAACGGCACACTGTCCCCGTGGAGCTGCACCGGCGGCCTCGGCTCCGTGGTGAGCAGCCCGGTGCGCACCGGCACCAAGGCGCTGCAGGGCGCGGCGTCGGCATCGGACAACGCCAAGTGCTCGCAGACCGTCGCGGTGCAGCCGAACACGGCGTACGCACTGACCGGCTGGGTGCGCGGCAACTACGTGTACCTCGGCATCGACGGCGGTGCGTCCACCTGGACCCCCGGCGCGGCCGCGTTCACGCAGCTCACCGTCAACTTCACCACGGGCGCATCGCAGACCAGTGTGGTCGTGTACACGCACGGCTGGTACGGCCAGGGCACCTACTTCGCCGACGACATCAGCCTCGACGGCCCGGGCGGCACCGGCGTGCCCGGCGTGCCCGGCAACCCGTCCGTCGGCACGATCACGAACACCTCGATCGCCCTGTCGTGGGGCGCGTCGAGCGGCACGGTCACCGGCTACCGGGTGTACGAGGGCACGACCGTGCGGGCGACCGTGACGGGCACCTCGACGACGATCACCGGCCTGGCGGCGTGCTCGGCGCACAGCTACACGGTCGCGGCGTACAACGCGACCGGTGAGTCGGCCAAGACCTCCGCGGCGAGCGCGACCACCACCGGCTGCACCTCGGTGCCGCCGACCCCGGGCGGCCTGGCAGTCGGCACGATCACGAACACGTCGATCGCGCTGTCCTGGAACGCCTCGTCCGGCGCGACCGGCTACCGGGTGTACGAGGGCACCACGCAGGTCGCCTCCGGCACCGGGACCACGGCCACGGTCAGCGGCCTGGCCACGTGCTCGGCGCACACCTACACGGTCGCCGCGTACAACGCCTCCGGCGAGTCCGCCAAGAGCGGCGGCGTCAGCGCCACCACCACGGGCTGCACCACGGTCCCGCCGACCCCGGCCGGCCTGACGGTCACCGGCACCACCAACACCTCGGTGTCGCTGTCCTGGTCCGCCTCCTCCGGCGCGACCGGCTACCGGGTGTACGAGGGCACCACCCAGGTCGCCTCCGGCACCGGCACCACGGCCACGGTCAGCGGCCTGGCCACGTGCTCGGCGCACGCGTACACGGTCGCGGCGTACAACGCCTCCGGCGAGTCCGCCAAGAGCGGGGCGGTCAGCGCGACCACCACGGGCTGCGTCAACACCGGGCTGCCCAAGCACGCGCTCATCGGTTACCTGCACGCCAGCTTCGCCAACGGATCCGGTTATCTGCGGATGGCCGACGTGCCGTCCTCGTGGGACATCATCAACCTGGCCTTCGGTGAGCCGACCTCGGTGACCTCGGGTGACATCCGGTTCCGGCAGTGCCCGGTGGCCGAGTGCCCCAATGTGGAGAGCGAGGCGGACTTCATCGCCGCCATCCGGGCCAAGCAGGCCCAGGGCAAGAAGGTGCTGATCTCCATCGGCGGCGCGAACGGGCAGGTCCAGCTCACCTCGACCGCCGCCCGGGACACGTTCGTCAACTCGGTCAGCGCCATCATCGACAAGTACGGCCTGAACGGCCTCGACATCGACTTCGAGGGCCACTCGCTGTTCCTGAACGCCGGTGACGGCGACATCCGGAACCCCACCACCCCGGTCATCGTCAACCTGATCTCGGCGCTGCGCACGCTGAAGGCGCGCTACGGCTCGGGCTTCATCCTGACCATGGCGCCCGAGACGTTCTTCGTGCAGCTCGGGTACCAGTTCTACGGCGGCACGTGCAGCGGCTGCGACAACCGGGCCGGGTCGTACCTGCCGGTGATCTACGCGCTGCGCAACGACATCACGGTGCTGCACGTGCAGGACTACAACTCGGGCCCGATCATGGGGCTGGACAACCAGTACCACAACATGGGCGCGGCGGACTTCCACATCGCCATGACCGACATGCTGGCCGCGGGCTTCCCGGTGGCCAACACGGGTGTCACGTTCCCCGCGCTGCGGGAGGACCAGATCGCGTTCGGCGTGCCGGCCGCGGTCAGCGCCGGCGGCGGGTACACCACCCCCGCCCAGGTCCAGCAGGCGGTCAACTGCCTGGTCAAGAACCAGAACTGCGGTGGTTACACCCTGCGCGGCGGCACCAGCCCCGACTTCCGCGGCCTGATGACCTGGTCCATCAACTGGGACCGCTACTACAACTGGGAGTTCAGCAACTCCCACGAACCCTTCCTCAACGCCCTCCCGTAACCCCTTCCCCGCACCACGCCCCGCCCGGCCCCCGGCCCGGCGGGGCTCACCCTTTCTCCGGGTTGATCATGAACTTATGGACGTGTTCGACCGGTGTGTCGCCGCCCTAACTTCATGATCAACCCGCCGGCCGCCGGCCGCCGGCCGGCAGCGGGCAGTGGGTGGTGGTCAGTCGAGGAGGCGGAGGCGTTTCATGTCCATGCCGCCCAGGCCGTGCGGTATGTCCGAACCTGAGTGCAGGTCCTCGCCGGCGCTGACCGCCTCGCTGGTGCTGGTACGCGAATGCTCGCTGGCGAAGTCGGCCTCCTCGGCGAGCACCTCGTCCAAGCTCAGCGATTCGCGGGGTTCGGGCTGCATGTGGCCATTGTCCGCCCGCCGGATGGTTCGAGTTCGCCTGATCGGGGAATCCCACGGGCAGCCCCGCCGAACCCACCCGGCATCGATCATGAAGTTAGGGCAGCGACACACCGTCGAACACGTCCATAAGTTCATGATCAACGGGAAAAGGGGGTGGGTGAGTGAGGGGGAATCATGGGGTGGGGGTGGGGTTGGGGGAGTAGGTTGGGCGGTCTCACGTACCGGTGGTGATGGGCGGGGGTGAATGTGGTGGTGCAGCAGCAGGTGATGCGGGACGCGGGGGTGCGGATCGCGGATCGGGCCGAGGCCGAGGGCTATGTGGCCAAGGTGTGTTTCAAGACCGGGCCGCCTGGGCGGGTGGGCATCGAACTGGAGTGGACCACGCACCACCTGGACGATCCGGCGCGGCCGGTCGATCCGGGAGCACTCGGCTCGGCGCTGGGCGAGCACGCCCCGCGGAGCCTGGTGCCGGACAGCCCGCAGACCCCGCTGCCGCACGGCGGCCGGGTCACCCTCGAACCGGGCGGGCAGGTGGAGATCTCCACCGAAACCAGCGACTCCCTCGCCGGGCTGCTCGACGCCACCACGGCGGATCTTTGGCAGCTGACCGGCCTCCTCGATCACGCGGGCCTGGCACTGGACGGGCGGGGCTGCGACGCCCACCGCCGGCCGGACCGCATCCTGGACACCCCGCGGTACGCGACCATGGAGCGCGTCTTCGACCGCTTCGGCCCGTACGGCAGGCAGTGGATGTGCGGGACGGCCAGCGTGCAGGTGTGCCTCGACGTGGGCCTGCCCGAGCGGGTCGCGCCGCGCTGGCGGGCCCTGCACGCGGTGGGCCCGGCGCTGGTCGCCGCGTTCGCCAACTCGTCCCGGCACGCCGGGGTGGACACCGGCTGGGCGTCGGCGCGGATGCGGGCCTGCCTGGCCGCCGACCCGATGCGCAACGGGCCGCCCGCCGACGACGCCGATCCGGTGGCCGCCTGGGCGCGGCGGGCGCTGGACACACCCTTGCTGTGCGTACGCCGGGACGGCTCGTGGGAGGCGCCGCCCGGCGTCACCTTCGCGGACTGGATCGGTGGCGCGATCCCCCCGGGGCCGACCTATGCGGACCTCGACTACCACCTGAGCACGCTGTTCCCGCCGGTGCGGGCGCGCGGCTACTTCGAGGTGCGCTACCTGGACATGCAGTCCGGGACGGACTGGGTGGCCCCGGTGGCGGTGCTGGTCGCGCTGTTCGCCCGGGAGGAGACCGTCGATGCGGCGGCGGCGCTGGCCGCCCCTGCGGCGGGGCGCTGGGTGCAGGCGGCCCGGCACGGCCTGGCCGACCCGGCGATCGCCGCGGTGACCCCGCCCCTGCTCGACCTGGCCTGCTCCGCACTCGACCACACCGACCTGCCGCCCGCGACCGCCGAGGCGGTGCGGGACGTGGTGGCGCGGCGGCTGCGGGAAGGGGGCGTCAGATGAGCGCCCGAACCGTGCCGCCGACGAGCGAGCGAGGTGAAGCCATGAGCACCGGACTGCGGGAGCGGGCCGCCGCCGAACTGACCCGGACCCGGCAGCGCAGCGTCGGGCTGACCGACGCGGTGGACGACGACGATCTGGTCCGCCAGCACTCCCGGCTGATGTCGCCGCTGGTGTGGGACCTGGCGCACGTCGGCAACCAGGAGGAGCTGTGGCTGGTCCGCGACGTGGGCGGGCGGGAGCCGGTCCGCGCCGACATCGACCAGCTCTACGACGCGTTCAAGCACCCGCGCGGGGAGCGCCCGCAGCTGCCGCTGCTGGGGCCGGCCGAGGCGCGGGCGTACGTGCGCACGGTGCGCGAGAAGGTGCTGGACCTGCTGGACACGGTCGAGCTGGAGGGCCGCCCCCTGGTGGAGCAGGGCTTCGCGTTCGGGATGATCATCCAGCACGAGCAGCAGCACGACGAGACCATGCTGGCCACCCATCAGCTGCGTACCGGTGACCCGGTGCTGGTCGCCGTGCCGCCCCCGCCGTCGCAGGCGATCGTGGCGGGCGAGGCGCTGATCCCCGGCGGCCCGTTCGAGATGGGCACCTCGCTGGAGGCGTGGGCGCTGGACAACGAGCGGCCCGCGCACCAGGTCGACGTGCCGCCGTTCTTCCTCGACCGCGCGCCGGTCACCAACGCGATGTACCAGGCGTTCATCGACGCCGGCGGCTACGACGACCCGCGCTGGTGGAGCCCGCGGGGCTGGGCGCACCGGCGGGAGGCCGGGCTGACCGGTCCGGGGCACTGGCACGGCGACGGCACGTACACCCGGTTCGGGCGGCGGGAGCCGATCGTCGGTGACGAGCCCGTGGTGCACGTGAGCTGGCACGAGGCGTCCGCGTACGCGGCCTGGGCCGGGCGGCGGCTGCCGACCGAGGCCGAGTGGGAGAAGGCGGCCCGCTTCGACCCGGCGACCGGGCGCTCGCGCCGGTACCCGTGGGGCGACGAGGATCCGGCGCCCGAGCACGCCAACCTGGGCCAGCGGCACCTGTCCCCGGCGCCGGTCGGCGCCTACCCGGCGGGCGCCTCACCCGCGGGCGTGCATCAGCTGATCGGCGACGTGTGGGAGTGGACCAGTTCACCGCTGTACGGCTACCCGGGCTTCCGGGCGTTCCCGTACCGGGAGTACTCCGAGGTCTTCTTCGGCGACGACTACCGCGTGCTGCGCGGCGGCTCGTTCGGCACCGACGCGGCGGCCGTCCGGGGCACGTTCCGCAACTGGGACTACCCGATCCGGCGGCAGATCTTCAGCGGCTTCCGCTGCGCCCGCGACCCGCGCCCGGGGGAGCTGGCCGCCTGATGTGCCGCCACCTGGTCTATCTCGGTCCGCCGGTGCCGCTGGCGGCGCTGCTGGTGGAGCCGCCGTACGGGCTGCAGCACCAGTCCTGGGCGCCCCGCGACATGCGCGGCGGCGGGACGATCAACGTGGACGGTTTCGGGGTGGGCTGGTACACCCCGGCCGGTCCGGTGCGCTACCGGCGGGCGGTGCCGATCTGGACGGACCGCAACTTCGCCGCGCTGGCCCGGGTCACGGTCACCGGCTCGCTGCTGGCGGCGGTGCGCTCGGCGACGCCGGGCCTGACCGTGACCGACGACGCGTGTGCCCCGTTCAGCGGGGACGGCTGGTTCTTCAGCCACAACGGGTTCGTCGCGGGCTGGCCGGACACGGTGGCGAAGCTGGCCGAGCGGCTGCCGGTGACGGATCTGCTGACGATGGACGCGCCCACGGACGCGGCGTTCGTGTGGACGCTGGTGCGCGACCGGCTGCGCGCCGGCTACGGCCCGGCCGAGGCGCTGCGCGCGACGGTGGCCGAGGTGAGCGCCACCGCGCACGGCTCCCGGCTGAACCTGCTGCTCACCGATGGCGACAAGGCGTACGCGACGACCTTCGGGCACGCCCTGGCGGTGCACCACTCGCCCGGGCGGGTGGTGGTCGCCTCCGAGCCCTTCGACGACGACCCCGGCTGGGTGCAGGTGCCCGACCGCCGACTGGTGGTGGCGCACCCGGCCACGTACACCGTGGAGGAATTATGAAGCTCGACGTGTACCTCACACCCGACGACCTGAGCGAGCAGCTGCGCGAGGACGCCCGCGAGGGCCTGACCTCGTCTCCGAAGTGGCTGCCGCCGAAGTGGTTCTACGACGCGTACGGCAGCGACCTGTTCGAACGCATCACGCAGCTGCCCGAGTACTACCCGACCCGGGCCGAGCGCGCCGTGCTGGCCGAGCACGCCGCCGACATCGCCCAGGAGACCGGCGTGAAGACGCTGGTGGAGCTGGGTTCCGGGTCGTCGGACAAGACCCGGCTGCTGCTCGACGCCATGCACGACACCGGCACGCTGGCCCAGTTCGTGCCGCTGGACGTCTCGGAGACGGCGCTGCGCTCGGCCGCGAAGGCGATCGACGGCGACTACCCCGACCTGGAGGTGCACGGCATCGTCGGCGACTTCAGCCACGACCTGCACCGTATCCCGGAGGGCGGGCGCCGGATGGTGGTGTTCCTGGGCGGCACGATCGGCAACCTGCCCCCCGTCGAGCGGGCCGCGTTCCTGGAGGAGCTGCGCGACGTGCTGCACGAGGGCGAGTGGCTGCTGCTCGGCACCGACCTGGTCAAGGACCCGCAGACGCTGGTCGCGGCGTACGACGACGCGGCGGGGGTGACCGCGGAGTTCAACCTGAACGTGCTGCGGGTGCTCAACCGCAACCTCGGCGCCGACTTCGACCTGACCGCGTTCGAGCACGTGGCGCTGTGGGACCCGAAGCACAGCTGGATCGAGATGCGGCTGCGGGCGACCCGGGACATGCGGGTGGAGGTGCCTGCGCTCGACCTGGACGTGGACTTCAAGGCCGGCGAGGAGCTGCGCACCGAGGTGTCGGCGAAGTTCGACCGGGTGCGGGTGGAGGCCGAGCTGGCCCGGGCCGGGTTCCAGGCGGCGCGCTGGTGGACCGACCCGCAGGGCCGTTTCGCGGTGACGCTGGCGCGGGCGGTGGAGTAGCCGGGTTCGGTCCCTCCGCCGTGCCGTTGGTGGTGAGATGTCGGGTATGGGGGATCTGCGGCCGCGAATGCCGGGCGACGCCGCCGACAAGCCCCGCCTGACCTGGTTCGACTTCGTCATCACCGCCGTCGCGCTGATCGTCGGCCAGATCGACGAGCTGGTCGGCGCCGGCTCGCCGGGGCTGCTCGGACACTCGGTGATCGCCGAGGTGCTGACCCTGGCCGCGGGACTGTCCCTGCTGGCCCGGCGGCGCTGGCCGCTGCTCGTCACCCTGTTCGTGGCGGCGTGCCACCTGTTGGCGTTCACCCCGTTCGTGTTCGCGGTGATGATGTACACGATGGGCGTCATCACCCGGCAGTGGTGGCAGCTGGGCGTGCTGTCCGTGTTCGGGGTGGGCGTGCAGGCGCTGTCGGCGGCGGAAGGGCTGGCCCCCGATGTGCGCGCGTGGGCGTACACCCTGTCCTTCGCCCTCGGGCCCCTGTTGCTGGGGTGTGCCGCCGGGGTGCGCCAGGACCTGGTGGTCAGCCTGCGGGCGCGGGCCGGGGACCTGGAGCGGGAACGGGACATGATGGCGCAGACCGCGCGCCGGGCCGAGCGCGCCCGCATCGCCCGCGAGATGCACGACGTGGTGGCGCACCGGGTCAGCAACATGGTCGTCACGGCCACCGCGCTGCAGAGCGTCCCCGAGGCGCAGGCCCCCACGGTGCGCCTGGAGGTGGACCGCATCCGCGACGAGGGCCGCGAGGCGCTGACCGAACTGCGCGGTCTGCTCGGCCTGCTGAACGCGCGCGGCGCGCCCGGTGACAAGGCCCCGCTGGCCCCGCAGCCCGCCGCGCGCGACCTGCCCGCTCTCGTGGAGCGCATGCGTGGCGTCGGCCGGATGCCGGTCGAGTTGGACGTCACCGGCTTTCCCGAGCTGCTGGCAGACCGGACCCAGCGCGCGGTGTACCGGCTGGTGCAGGAGTCGCTGACCAACGCCGTCAAGCACGCGCCGGGCGCGCCGGTGCGGGTCGGGGTGCGCTGCGCCGCCGACGGGGTGCACGTCACGGTGGAGAACGACCGTCCGCCGGGCGGGCGGGGGGCGGGTCTGCCCAGCTCCGGCCACGGTCTGATCGGGCTGAGCGAGCGTGTCGACCTGCTCGGCGGCGAGTTCGCCGCGTTGCCGCTGCCCGCCGGCGGATTCCGGGTGACCGCGGTCATCCCGCCCGCCGGGCAGCCCAAGGCCGTCCCGCCGGGCGGCGGTGTCGCGGCGCAGCCGCAGGTCAGCGCGGGAGAGGGCAACTCATGATCAAGGTAATGATCGTGGACGACAACGACATCATCCGGCGCGGCCTGCGCACCATCATCGACGCGGCCGACGACCTGCGGGTGGTGGCCGACGCGGGCGACGGGCGCAGCGCGATCGAGGCGGCCCGGCGGGCCAGGCCGGACATCGCGCTGGTGGACATCCGCATGCCGGGCATGGACGGGCTGACCGCCACCCGCCGGCTGCTGGAACTGGACACCCCGCCCCACGTGATCATCCTGACCACGTTCAACACCGACGAGTACGTCGACGAGGCGATCCGTTCGGGTGCGGCCGGTTTCCTGCTGAAGGACTCGCCGCCCGAGGAGCTGCTGCGGGCGCTGCGGGCCGTGCACGAGGGCCACGCGATGCTCGATCCGGCGGTCACCCGGCAGGTCATCGACGCCATCGCCGACCAGGCGCCCCGGCTCAGCCCGCAGGAGAAGGCGCAGCTGGAGTCCCTGACCGCGCGGGAGGTCGACGTGCTGCGGCTGATCGGGCGGGGACTGTCCAACGCCGACATCGGCGCGGAGCTGTTCATGACCGAGGGCACGGTGAAGGGCTACGTCAGCGCGATCCTCACCAAGCTGGCCGCGGAGAACCGGGTCCAGGCCGCCCGGGTGGCCTACCGGGCGGGCCTGGACAGCGGGTGAGCAACGCGGCAGCGCTCGGCCAGGAAGAGGGGGACACCGAGGCGCCGGCTGTTCGTCGGTGACCGGCGTCACCGCGAATATTTCATCATGCGTTGACTTGACGCCGTGGTGGCGCGTTAAGCTTGCGTTAACGCATTAGTTGCGAAGTCACAAGCAAGAGGAGGTGCCGTGGAGAAGCAGCACGACCAGCTCGCCGAGGACATCGGGCTGTTCCGGCGCGCGCTCATCCCGGACTTCCTGCTCGGCCTGCTCCGCCGGATGGGCGACGAGGAGCCCAACCTGCTGCAGATGGCCAGCCTCTACGCCCTGGACGCCGGACCGCACCCCACGGTCCGAGACCTCGCCGAGCAGGTCGGCCGGTCGATGTCGGTGACCAGCAGGCTGATCGACCAGATGGTGCGCCGCGGCTGGGTCGAGCGCGCGGAGGACCCGGTCGACCGGCGGGCCAAGCGGCTGCGGATCACCCCGGCCGGGCGTGACTACCTGCGTGCCTTCGAACGCGTACGGGCGCAGGCGCAACGGCAGCTGATGACGTACCTGACCGACGACGAGCAGCGCCAGGTGAGCGAGGCCATGGCACTGCTCGGCAAGGCCTCTAGGAGACATCTCGATGAGCGAGCGCAGGGAGCGGATCATGTGGCCTGAGACCCGGGTCGCGGGCGAGCGAATCAGGGCGACGGTGACTCGTGCCGGAGCCGGGCGCAGCGGGGTGACGGCATGAGCGCGACGGTGA
The DNA here is from genome assembly GCF_011297315.1 of Catellatospora chokoriensis. NCBI lineage: Bacteria > Bacillati > Actinomycetota > Actinomycetes > Micromonosporales > Micromonosporaceae > Catellatospora > Catellatospora chokoriensis. Next base: position 291,295 of record NZ_JAAOTI010000002.1, read on the forward strand.
CCCCCGCGACCGACCTCGTCCTCGACTTCGCCGACATCGACGCCGGGATGCTGCCGGTGGTCGGCGGCAAGGCCGGCAACCTGGGCGTGCTGACCCGGGCCGGCCTGCCGGTGCCACCTGGGCTGTGCCTGACCACCGAGGCATACCGGCTCGTCGCCGACACCGCGCACCTCGACGAGATCCACGAGGAGCTGGCGCGCACCGCGCCGACCGACGTGCCCGCGCTCACCGCGCTGGCCGGGCGGGCGCGGGCGGCGCTGCTGGCCGCCCCGATCCCGGCGGGCATCGCCGCCGCGGTCGCCGCCGGGTACGCCCAGCTCGGCGACGACGTGCCGGTGGCGGTGCGCTCCTCGGCCACCGCCGAGGACCTGCCGTTCGCCAGCTTCGCCGGGCAGCAGGACACCTACCTCAACATCGTTGGCGAGGACGCCGTGCTCGACGCCGTACGCCGCTGCTGGGCGTCGCTGTGGACCGACCGGGCGGTGGTCTACCGGGCGACCCACGCCATCGACAACCGCACGGTGCGGCTGGCCGTCGTCGTGCAGCGGATGGTCGACTCCGCCGTGGCCGGGGTGCTGTTCACCGCCAACCCGGTCACCGGTCACCGCCGCCAGGCAGTCGTCGACGCCAGCCCCGGTCTCGGCGAGGCCGTCGTCTCCGGCGCGGTCAACCCCGACCACTTCGTGGTGGACACCGCGGGCGGGGTCATCCTCGACCGGCGGCTGGGCGACAAGCGGCTGGCCATCCGGTCGCTGCCCGGCGGCGGCACCGAGCACGTCGCGCTGCCCGCCGGCGGCGACACCGCCTGCGTCACCGACGCGCAGGTGCTCGCGCTGGCCGCGCTCGGCGACCGGGTCGAGGCGCACTACGGCGCGCCGCAGGACACCGAGTGGGCCATCGACGGCGACGGAGCGCTGTGGCTGACCCAGGCCCGTCCCGTCACGACGCTGTTCCCGCTGCCGGAGCACGCCCCGCCGGCCGGTGCGGACACCCGGGCCTACTTTTGCTTCAGCGTCGCCCAGGGCCTGTACCGTCCGATCACGCCGATGGGCATGGCCGCGTTCCGGGTGGTGGCCTCGTCGGCGGCGCGGTTCTTCGGCTTCGGCGTCGCCGACCCGCTGGCCGGTCCGGCCGTGTTCGCCCCCGCCGGGCAGCGCCTGTTCCTCGACGTCACCACCGCAGTGCGCAGCACCATGGGCCGCACCCTGATCCCGAAGATCCTCGGGGTCATGGAGGCCCGCTCCGCGGCGATCTTCCTGGAGCTGTTCGAGGACCCGCGGTTCACGGTGACCCGCCGCTCGCGCCTGCCGTTCGTGCGCCGGGTCGGCCGGACGGCCGTCAAGCACCGGGTGCCGGTCAGGCTGGTGCGGGCGCTGGCCAAGCCGCAGCGCGGGCTGGCCGCGGTGGACCGGGTCGGGGCCGAGCTGGAGAGCCGGCTCACCGCGCCGGAGCGGGCCACCGCCGCGCAGCGGCTGGACTTCGTCGAACGCGTGCTCGGCAACGAGGTGGTCCCGCTGCTGCCGCGGGTCATGCCGGTGGCCGCGGCGGGCTTCGCCGCGCTCGGCATCGCCGACCGGCTGCTCGGGGCCGACGCCGCGGTCGGCGACGTGCAGGCCGTGCTGCGCGGCATCCCGCACAACGTCACCACCGACATGGACCTGGAGCTGTGGCACCTGGCGGTCCGGCTGCGCGCCGACGACGCCACGGCACGGCTGTTCGGCACGGCGAAGGTGGACGAGCTCGCGCACCGGTACACCGCCGGCACCATGCCCGCGGCGGCCCAGGCCGGGATCGCGGAGTTCCTCGCACGGTACGGCCACCGCGCCGTCGCGGAGATCGACATGGGCATGCCGCGCTGGTCCGACGACCCGCGCTACCTCCTCGGCGTGCTGGCCAACTACCTGCGGACGGACCCGGCCGACGGGGCCGCGCTGACGCCCGACCGGCTGTTCGCGCAGGGCGCGGCCGAGGCCGAGGCGATGGTGGAGACGCTGGCCGCTCGGGCCGCCAAACGCAGCCGCCTGCGCGGCAGGCTGGTGCGCGCCATGCTCGGCCGGGCCCGGCAGCTGGCCGGGGTGCGCGAGCTGCCCAAGTACTACATGGTGCGGATCATCGCGGCGTGCCGGCAGCAGGTCGCCCTGGTCGGGGCCGAGCTGGCCAAGGAGGGGCGGCTCGCCGAGGCCGACGACGTGTTCTTCCTCGACCTCGCCGAGACCCGGGCGGCACTGTCCGGAACGGACCAGCGGGTGCTGGTCGACGCGCGCCGCCGGGCGTACGACGAGGAGCTGCGCCGCCGCCACATCCCGCGGGTGCTGCTGTCCGACGGCACCGAACCCGCGGCGAAGGCGGCCCCGGGCAGCGCGGACGGGGCGCTGACCGGCACGCCCGCCTCGGCCGGGACGGTCACCGGCACCGCCCGGGTGATCCTCGACCCGGTCGGCGCGCACCTGGAGCCCGGCGAGATCCTCGTCGCGCCGTCCACCGACCCCGGCTGGACCCCGCTGTTCCTCACCGCGGGCGGCCTGGTCATGGAGATGGGCGGGGCGAACTCGCACGGGGCCGTGGTCGCCCGCGAGTACGGCATCCCCGCGGTGGTCGGCGTCCCCGACGCCACCGCCCGCATCACCACCGGCCAGCAGATCACCGTCGACGGCGCCGCCGGCACCGTCACCCTCCCCTGACTCCCACCCATCCCCACCCGGGCGGCCCGCCCCCAGCGGGCCGCCCTGCACTGCCTCATGACCCTCCACCTGCCGCAACTCTTGAAGAGTCGCGGTCCCAGCAGGCCGGTGAGGGCGCGACTCTTCAAGAGTTGCGCCAGGGTTGGGGCGGGGTGGGGTGGGGGAGGTTATTGGCCGAGGGCGCGTTGGAGGGCTCGGTAGATCTTGCCGAAGCGGGCGGCGTCGTCGATGCGCAGCAGGAGGACCTGGGTGCCCTGGGTCTCGGCCCAGACCTCGTAGATGGCGTTGCCGCGGTCGTAGCTGTCGTCGACGCGGTGCAGGGCCCACTCCCAGAGCAGCGGCACCAGGCCGAGCACCAGCAGCAGCACCGCCACCAGCAGCAGGGTGTCGCGGGGGAACGGCAGCCTGCCGAGCGCGGCGGCGACGCGGGACTCGCCGTACGCGGATGCGATCAGCCCGATCAGCGCGACGAACCCGGCGAAGGCGGACAGGATCATCAGCAGGTTGAGGATCCCGCGCCCGGCCGTGCGGCGGCGCACCTGCCAGTCGGGGCGCTCCTGGCGGTGCCAGACGTAGCGCAGCTCGGAGAGCCGGAACCGGCGGTCCTCGACCTGTATGTACGTCGAGGTCACCGCCACCGTCTCATCACGATAGTAGGTGATCACGACCCCTCCGACGCTTCAGCGTTGTCTTAGGATCGCGCAGAGTGACCAAGTCGTCCGTGAGTGAATCCGCCCGCCCTCGATCGGCGGACTTGCCTGGCACCTGTGCGTATCTTGGTCCCGCTTTCGCCCACCTGCCTGGCAAGTCGGGCGATCTTTGCCCCCGACCGCGCGCGACGGGGGTGGGGTGTCGCCCGTGAGCTGGCGCGGGGTCGACATACTGGGACGATGTTCACCCTGGACGAAGCGCGCACCCGGCTCGCCGCGCTGATGCCGCAGCTCGAAGAGCTCATCGGCGTACGCGCCGACCTCGCCGAGCTGCGCGCCGATCTGGACACCGGCGGGCACAGCGAGCTGGGCGGGCTGGCCGAGGCCAAGGCGCTCGAAGCGCGGCTCTACGCCGCGCTGGAGGAGATCGCCGATGCCGACATCGAGGTCAAGGGCTTCGCCCCGCTGCTGCTGGACTTCCCCGGCGAGCTCGACGGCCGTCCGGTGCGCTGGTGCTGGCTGGAAGGCGACGACGGCATCGACTGGTATCACCGCAGCGACACCGGCTTCGCGGGCCGCCGCCCCTGCTGACGGCGGGTCAGCCGCGACGCTGGGCGCGGGCGGGCATCTGCTCCTGAGGGCGCAGCAGCAGCCCCGCCTGGGCGGCGGGCAGCGGCCGGGACAGCAGGTAGCCCTGCCCGAGGCGGCAGCCCAGGTCCCGCAGTGCCGCGCGCTGGTCCTCGGTCTCGATGCCCTCGGCGATGGCGACCAGCCCGAGCGAGTCGGCGATGGCCAGGATGGCCCGCACGATGCTCAGGTCGAGGTGGCCGCCCCCGGGACCGGTGACCCCGCTGACGAAGGACTTGTCGATCTTCAGGATCTCGATGGGCAGCCGCTTGAGGTAGCTCAGGTTCGAGTAGGCCGTGCCGAAGTCGTCGAGCACCAGGTGCACCCCGGCCGCGCCGAGCGCCCCGGCGTACTCGGTGACCTCGTGGCGCAGGTAGCTGTGCTCGGTGATCTCCAGCCAGATGTCGGCGGGGTGCAGCCCGGCGGCCCGGATGACGTCCAGCGTGCGCTCGGCGGCGCGGTCCTGGTGCAGCTGCACGGGGGAGAGGTTGACGCTCATGCCCAGGCCGCGGCCCTCGGGCAGGCGGTGCCACTGGGCGAGCTGGCGGCAGGCCTGCGCCAGCACCCACTGGCCGATCTCGACGATGGCCCCGGTCTCCTCGGCCAGCGGGATGAACACGTCCGGCGGCACCGTCCCGTGGTGCGGGTGGGTCCAGCGCAGCAGCGCCTCGAAGGCGACGATGGCGCGGGTGTCCAGCGCGAAGATCGGCTGGTACGCCAGGTGCAGTTGGCCGCGGGAGCGCGCGAGCAGCAGCTCGGAGCGCAGGTCCAGCCGGTCGCGGGAGCGGTGCGAGGCGTCCTCGTCGAAGACCTCGACCTGGCCGCTGCCGCGGGCCTTGGCCACGTACATGGCCGCGTCGGCGTCGCGCAGCATGGTGCTCGGCGTGGCCTGGCCGCGGATGCCGAGCACGCCGCCGATGCTGGCGGACACGTGCACCTGCTCGCCGCTGACCACGAGCCGGTCGTCCAGGTCGGCGCAGACCCGGGCCCCGATCTCGGCCACCTCGGACAGCTGCTTGACCCCGTCGAGCACGATCACGAACTCGTCGCCGCCGAACCGGGCGAGCAGGTCATCGGGACGTACGCTGCTGCGCAGCCGCTCGGCGACCTGCATCAGCAGCTCGTCGCCGGCCTCGTGGCCGAGCAGGTCGTTGACGGCCTTGAACCCGTCGAGGTCGCAGAAGAGCACGCCGACCCGGGTCGCCTCGTCGGCGGACAGCAGCGTGTCCAGGTGCGACACCAGCGCGCTGCGGTTGGCCAGGCCGGTGAGCGGGTCGCGGGTGGCCCGGTCGGTGAGCGCGCGGTACAGCTCGGCGTTGGTGAGCGCGACGCCGAGGTGGTTCGCGAAGATCGTCATGATTTCGAGGGTGCCCTGGGCGAACAGCCGGGGGCGCTCGCGTCCGGCGCACAGCAGGGTGGTCGCGCCGTTCTCCCGGGAGACGGCGACCTTCAGCATCTCGGGCAGCCCGGCGTCGCAGGTGGGCAGGTCGTCGAGGCTCTTCGCGGGGACCGGCCAGGCCGCGACGTGCTCGGGTGGCAGGCCGCGGTGGGCGCGCAGCTGCCCCTGGCCGCCTTCGACGGTGACGACCCAGGCCCGGTCCGCGCCGGTGAGCCGGAGCAGCAGCCCGGCGGCCTCGTCGAGCAGCGGCTCCACCTCCAGGTGACGGGCCAGCAGGTGGCCGTAGTGGGCCAGCTGCTCGATGATCGCGTGGCGCTCGCGCTCCTCCAGCGCCATGTGCAGACGGGCCGCGACCGAGGTCAGCATGCGCAGGTCGGCGACGGCGAACGGCTGATCCAGGCTGCGGAACAGGATGAGCAGGGTGTCGGCGTACGGCTCGGTCGACAGCGGGATCCACGCGGCCGACCGGATGCCCAGTCCCGCCACCGAACCCGGGGCGTCCTCGCCGGGCACGTCGCCGTGCAGGGCGGCCGGCTCGGCGGTGGTCAGCGTGCGGCGGGCGGCCTCGCCCACCGGCCAGCCCTCGGTGTATGCCGGGTCGTCCTCGGGCAGCCCGCACGACGCGGACACGATGAGCCGGTCCCCGGTCACCCGGGCCATGCAGACGACATCGGCGAAGAAGGCGTCGGACAGCTCGTTCAGCATGTCGCCGATCAGCTCCGCCGAGCCGGCCGGGCGGCCCAGCAGGTCCAGCAGCTGGATGAGCCGCGTGGTGTCGCGGTAGGCGTCGCGGGCCGCGTCGACGGCCTCGGCAAGCTGCTGTCTGAGCTGCTCGGTCTCGCTGTCGGCGGGCACGGCGGCGGTCACAGCGCGATCGCGGTCAGGGTCGCGTTGTGGTATCCGGCGACGCGGGTGGTCCGGGCGAACTCGCCGTAGGTGTAGAAGCCGAACGTCGCCACGTCACCGGCGGCGTCCTGGATCAGCGCCGCCTCCTCGGCGCCCTGCTCGGCCAGCACGTCGAGGCGGGCGACGCAGCTGAACGCCAGCAGCACCGACGCGTGGCGATCGGCCAGGCTCCGGCGGACCACGTCGCCGGTGACCCGCAGCAGGTCCTCGGCGCGGCAGGACACGATCTGCACCGGGGCGTACAGCGGCAGCGGGCTGAATGTCATGAGCCGGCCGTCGTCGTCGATGTACGCGCCGCGGATCAGCTTGCTGCCGTCGGGCTGGATGAGCCCGAAGGCGTACGCCGACAGGTAGCCGGGCGCGGGTTTGATCAGGCCGGGGCGTTCGAAGTTGACGTCGTCGTGGAAGTGCTCGCGGAACACCTCGACCGCGGGGCGGCCGGCGATCTCCTGGATCTCCAGGCCGTCGGACTTGGTGACCAGCAGCGGCAGGCCCACGTCGTGCCAGCCGTGTTCGGCGACGACCGACAGCGGCGCCGGTGCGGCGATCCAGACGGCGGTGGCCCCGCCGTCGGTGAGCACGTTGTCGTTCTCGAACACGCAGGTGCGGATGAGCAGGCGGTCGTCGCCGGCGCTGCCGCCAACCACGGGCACCGGCGCGCCGAGCACCTTGTGCACGCCGTTGAGCAGCTCCTGCTGGTGACCGGCCAGTCCGGTGGTGAGCAGCAGCAGGGCGGCGTGCGCGGCCGGTTCGGGCCCGGCGGCGGCGCGCGCGGCCCGGGCCAGGCGCTGCCCGGCATGGTCGCCGTCCTCGGTGACGCCGGTGACCGAGGCCACGCCGAAGCGGTACGGCCCGGCCGACAGCGCGAGCACGGACACCCCGAGGCCGGGGTCGATCAGCCGGCCGTCGTGGAACTGCCCGCTGGTCGTGGCGCCGACCAGGGGCGCCTTGCCGGTGGCCCGGCGCACCGCGTGCAGCAGGGCGATCAGGTCGTAGGAGACGGAGGCGTACATGATGATCAACTCTGGTGGCGTGCCGTGCAGGCCGGCCAGGGCCTCGGCGGCCGCGCCCCGCCCGGCCGTGACCGCGTCGGCGGCGTCGCTGTAGCCCACCCCGACGCGCAGCGGCTCGGCGGCGGTCGGACGGGCGCCGGGCCGGGGTGTGGGTACGTCGACAGGCATCATCACTCCTAGCGCCCCACGGAGGCCCGTACGGGCCGCCTGACCTGGCACTTCACAAAGCGACCATAACTCGCTAACCGGTCAGTACGCCAAAGATCACGCCTCATGGCAGCGCCCCCGCCAGCGCCACGATCAGCGGTCCGAGCAGCGGCAGGAGCACCGCGGAAAAGGCATAGACGATGGTGTACGCCATCAGGGGTGTGGAGTTGCCCGCGGCCTTGCGCACCGCGTCGACCGCGGGCGTGCTGCACTGCTGGCCCGCGATGGCCCCGGCGACCAGCGGCGCGGGCAGCTTCATCAACCGGCCGCCCACCCACAGGCTCAGCAGCGCCGGGATCACGGTGACCAGCACCGCGATCAGCGGCAACAGCACGCCGTACCGCTTGAGCAGGGTGATCGCGGCCGGGCCCGCGCTGAGCCCGACCGCGCAGACGAACGTGGCCAGCCCGAACTGCTGGATCACCTGGGCGGCGGCGGGATGGTACTGCCCGTAGGTGGGGTGCCGGGCCCGCAGCCAGCCGAAGAACAGGCCGCTGAACAGGCAGCCCCCGCCGATGCCCAGCGACAGCGGCACCCCGCCCATCGGCACCGACAGCTGCCCGACCAGCATGCCGACCACGACGCCCAGCGCGATGAAGCTCAGATCCGCCTTGACCGCCGGGTCGATGCGCACGCCCAGCAGCGGCGTGTACACGTCCAGGTCGTGCGCCGCGCCGGTGAGCCGCACCGTGTCACCGGTGGTGATGCCGGTGTGCGGCTTGATCGGCAGGTCGTGCTCCATCCGGGACAGGCCGGTGACGAACACGCCGCGCGGCGGGACCTGCTGGTGCAGCCGTTCCAGCGTCCAGCCGCGAAAGCGCGGATCGGTGATCACGACCTCCGCCACGTCCAGGCTCAGCGGGTCGGCTCCGCTGCCGATCGTCTCCGGCCCGATCAGCTGCTCCGCCTGCAGCAGCGCCTCCCGCCTGCCGACCAGCACGATCCGGTCCACGGTCTGCAACACCATGCCGGGCTCGACCGGCGTGATCTCGCCACCGCGGCGCAGCCGCTCCACCGCCGCGTCCGGGCCCAGCGCCTCCGCCAGCTGCGTGAGAGTGCGCCCGTGCGCCGCCGTGACCTCGTACACCCGCCCCACGACGCCGGGCACCGCCCGGGTCGTGCTGTCCGAGCGCTCGGGCTCGCCGCCCAGCGCGCGCCACAGCGCGCGGGCCTGCTCGCGCAGGTCGACCCGCATCAGCATGGGCACGAACTGGCTGGTGAACAGGATGAGCGTGACCAGGCTGAAGATGTACGCGATCGAGTACGCGGTGGCCAGGTTGGACTGCAGCTCATGGATCCGCGCGGGGCCGACGGGCAGCGCGCCGATCGCCTCCCCGGCCGTGCCGAGCACCGACGACGACGTCGTCCCGCCGGCCAGCAGCCCGGCCGCGGTGCCCTGGTCCAGCCGCAGCGCCACGGTCGCGACGCAGACCAGCGCGACCAGCGTGACCACCTGGATCACGGTGAAGACCGCATACCGCAGCGCCTTGCGGTTGAGGCTCGCGAAGAACGACGGCCCGGCCAGGTAACCCAGCGTGAAGATGAACAGGGCGAACGCGACGTTGCGCAGTTCCGGGCTCAGGGTGACGTCCAGCATGCCGACGGCGAGCGCGACCAGCAGCGTGCCGGCCACCCCGCCGAGCGTGATCTTCCAGAAGTGCACCCGGCCGAGCGTGAAACCAGCCGCCAGGCAGCTGAACAGGGCCAGCCCGGGGATGCTGCGCAGCAGGTCGCCCAGCCAGTCGAGCACCCCGCACCCCCGCCCCATGAGTTCACCTCATATTAGGACAAAGGTGATGAGCGCTTATGGCATCTCCACCGTCTCGGCCCGCATGATCTCCGCGAAGGCGGCCGACAGGTAGGGATCCAGCCGCCGGCCCGAGACCGTGAGCAGGTATGCCAGCAGCACCGGCGCGTGCCAGGCCAGCAGCCGCGGATCGGGCCGGGGTGCCCCGTCCTCCTGCTGGTGCACGCCCAGTGCCCCGGTCAGCACCACGACCAGGGTGTCGACGTCCAGCTCGACGGTCCACGCCAGGGTTTCGCGTACGCACTGCTCCAGCACGTCCTGGATGTCCTCGCTGGCCAGCCCGTCCGGGTGCAGGTCCTCCAGCAGGGACCGGACGACGCTGCCGAGCACCAGCCCGACGTGCTCCGAGTCGGCCGCCGCCAGCCGGTCCGCCGCCTCGCGCAGCCCCTCGGCGTCGCGCGCCCGCGCCGCGTCCACCGCGTCGACCGCCGCCTCGGCGATCGCTCGCGCCACTCCCGGCAACCGTCGCAGCTCCTGACTCAGCACCCCCGGATACTCCCACGCCCCACCGACCACCTGGGCCACCCACCCTGGCCGCCGGTCGCCGCCACCCAATTGAATCGACGCCGGCCTATTACATCGAGTTCGATCTCCGAATACTCGATGTAATAGGCCGGCGTCCATGGGGAGATGGTGTGCCAGGCGGGAGGGCGAGGCGGCGTGGGGCCGCCTCGGGGTGTCAGCTGGGTTGGGTGGAGCGGAGGGAGATGGCCTTGAGGAAGATCTCGCCGATCTTGGCGGGGTCCTTGGCGGAGAAGACGCCGCCGCCGGTCAACTTGGTGATCTTGTTGAGCGGGTCGGTGCTGACGTCGCCGATGGTCAGGATCACGACCTGGATCGGCCGCGCCGGGTCGGCGATCTCCTTCAGCTTGTTCAGCAGCGCGTCGTGCGAGATGCCGTTGGCGTCGTCGTTGTCGCCGTCGGTCATCAGCACCACGGAGTTGACGCGGCCGGGATCCCAGTCCTTCTGCACGGTCTGGTAGGCGGCCAGGATCGTGTCGTAGAGGCCGGTGTCACCGGTCGGCTTGGGCTGGATGGCGGCCAGGGTCGACAGCATCTTCGTCCGGTTCGACGACAGCGGCCCGATCGGCATCAGCTGCTTGTAGTCCTTGCTGCCGTCCAGTTCGGTGGAGAAGGTCCACAGGCCGACCGCCCACGAGTCGTCGAACAGTCCCAGCCCGCGCCGTGCCGCCTCCAGGGTCACCTGGGCGCGGGTCGCGCCGCCCGCGGTGGCGACCTGCTGCAGCATCGAGCCGGACACGTCGATCACGGCCAGCATGCGTGCCGGCAGCGTCACGGCCACCCAGGTGGACAGGATCCGCTCGACGGCGGCCGTGGTGGTGGCCGCGGTGGGCGAGGCGGCGGGCGCCGGAGCGCCCATCACCTCCGGCGCGCCGCGCGGGGTCGTCGCGCCCGCGCCGAAGCCGCCGTCCGGCCCGCGCAGGCCGATCTTGGCGAGCCGGTCGCGGAACGAGGGCGTCTGCAGCGCCTCCAGCAGGCGGGCCGCGGTGGCATGGCGCTCCGGCTCGATGCCGGGCATGACGGCGTACGGGTAGTCCAGCGCGATCGGGGCGGGCTCCAGGTAGAGCCCGGCCAGCGGCACCGGCGGCTTCGCCGCGTTGTACGCGATGACGGCCTGCTCGGACAGCGGGGCCGCGCTCAGCCCGGAGGCGATCGCGGCGGGATCGCCGGCCCGCGGGAAACGCGCCAGCACGTCCTGGCGCAGCGCGGAGCGGCCCGCGGCCAGGGAGCGCAGCGCGCCGGTGGTGGCGGCCTGGGCGTTGGGCGAGGTGCCCGCCGCCTGCGCCATGGCCAGCAGGCCGGACAGGCCGGCGGAGTCGCGGGTCGGCTCGACGATGCCGACGTGCAGCTTGGTGCCGGCGGTCATCTGCTGGAGCAGCGCGGGCCACGTCAGCTTCGCCGCCGGCCAGCCGAGGCCGGTCGCGATCGGCTCCGGCATGGCCACCACGATCGGGCTGCGCGCGATCGAGGGCGACTCCTGGACCGCGGTGTTGGGCGCGGCGGCGCTCACCCGGGCCAGCCAGGTCGCGGAGTCCGGGATCCACACGTCGGGCACCTCGGTGCTGCCGCTGGGCTGGCCGACACCGGTCAGCGAGAGCCCGCGCAGCGCGGCGACCGCTGCCGCGACGTCGGCGGGGTCGGCCGCCTTGACCTGCACGGCGATGCAGGCACCGTCGACCTCGGCCTTCTGCGCGGTGAGCGCGGCGGCGGTCTCCTGCAGCGCAGGCGCCAACTCCGCGGGCGCGGCCACGGTCAACGGCGCCTCCCCGGAGCAGCCCGGCTCGGCGAGCTGGCGGTAGACGAGAAAGGCACCCGAGACGACCAGCGCGACCGCGAAGACCGCGGCAATGGCGCTGGTGGCGGGGTGGAAGCGGCGTACGTTGCGATGGCGGCCCGGCACAAGAAGCTATGTTTCGTCAACATGAAGGCGTCTCGCCACATACGTTCGGACGAATGTTACCGGAGAGAAACATGTCACACCGGCCTTCTGTACTGCCTGATCACCGCTAACCCGGCGGAAAGATCACCCGTTACTCCTTCTGGCGGACAGGAATTCATCCCGTCCCGTCCCATTCCCCGGGACCCCCAGGAGGTGCGCCGATGTGGGCGTCACGACAGCGAGCTTCGACCGCGCGGCGCGAGGACGATCCCGTGCCCGGGTCGGGCGGGGTCGCCGTCGAGGAGCTCCCGTACGCCGCGGACGCGCCGCACCGCGCCCGGCACGGGGCTGACCTCGGCCCGGAAGAGGAGACGGCACTCGCCGAGTCCTACGACCGGCAGGTGCGCATCGGTCGGCGGCGGGCGTACGCCGAGCCGGACGACATCGAACCCGGCCTCGCCGAGCAGTGGGACGACCGGGCCGCCGAGTCCTGGGACGAGCCGTCGGACGGCGGGTCCTGGCCGCCCGCCGAACCCGACGCGCAACGGTGGGACGGGCGGTCGCGGGACGAGGCAGGGCGGCCGGCGGGCGTCGAGCTGACCCGGGCGCGGCTGCTCAGCTTCACGCCGTACCAGCCCAAGCGGGACCGGTTGTGCACCGACACCGCGTCGCTGCTGCGGCCGCTGGTCCGGGCCGGGATCATCGACACCTGGGCCACCGATCACAGCTACCCGTCCCACCGGGCGTGGAAGCTGCTGCCCTCCCGGCTGGCGATGCCCCGGCAGCTGCCGCTGGACGGGTACGTCGAACCCGACGGCGGCATCACCCTGCTCCCGCTGCCCGAGGCCTACGACGAGCCGCCGCTGTGCATGCTCGACTGGGTCATCGACTGGACGTCCGCGGGCCGCCTCGACAGCGGCTGGTGGACCACCGCCGTCCACGTCACCGCCTCCGCCGGCCTCCCGCCTACCGGCACCGTCCGCCCCTGACGCCACGCCCGCCCGGTCAGGCGGCGATCCAGGCGGGCTTTGGCTGGCGGGCGTCGAGCCAGGTGGCGGGAGACCCCGTCGAGGCCGGCGCGAGGATCCCGTCGACCGGCGGACCCGTCAGGACACCGCGCGGCGGGCTTCGTCCTGGATGTCGCGGCGGATCCGGTCGACGGCGCGGGACACGCCGAACAGCAGCAGCAACGCCACGGCCGACGCGCCGGCCAGGCCGGGCAGGGTCAGCGGGAGGTCGCTGCCGTAACCGGTGGAGCTCGCGGCCTCCACGATCAGCGGGCCGAGGGCCTGCCCGGCGAGCAGCACCGTGGCGAGGCCGAGCACCGCCGAACCGGCGACGTCGACCGGCGTGCCCTGCGTGGTGCGCAGCACCCGGGCCAGCCCGGCGGCCAGCGCGAACCCGGTGCCGGTCGCGACGAGCACCGCGGACGCGTAACCCCAGGACGGGCCCATCCGGTAGGCGGCGGTGCTGACCGCGATCCCCACCCCGGCGAGGCAGACGCCCAGCGCGTCCGCGGGCAGCCAGCGGTCGGCGTAGGCCGCCGCGGCGACGCCGAGAGCCGCCGCGCCGGCGGCGGCCAGCAGCATCACGTACGGCGCCGACGGCAGGTACAGCCCTCGGACCAGCCCCATGTGCAGCGGCGCGGCGAGCGCGAGGCAGAGCAGCGTCCAGCGGGCCAGGTCCGCGCGGCCGCGGCGGTAGGCGTACCCGGTCAGCACGAGGCCGACCGCCACCGCGACGGCGAGCATGCCGTAGCGGGCGAGGTCCTGTACGAAATCGATGCGTCGCTCGGAGGCGAGACCGTCGCGGCTGAGCCGCAGCGCGTCGACGGTGGCGGCGAGCGCGGCGTCGCCCCCGTACAGCACGGCGGCGGCGACGGCGGTCGCGACCGCGGGCCCCCACACCCGCGCGGTCGGCGCGGTGGCGGGAACGGGGCGGGTCGTCGCGGTGACGGCCGCGGCCACCACCAGCGCGAGTGCGATGCCGGGCAGGTAGACGTCCGGGCCCAGCGCCTCGGGATCGTAGTTCCGCGGGGCGAGCAGCAGGAGGACCGGCGAGGCCACCCCGAGTCCGGCGGCGAACCCGCCCGCGGTGGCGAGCCGCCCGGCGAGCTGCTGCTGTCCGGCCGCGACCAGCAACCCGCCGCACATGACGCCGAGCCCCGCGGCGACGAGCGCCGTCGAGACGATGCCCTGGTCCGGCACGCCCGCGTTCGCGAACTGCAGGCCCGCCAGGGTCAGCAGCACCCCGGCCGCGCTGACCGCCCAGCCGCTGAGCCGGGCGAGCGCGGCGGCCGACCCGGCGGCGAGCACGGTCAGCACCGCGGCCAGCGCGATCACGCCCGGCTCGAACGCGCCTACGGCCAGCTCACCGTTCGGATAGCCGGCGAACAGCCGCCGCGGGACCGCGACCAGGCCCCAGCGGGCCAGCAGGATCCCGGCGGCGCAGGCGGCCAGCCCGGCCACGACGACGGTCAACATAGACGTACGACGATCTGATTCCCCGTTCATGACGCGTGATCGTGCCACAGCGCGCCGCGCCGTGCCGCCCCGTCCTGACGCGCCGGCCCCTGCCCGGACGGCAGAATCGAGGCGTGGGCCTCGCGGTGACGGAGCCGGACCGGCTCGGGCAGGTGCGACTGGCCGACGGCCGCCGGCTGGGCTGGGCCGAGTGGGGTCCGCCGGGCGGTGCGCCGGTGCTGTTCTGCCCGGGTGCGGGCACGAGCCGCCGGCTCGGGTTCGGGGCCGAGGCTGTCGACGCGTTCGGCGTACGCCTGATCTCGCTGGACCGGCCCGGCCTGGGCGCCTCCGATCCCGCGCCGGGGCGCACGCTGACCGGCTGGGCCGCCGACGTCGCCGAGTTCGCCGGCCTGGCGCGGCTGCGGCGGCCCGCAGCGGTGGGTTTCTCGCAGGGGGCGCCGTTCGCGCTGGCCTGCGCCGCGGCCGGGGCGGTGAACGCGGTCGCGGTGGTGTCCGGCACCGACGAGCTGGCCCGGCCGCAGGTGACCGCGGCGCTGCCGGAACAGGTGCGCTGGCTGGTGGGCGCGGCCGCCGACGACCCCGACGAGGCCGAGGCACACTTCGCCCAGTTCGACGCGGAGCGGCTGCGGCACATGGTGACCGCCATGTGCGGACCGTCCGATCGCGAGGTGTACGAGGGGGAGCCGTTCGCGGCGCAGTTCCGCCGCGCCCTGGCGGAGGGCTTCGCGCATGGCTCGGCCGGATACGCCCGGGACACCCTGCTGTCGATGACGCCGTGGCCGTTCGACCCGGCCGCGATCCGGGTCCCGGTCGAGCTCTGGTACGGGGCGCTGGACACCAGCCTGGTCCACTCGCCCGACTTCGGGGAGGCGCTGGCCGCCCGGATCCCGCACGCGCGCCGCCACCTGCTCGCCCAGTCCGGCGGGGCGCTGCTGTGGACGCAGGGCGAGCGCATCCTCGTCTCCCTGCTGCGCCTTGCCGGCGTGCTGGCGTCACCGGACTTCTGACCGGCGTCCCCGGGATCCGGGCCGCCACCGGGCGGGATCGGGCGGGCCGGGTTCCGTGCCACCGGCGTGAGGGGTGATGCTGGTCGGGTGGACATGACCCTGAACGACGTCAGCCGCCCCGGTCGCCTGGCCGAGCCGGACGAGGGCATCAGCGCCGAGGAGCTGGCGCTGGCCGCCCGCAACCACGGCATGCCGCTGGAGGCGCTGCGCTACGACGTGACCCCGGCCGGGCTGCACTACCTGCTGATCCACTACGACATTCCGTACGCCGAGGAGGCGTCCTGGCAGATCGCCGTCGGCGGGCTGGTCGACCGGCCGGCGGCGCTGGACCTGGCGGCGCTGCGGGCGATGCCGGCGCGCACGGTGCGGGTGACCATGGAGTGCGCGGGCAACGGCCGGGCCCGGCTGTTGCCCCGCCCGGTCAGCCAGCCGTGGCTGGTGGAGGCGGTCGGCACCGCGGAGTGGACCGGCGTACCGCTGCGCGACGTGCTGGCGGCGGCCGGCGTGGACCCGTCCGCGGTCGAGGTGGTGTTCACCGGCGCGGATCACGGGGTCGAGCGCGGGATCGAGCAGGACTACCAGCGCAGCCTGCCGGTGGCGGAGGCGCTCGGCGAGGACGTGCTGCTGGCGTACGAGATGAACGGCTCGCCCCTGCTGCCGCAGCACGGATTCCCGGTGCGCCTGGTGGTGCCCGGCTGGTACGGCATGGCCCACGTGAAGTGGCTGCGCGAGATCACGCTGGTCGACCGGCCGTTCGAGGGCTTCCAGCAGGCCGTGGCATACCGGGTGCGCCGCGACGCCGCCGACCCGGGCGTGCCGGTGACCCGGATCGCGCCGCGGGCGCTGCTGGCCCCGCCCGGTTTTCCCGACTTCATGTCCCGCGCCCGGGTGGTGCGCCCGGGACCGGTGTCCGTGCAGGGGCGGGCCTGGTCCGGCCGGGCCCCGGTGACCTCGGTGGAGGTCAGCGTGGACGGCGGCGAGACCTGGTCGGCGGCCGAGCTGGAGCCGGACAACGGGCACCGGTGGGCGTGGCGGCGCTTCACGTACGCCTGGGACGCGGCGCCGGGCCGGCATCTGCTGACCGCCCGCGCCGTCGACGCGCTGGGCGGGGTGCAGCCGGTCGAGCAGGCTTGGAACCGCGGCGGCTTCGCCAACAACGCGGTGCAGCAGGTCCCGGTGGCCTGCCTGGACTAGTCCCCACGGCTGCTGGACCAGCCGCCGCAGGTCACACGTGGTCGACGGTTAAGAAGGGCACCTTCTACAACGCATGGCGATGTGAAGGTGCCCTTCCTTCACGGGTGGCGGGGCCACCAGGTGCGGGGGCCTACGTGGTGGACGAGGGCGGGGACCAGGAGGGTGCGCACGATGAAGGTGTCCAGGAGGACGCCGATGCCGACGAGGATGCCGACCTGCATCATGAAGACGACCGGCATCAGGGAGAGCACCGAGAACGTCGCGGCCAGCACCACGCCGGCGCTGGTGATGACGCTGCCGGTGACGGACAGGGCGCGGGTGACGCCCTCGGCGTGGCCGTGCACGGCGACCTCCTCGCGGGCCCGGGTCATCAGGAAGATGGTGTAGTCGACCCCCAGCGCGACCAGGAACAGGAAGCCGTGCAGCAGCACGGAGCGGTCGATCGCGGGGAAGCCGATCGCGTGGTAGATCAGTGCGGCCGCGCCCAGCGCCGCGCCGAAGGACAGCAGCACGCTGCCCAGCAGCAGCAGCGGTGCGACCAGCGAGCGCAGCAGCACGATCAGCACGCCCAGCACCACCGCCAGGATCAGCGGGATGAGCAGGCGCAGGTCGGCGTCCATGGTGGTGTTCTCGTCGAGTTCCTGCGCGGTCGCGCCGCCGACCAGGGCCGACGGGTCGACGGCGTGCGCGGCGTCGCGCAGCCGCAGCACCGTCTGCTCCGCGCGGTCACTTGACGGCGCGTCGGCGAGCACGATGCGCAGCCGGGTCCAGCCGCCCGCCAGCGACGGCTCCGCCTCGCCGACCTCGGCGACGCCGGGCAGGCCGCGCAGCGTGCCGGTGACCCGGTCCGCGGTGGTGGTGTTGAGGTACACCTCGGTGGGGTCGCCGGAGCCGGCGGGGAAGTGCGTCGCGAGGACCTCGAAGCCGCGTACCGAGTCGGGTTTGGTCACGAACGACTCCGACTGGCGCAGGCCGGTGTCGAGCGTGGTCGCGCCGAGGCTCAGCGCGGCCAGCCCGAGCGCGGTGACGATCCAGATCGGACGGGCATGCCGGGACACGTACCCGGCGGTGCGCGCCCACAGGCCCGGTCCGCGGGCCGGTTCGGCGGCGCCGCGCACCGCGGGGACCAACGGCCAGAACACCCGCCGCCCGCACATCACCAGCAGGGCGGGCAGCAGCGTGGTCATCGCCAGCAGCGCCGAGACGATGCCGAGCGCGGCGACCGGACCCAGCCCGCGGGTGGAGTTCAGGCCCGCGGCCAGCAGGGTGAGCAGCGCGAGGATCACCGTGACGGCGGACGCGATGATCGCGGGCAGGCTGTGCCGCAGCGCCAGGCGCATCGCCTGCCGGTGGTCGGCGTGGCGGGTCAGCTCCTCGCGGTAGCGGGAGATCAGCAGTAGCGCGTAGTCGGTGCCCGCGCCGAACACCAGCACAGTGAGGATGCCCGCGCTGGCCCCGTTGACGACCAGGCCGAGATACTTCGCGCCGACGTAGACCAGCGCGCTCGCGAGCTGGCTGGCGACGCCGACGGCGAACAGCGGCACCAGCAGCAGCACCGGGCTGCGGTAGGTGAGCAGGAGCAGCAGCGCGACCACGCCGACGGTGACCCCGAGCAGTGTGGTGTCCAGCGAGTCGAAGGCGGCGTCGAAGTCGGCCCCGGCCGCCGGTCCGCCGGTCATCCAGGCGCCCAGGCCCGCGGGCAGGCCCTCGGTCAGCACTGTGCGGGCCTGGTCCAGCACCGGGCCGACGGCCTCATCGGCGGTCTGTGCCGGGCTGAGCGGCACGGTCACCAGCAGTGCCGCGCCGTCCTCGGACGGGATCGGCGGGGGCACCGGGCCCGCGGCCAGCGCCGCCAGCGCGGTGGCGTCGGCCGCGGCCGCGTCGCGGTCGGCGGTGGTCAGGCCGCCGTCGCGGACGTACACGAGCAGCAACTGCTCCGGTTCGGCGGCCGGGAACTCGCGCTCGGCCAGTTCGAGGGCTCGGGTCGACTCGGCCGAGGCGGGCAGCCAGGAGCTGAGGTCGTTGGTCTCCACGTCGCCGGTCTTGGCGAACATGGTGGCGGCGACGGCGATGAGCAGCCACGCGGTCAGCACGGACCACGCGGTGCGGCGGCCGGCGGGGGCGGTGGCGATCCGCTGCCAGGCGGAGGACATGGGTGGGCCTTCCTGTTCGGGTCACAGAACCCGGCCAGGCTCCCCGCCCGCCGCTGTCGCGCACATCCGCCCGAGCACGTATCCCGGCCTACGTCCCCGAGCGGCCCCGCCGCGCCCCACCCGCGCGTCCCGCCCCGCCACCGGACGCAAGATCGCCCGACTTGCCTGGCACCTGTGCGTATCTTGCGGCCGAATTCGACCATGTGCCAGGCAAGTCGGGCGATCAAGGGGCGTGCGCCGCGGGCTGCGGGCGGGTCAGGGGTGGGGGATGGGGAGGCCGGACTGGTAGGCGATGACGACGAGTTGGGCGCGGTCGCGGGCGTGGAGTTTGATGAGGGCCCGGCTGACGTGGGTGCGCACGGTGGCAGGGCTGACCACGAGGCCGGCCGCGATCTCGTCGTTGGACAGTCCGGTCGCGACCCAGCCCACGATCTCCCGCTCCCGCTCGGTGAGCAGGTGCAGCTCAGGGTGTACGCGTTTCGGCGGGGCCGCGCCCGGCGTCGCGCCGAACCGCTCGATGACCCGGCGGGTCACCGTGGGCGACAGCAGCGAGTCCCCGGCGGCCACCACCCGCACCGCGCGCAGCAGCTCGGCCGGCTCGGCGTCCTTGGTGAGGAAGCCGGACGCCCCGGCCCGCAGCGCTTCGAAGACGTACTCGTCCAGCTCGAACGTGGTCAGCATGATCACGCGGGTGGGGCCGTCGAGGCGGCGCAGCACCTCCAGCCCGTCCATCCGCGGCATGCGGATGTCGAGCAGCAGCACGTCCGGCCGGTGGGCGGCGACGAGGTCCAGTGCGCCGAGCCCGTCCTCGGCCTCGCCGACGAGTTCGAGGTCGGGTTCGCAGCTCAGCAGCGTGCGCATGGCCAGCCGCAGCAGCGCCTGGTCGTCGGCGAGCGCGACGCGGATCATGCGACCCCGCCCGGGACCGGGTCCAGCGCTTCGCGGGGGCCCAGCGTGGCGGGCAGCGGGTCCGGGTCGGGGGTGTCGCCGTAGGGGAGGTCGGCGTGCACGCGGAAGCCGCCCCCGGGCAGCGGGCCCGCGTCGAGGACGCCGTGCAGGGCGCGGGCGCGCTCGCGCATGCTGTCCAGCCCGGAGCCGCCGGGCTGCGGGGCGCCGCCGCGGCCGTCGTCGGCGACGGTCAGCGCCACCCCGTGCGGGCCGTACGCGACCTCCACTGTGGCCTGCCGGGCCGCGGCGTGGCGCAGCACGTTGGTGAGCGCCTCCTGCACGATGCGGTATCCGGCCAGGTCGACCGCGTGCCGGACGGGCCGGGTCGGGCCGTGCACGGTCAGCCGGACCGTGAGCCGCTCGGACGTGGTCGCGGCGACCAGCTCGGGAAGCAGGCCCAGCCCGGCCGCGGGGCGGTCGGGGGCGGGGCACGCGCCGGTGAACGCGGACAGGGTGACCCGCAGCTCGTCCAGGGCGGCGGTGCTGGTCTGGCGGATGGCCCGCAGCGACTCCTCGACCTGCGGGGCGGTGTCCGGGCGGCGGCTGAGCACGTGCAGCGCCGCGCCGGCGTTCATGCTGATCACGGCGAGGCTGTGCCCGACGACGTCATGCACCTCCTGGGCCATGCGCAGCCGCTCCTCGTACGCGTGCCGTCGCCGCTCCTCGATCGCCGACTGCTCCACCGCCAGCCGCCGCATGCGCACCGCGATGCCGGTGACCAGTGGGGTGGCCAGCCAGAAGGTGGTGGTGACCAGGTTGAACAGCAGCCCGTCGGGCTCCTTCTCGACCCAGCCGCTCAGCCAGAGGTAGAGCACAATGAGCACCGCCGTGACGGGCACGGACCAGCGGGTGTCCCGCCAGGCCGCCAGTGAGTACACGGCGATCATGACGTAGCTGAACACCGGTCCGTAGGGGTAGCCCACGCCGATGAACACGGCGACCACCGCGAACGTGGTCAGGCTGGCGAGCACCGCCCAGCGGCGGCGGACGACCAGGGCGAGGGCGCCGAGGGCCAGCAGCGCGAACGCCGCGGCGTCCAGCCGGATCCGGTCGGGCTGCTCGCTCTGCGTCGGCCACGAGCAGCCGATCACCAGCACGCCGGTGACCAGCGCGAACAGGGCGTCGTAGCGCTGGGGGCGGGCGGCCAGGCGATGGAGCAGGTGCACAGGGGCGAGGTTACGGAGTCCGCCCGCCCGGCCGCATCCGCGTGGCGGCGTACGTCGGGCTGCGTACGCCCTGATCACGTCCCGGCCTGGGTAAATGGGTCGTTTTGCTGCTGTTCGGCGGTGACGCACCCGACACTGTTCATGGATACGCCGATGGGAGGGATTGTCTGTGGGCACGTGTGAGGTCTGCAAGAACGACTACTGGCTGTCGTTCGAGGTGCACACCGCGGGTGGCGCGGTGCACGTCTTCGACTCGTTCGAGTGTGCGGTGCACATGCTGGCGCCGGTGTGCGAGCACTGCGCCTGCAAGATCATCGGGCATGGGGTCGAGGTGTCCGGCCACTTCTACTGCTGCGCGCACTGCGCCCGCTCGGCCGACGCGCGGGAGGGCTTCAAGATCCGGGACGCGGTGGGGGTGCATCCGGGCTGAGCCGGCTCGCGATCGGGGCTCCGTTCGGCCGAACCAACGTCACGAACGGAGCTTTTAACATGAAAAAGGAATGAGTCGGGCACGCAGTACCGCCGGGTGGCGGATGTTTCGGTCTGCCGGGTGCCGGATCGTGGATGTCACGGAAGCACCGGCGCCTCTCCGGCCGCGTCAGCGGGTCGAGTGGAAGCGGGCGGTGCCCCGCACCCGATCATGACGACGAGCCGGCAGCTGGGAGATGAGCATGTACGTCACCGCGGACCACGCGCTGTGCCTGATCGACCAGGCCGTGGCCACGGGCGGCGGGACCGCCCATGACGCCGGCTCGCTGCGCTCGGCGATCCGGGAGGCGTTCGCCAGCAACGCGCCCGTCGAGCACATCGCCACCCGTGCCCGCACTTCCATCCATGACGTGCTCACCGTCGTCAACGAGATGTACGCCGGACGCGCGGACCACTGACGTTCCTCGCACCCATCCCACCCCACCCCGGACACGGTGTGGCCCGGTGAAGCCGCCCACGGCGGCCCACCCCGGGACACCCCACGTTCGGCCGCATGGCGCCGCCTGGGACCTGCCTGAAGACTAGGCTTGTCCCATGGCGGCGCCTGTGTTCGTGGGCCGCGATCCCGAGGTCGAGCGCCTGCGCGCGCTGGCCCGGGCGGCGGCCGCCGGAACCGGTGCCGCGGTCCTCGTCGAGGGCGAACCCGGCATCGGCAAGACCAGCCTGCTCGACACGACCGCCGCGGAGTGCGAGCGGCTGGGTATGCGGGTGCGGCGCGGCGCGGCCGAGGACCTCGAACAGCAGTTGCCCTTCTCCGCCATCGGCGCGTGCCTCGGCCTGCTGGTCGTCACCGACGACCCGGCCCAGGCCCGGGTGGCGCGCCTGCTTCGTGGCGAGGATGCGCTGGCGTTGCGCGCGGCGGCGGCCAACCACCAGCTCGCGGTCACCGAGGCGATCCTCGATCTGATCGACACCTGGTGTGCGGCCGGTCCGTTGGCGGTGCTCGTCGACGACGTGCAGTGGGCCGACCCGGCCAGCCTGGTCGTGCTGCATCGGATGGGCCGCGGCATCGAGGAGTACCCGCTGCTGGTCGTCGTCGCCGCGCGGCCCGCCACCCGGGCCGAGGCCGCGGGGCTGCTGCGCAGCCTGCAGGCGCGCGGCGCGGACCTGGTCGAGCTGGCCGCGCTGCCGGACGCCGCGGTGACCGCGCTGGTCACCGACCGCCTGGGCGCGCCGCCCGGTCCCCGGCTGGCCCGCCTGGTCGCGGGCGCGGGCGGTCACCCGTTCTACCTGACCGAGCTGCTGGCCGCGCTGATGCGCGAGGGCTGGATCCGGGTGGACCGCGGCAGTGCCGAGCTGACCGCCGACGCCGCCGAAGCGGGTATGCCGCGCTCGCTGGTCGACATGATCCTGCGCCGGCTGGCCTTCCTGCCGCGCAAGGAGCGCGAGACGTTGCAGCAGGCCGCCGTGCTGGGCCGCGCCATCGACGTGGCAGAGCTGGCGGCGGTGCTGGAGATGCCGGTGATGACCCTGTCGGAGATCATGTTCGCGGCGCTGGACGCCGGCGTGATCGTCGACGCCGGGCCCTACCTGGAGTTCCGGCACGCGCTGATCCGCGAGGCGCTCAGCGATGGTGTCCCCGAGCAGATGCGCACCGCGCTGCACCTGCGCGCCGGGCAGGTGCTCACCTCGTCCGGGGCCTCCGTGGAGCGGGTCGCCGAGCACCTGGTCGCCGGGACCGCGCTGGACGCCGCGACGCTGGACTGGCTGGTGGCCTTCGCCGACGATCTGATCACCAAAGCGCCCGGCGCGGCGGTGCGGCTGCTGCGCCGGGCGCTGGCAGAGGTGTCCGAGGAGCGCGCCGGCGACATGCGCTTCCACCTGGTGCGGGCGCTGATCTGGGAGAGCAGCCTGCGCGAGGCCGAGCAGGAGGCCCGGGAGGCGATCAGCCGCGACCCCGACCCGCACCGGCGCAGCGCGCTCTACTGGCTGCTGATGGACGCGCTGTTCCGGCAGGGCCGGCAGGCCGAGGCGGTGCAGGTCGCGACGGTCGCGCTGGCAGCCGACGACCTGCCCGCGGCCGACGCCGGACGCCTCCACGGGTTCTGCGCCAAGTGCCGGTTCTTCCTGCGCCAGCACGAGGCCGCCGCGTCCGCCGCCGCCCTGGCGATCGAGCACGGGGAGCGGGCCGGTGACGGGTACGCGGTGGGGCTGGGCAGGCTGGTGCAGGCGGGGCTGCGGTTCATCGAGGGCGACGTCGGGCAGGGCCTGGCCCTGAGCGAGCAGGCCGTCGCCGACATCGGACAGGGCGTGCTGCCCGACATGCCCGCGGGCCAGAGCGTGCTGCGCGGCTACTGCCTGCTGCAACTGGACCGGCTGGACGAGGCGGAGCAGGTGCTGGCCGACGCGCTGGAGAGCAACCAGCGCTACGGCGGGCCGTACCTGGCGCTGATCCACGCGCTCCGGGCGCAGCTGCGCTTCCTCACCGGGGCCTGGGACGACGCGCTCGCCGAGATCGAGGCGGGGCTGGAGTATCCGGATCCGCTGGGCGACCGGCCCTGGCTGCGCGGCCTGGGCAGGCTCATCGCGATCCACCGTGGCGAGCCGGCGCCCGAGGCCACGATCGTGGCGCAGGGCCAGGGCGGCGCGGCCGAGGCGCAGTACGTCTACCTCGACACCTGGGCGCGGGTGCTGCTGGAGGAGCCCGCGCGGGCGGCGTACTGCCTCGACCTGTTCTTCCCGTGCTGGGAGCATGCCTCCGCGCTGGAGCACCTGCCGCACCGGGTGATGTACCACATCTGCCCCGATCTGGCCCGGCTGGCGGCCGCGGCGGGCGACCGGGACCGGGCCGCCGCGCTGGTCGCCAAGACGGCGGAGCTGGCCGCCGCGCAGCCCGCGGTGAGCCTGACCGCGACCGCGCTGCTGTGCCGCGGGCTCGCCGAGGGCGACGCGGACCTGCTGCTGGCGGCCGTGGAGTCCTACCGCGCCTGCGGCTGGCGGCTCTACGAGGCACAGGCCGCCGAGGACGCCGCGGTGGCGCTGGCCGCGCGGGGCGACCTGGACCCGGCGCGGACCGCGCTGGGCCGGGCGCTGGACCTCTACACCGCGATGGACGCCAGCCGGGACATCTTCCGCGCCGACGCCCGGTTGCGCCGGCTCGGGGTGCGCCGCGGCCGGCAGGGCCCGCGCAAGCGCCCCAAGCACGGCTGGGAGGCGCTCACGCAGACCGAGCACCGGGTCGCGGCCCTGGTCGCCGCGGGCATGTCCAATCCCGAGATCGCGGCGCAGCTGTTCCTGTCCCGGCGCACCGTCCAGTCACACGTGTCGAGCATCCTCGCCAAGCTGGGCGTCCACTCCCGTGTGGAGCTGGCGGTCAGCGCCCACCAGCGCGCGCGCTCGGCCTGATCGGCACCGATGATCGTCAGACTTGCCGGGCACCTGTGCGAATCATGGGCACGCATCCGCCCACCTGCCTGGCAAGTCGGATGATCGAGGGACCAGGTCAGGACCAGCGCACGCGTACGGGCAGCACCCGGGCGCCGGTCATCATGCGCGGGTCGTAGAGCCGCACGCCGTCGTCGACGGACAGGTCGCCGCAGCGCCGCAGCAGGACCTCCATGGCGATCCGGCCCTCCAGCCGGGCCAGCGGTGCGCCGATGCAGAAGTGGATGCCGTGGCCGAAGCTCAGGTGCGGGTTCGGCGTACGCGTGATGTCGAAGGTGTCCGGCTCGACGAACTGTGCGGCGTCCCGGTTGGCCGAGGCCACCCACAGCATCAGCACCTTGCCCGCGGGCACCCGGCGGTCGCCGACCGTGGCGTCGGCGGTGGTGAGCCGGGCCAGCCGTGGGAACGGCGAGCGGTGGCGCAGCACCTCCTCCAGCGCGGCCGGGATGCGTTGCGGGTCGGCGCGCAGCGCGGCGGCGGCGCCGGGGTTCGCGTCCAGGGACAGCACGGTGTTGGTGAGCAGCGTCGTGGTGGTGATGTGCCCGGCGATCAGCAGTACGCCGAGGAAGCCGACGATCTCCTCGTCGGTCAGGCGTTCGCCGTCGACCTCGGCTTCGATCAGGGCGTTGGTGAGGTCGTCGGCGGGGTTGGCGCGCCGGTGCCGGATGTGCGCCAGCAGGTAGTCGATCATGCCGCGCAGCCGGGCGCCGGCCTGCTGCATCGTCTTCTCGTCGGGGATCACGGTGTCCGGCACCTGCGCGTTGAGCAGCTCGTCGGCCCAGCGCCGGAAGGTGTCGCGGTCGCTGCCGGGCACCCCGATGAGTTCGGCGATCACGGTCACCGGCAGCGGATAGGCCAGTGCCTGCACCAGGTCGACGCTTTCGCGCCCGGCCACCTGGTCGAGCAGCTCGTTCGTGATCGCCTCGATGCGCGGGGCCAGCCCGGCGACGACCCGCGGGGTGAACGCCTTGCTCACGATGCGGCGCATCTTGGTGTGCCGGGGCGGGTCCATGCGCACGAAGTTGCCGCGGCTGAACAGCTCGATCTCCTCCTGCGGCGGGACCAGCCCGGTCAGGTCGGAGGAGAAGGTCGCCGGATCGGAGAGCACCTTCTCGATGTCGGCGTACCGGAAGACGTGGTAGGCCCCGTAGCGCTCGTCCCAGCTGACCGGGTCGCCCTCCCGCATCCGGGCGAACCAGCCCAGCACCTCGTCCAGCTGCGCGGGCACCGCGGCGAAGCCCGTGCTCTTGTCGACCGTCACCACAGCCATCACTCCCCGTCGATAACTTTGTCATCTTAGCGGGGGATCAAAGGCGTTTTGCCGGAATCGGCGAACCGTGCCGGTTGGTCATGTCTGATCATGGTTTCCGCCGTCGGCAGACCGGTGCGCGACTCGCCCTCTGCCGTCGCATTCATGACTCGGGGCGCTCGGCTCACCATTTGTCGCGATCGATGGATAGCTGCCTGCTGTCAGGGAGATTGCCCGCACCGGCCGTAGGCTCCAGAACGGAATGATCGTGAGTCGTAAATGGAAGATCCGATGGCAAACACTGTCCGTGTGGCTATTCCTCACCCCTTGTTATATCGGCGGAGTTCATCGTACGATCGGCCGTCTGATGCGGGGGGATCCGCTTACACGGCAACAACTTCTGGCAGGTGAAGGACTCAGCGAGGCTCGTCGGGGACGAGGGGGGCGCATGATTCCGTACAGCCGAAGAGGACGGTCGGTCGCTGCCGCGGCCCTGCTGGCCGCTGCCTCTTTTCCGGTGCTCGCCGGGTGCTCGGCCGAGGTGCCGGAGCCCCTGGCGCTGCCGACGACCGCCGCCGTGCGGCAGTCGCCCGGCCCGGCGCTCAGCGACGACCAGCAGCGCACGGTCGACGCCGCGTGGACGGCCTTCCAGCAGTTGAACGGCATCTACCTCGCGGCCGGCCAGACCGGCAAGTACGACTGGACCAAGGACCCCACCCGGCGCCCCCTTTACAAGTACGCGGGCGGCCGCTACATGGCCCAGCTGGAGCGCGACCTCGGCCTGCTGTCCGAGCAGGGGCTGGTGCGCATCGGAAAACCCACCGTCACGCTGCGCCGGGTCGTCTCGGTCAGCGCCACCTCGATCGTCGTGGAGGCCTGCGTGGACGACGCCGGCACGGACACCGTCAACAAGAAGACCCGCAAGTCCGTCGCGGCACCCGGGCAGAACAAGCGCTACCCGGTGACCCTGCGCGCCGGGCTCTACCCGGACAGCCTCTGGCGCTGGGTGGACTCGCACACCGACCGGGCGTCGTCGTGCTGACCCGGTCCCGCGGGCTGGCCGCGCTCGCCACGACCGTGCTCACGCTGGCGCTGACCCTGGTCGTGACGCAGAGCCCGGCATACGCCGACTACATCTACTGCCCGCCCAACAACGGTCCCTGCGTCCTCATCGTCACCGGTGGCGGCGGGGGAGGCGGTGGTGGCGGCGGCGGGGGAGGCGGCGGTGGCGACGGCATCGACTGCGAGCACGAGGACCTCGGCCCCATCCCCTGCCACGACCTGAGCATGGGCTGGTTCAACCACACCGACAGCTGCTACTACAGCCGCCTGGAGCTGACGGACGACGACCCGCTCTGGGGCGGCAACGACCCGGACGACGGCTTCATGTACGCGGTCTGGTGCTGGGGCGGCCTGTCGGCCGGCTGGCAGCAGGGGACCGACGAGTACCTGACCGACCCGCCGCCGGGCTACGGGGCGATGCCCTCGCCGATGGCGCTGGCCGTGCGGGCGATCAGGCTCATGCCCATCGCCGGGCCGGACATCCACATGGCTCCCCGCCCCAACGGCGCGGGCCTGGTCGGCCTGCCGGTCTGGATGTGGACCCCGGTGACCGGCAGCACCTGGGGCTCGGTCACCCGATCGGCGTCCGTGCCGGGGCTGACGGTCACGGCCACCGCCACGGCCGTGGTGATCCGCTGGAACATGGGCGACGGCACGACCCCGGTCCCCTGCTCGCGCCAGGTCGGGACGGCGCCCCACTACTTCGTCGGCACGCCGTACACGGCCGCGGCGGGCAACGCGCCGTCACCGGACTGCGGACACCGGTACACCGCGCCTTCCCGCGGCCAGGCGGACGGCACCTACGACATCGAGGGCGTCACGACCTGGCACGTGGTGTGGTCCGGCGGCGGCGAGTCCGGCGTGATCGACATCGAGCGGTCGTCCAGCACCGAGGTCCGGATCGACGAGATGCAGGTAGTGAACTCACCGGCCGTCAGCTGACCGGCCGGAGCGTCGAGAAACGAGGCAAGGCGGTATGAGCGTCAACACGAGTGCACCGGCGCGGGCGCTGCCCGCGGCGCCGATCCCGGTGCCCCGCACCGCTCCCCGACGGCGGTCGGTGGCACAGGGCGCGCTCGCCGTGCTCCTGATCATCGTCGGTGCGCTGACCGCGGCGTACGTCGCGCAGCGCATCGGCGGCACGCACGACTACCTGGCGATGGCCCGGCCGGTCGGCAAGGGCGCGCAGATCAGCCGCGACGACCTCGTCGTGGTCCGGGTCAACCAGGCAGTCGGCCTGCGCCCGATCCCCGCCGCGAACGCGGCGCAGGTGATCGGCAAGCGCGCCGTCATGGCGCTGGTCCCGGGCACGCTGCTGACCCTGGACCAGGTCACCGAGACGCCCGTGCCCGCGCCCGGCCACCAGCTGATCGGCATCGCGCTCGGCGAGGACAAGATGCCCTCGGCCTCCCGGCTGGCCGTCGGGGCGAAGGTGCTGCTCGTTGTCGTGCCCGTGCGCAGCAACACGGACGGCCCGGACCTGGTCCCGCCGCGCACCATCACCGCCACGATCGTCCAGCTGGCCGCCGGCAGCAGGTCCGGCCAGTGGGTGATCAACGTGGAGGTGGCCACGGTGGACGCGCCCACGGTGGCGGCGCTCGCCGCCGGCGACCGCATCGTGCTCGTCCTCGACGGATCGTGAGCGGCCGCCGATGACCCTGATCGCGATCGTCTCCGCCAAGGGCTCCCCGGGGGCCTCCACCGCCGCGCTGGCGTTCACGCTGACCTGGCCGTCGCCGGTGATGCTGGCTGAGTGCGACCCGGCCGGCGGCGACCTGCTGGCCGGCTACCTGGCCCGCTACGAGCTGCCCGCGAACCGCGGCGTGCTGCCGCTGGCCTCGGCGGCGCTGCGCGGCACGGCCGAGGCCGAGCTCGCCGGCAACCTCATCGACCTGGACGCGCCGCGCCAGCAGCGGATGGCGCTGCCCGGCCTCACCGAGCCCGCCCAGAGCGCCACCCTGGACCTGGCCTGGACCAGCCTCGGCGAGTTCTTCGCCCGGATGGCGGCGCAGGTGGTGATCGCCGACTGCGGGCGGCTGTCCGCCGCGCACCCGCCGTGGGCGCTGCTGGCCAAGGCCGACCTGGTGCTGCTGGCGCTGCGGCCGCACTCGCTGCGCACGGTGTCGCCGGCCATGTCGGCGGTCACCGCGATGCGCCGCCAGCTGCCGGCCGGTTTCGTGGAGAACAGCCTCGGCCTGCTGCTCATCGGAGGCGGGATCGGGGGGCGGGAGGTCTCCCGGCACCTGGGCGTGCCCGTGGTGGCGTCGCTGCCCTGGGACACCTCGACCGCGGGCGCGCTGTGCGGTGACGGCCGGGGCCGCCGCCGGGCCCCGCTGATGCGCAGGTCCGCCGCGGCGTACGAGAGCATCACCGCGATGATCGCCGCCCGGCGCATGGACAGCGCGCTGTCCCGGCGCGACACCGAGCCGCTGACGCCGGTGCTGCCGTGACGGCCCCGCGCTTCATCCCGATCCCGCCGGAGGCGACGGCCGTGCCCCGGGTCAACGGCCATGCCCGGGTGCACCCCGCGCAGCCTCCGGGCGCGTTTGCCGCGCCCGCGACGCCGGTGGACTACGCGGTGGTGCGCCAGCTGCAGGGCCGGGTCACCGAGACGCTCACCCGGCTGCTCGCCGACTCGGCCAACGTCACCGCGGTCTACCGGCGGGAGACGGCGGCGCGGATCGGCCGCGAGGTGATCGCGGACTACGCGGTGGCGATGGCGCACGCCGGCCAGCCGGTGAGCCCGGCGTACGAGCAAGCGCTGCTCGACGCGGTGGTGGCCGGCATGTTCGGGGCCGGGCGGCTGCAGCGCCTGCTGGACGACCCGAAGATCACCAACGTGCACATCATCGGCTGCGACCAGGTGCTGCTGCACCACGCCGACGGCAGCCGCAGCCGGGGAGAGCCGGTCGCCGACACCGACGACGAGCTCATCGGCATGCTGCAGGTGCTGGCGATGCGGGTGGCGGCCACCGAGCGCCAGCTGTCGGAGTCCAATCCCGAGCTCGACATGCAGCTGCCCGACGGCTCCCGGATGACGGTGCTGTACAAGGTGTCGCCGCGGCCGATCGTCTACATCCGCAAGCACAGCCTGTTCTCGGCGACGCTGGAGGAGCTGCGCGACCGCTGGGGCATGATCGACCTGCTGCTGTACCGGTTCCTGATCAAGGCGCTGGAGTCCGGCGCCAACATCATGATCGCTGGGCTGGCCGCGTCCGGGAAGACCACCCTGCTGCGCGCGCTCGGCCGCACCATCCCGCCGGGGGAGCCCTACATCACCCTGGAGGAGTCGCGGGAGCTGGGCCTGCACGAGTCCCTGTACCCGTCGGACGAGAACTGGGTGATCAGCCTCGAAGCCCTGCAGGGCCACGGCGAGTACGACAACAACGGCAAGCGCCGCGGCGAGAAGACGCTGCACGACATGATGCCGATCACCCAGCGGCTCGGCGTGCGGCGGGTGATCGTCGGTGAGACGCGCGGCCGTGAGATCGTGCCGATGCTGCGCGCGATGACGGTCAGCCGCGGTGCGATGTGCACCATCCACGCCCGGCAGGCCCGCGAGGTGATGGACTCGATCGTCCAGCTGGCCTGCTCGTACGGCAACGACATCGGCGCGGAGCAGGCGCTGCGCATGGCCGCGCAGGGCATCGACCTGATCGTGTACACGGCGGTGGTCGACGAGCGCGCCATCGGCGGCGGCGAGCACCGCTTCGTCTCACACGTCATCGAGGTCGGCGGCATGCGGGAGGACCGCGTGGTCACCACGACGGTGTTCGGGCCGGGGCCGGACGGCCGGGCGGTGCCGCGGCACCTGCCGGAGCGCATCCGGGACGACCTGATGGACGTCGGCTACGACCCGCGCGAGCTGGTGCCCTACATCGAGGCGGGGCCGCACAACCGGGGCTCCTGGACCAGGGAGATGCACGTCAAGCGGGTGCGGCAATGATCCAGATCCTCGCGGCGCTGTCCGTGCTCACGGCCGGCACCGGCGTCGTGCTGGCGGTGCTCTTCATGATCGGCACACGCCGCCCACCAGGCCCCGCCTCGCCGACCCGGCTGTGGCTGCGCGGGTTCTGGCGCGGGCCGGGACGCACGGCCGTCCAGCGCCGTACGCACCAGGGTGTGCTGATCTTCGCGGTCTGCGCCGGGGCGGCAGCCTGGCTGCTCACCGGTTGGCCGGTGGGCGGGATCATCGTCGCGCTGGCGGTGCCGGGGGTGCCGTGGCTGTTCTCCGCGGCCACCGCCGAGAAGAAGGCGCTGACCCGGCTGGCCGCGCTGGAGGCGTGGACCCGGCGGGTCAGCGACTACGTGCGCAACGGCATCGGTCTGCAGGCCGCCATCGTGGCCACGGCCCGCACCGCCCCGCCGCTGCTCGCGACCGAGGTGCGCACGCTGGCCGCGCGCCTGCAGGCGGGCACCGACCTGGCCACCGCGCTGCGCGCCTTCGCCGACGAACTCGACGACCCCAGCTGCGACGAGGTGGTGGCCCCGCTCATCCTGCAGTCGGCGGACGGCGGCGAGGGCCTGCACCTGGCCCTGCTGGACATCGCCAGCGGGCTGGGCGAGGAGATCGTGGCCCGGGCCACGGTGGACAGCGAACGCTCGTCGGCCCGGTTCACGGTGCGCTTCCTGACCGGGGTGACCGTGGTCATGGTGCTGTTCGGCGCGCTGAACCCCGGCTACGCCGCGCCGTACCGCACCGGCCTGGGCCAGCTGATCCTCGCCCTGCTCGCGGTCATGTACGTGGCGCTGATGATGTGGATCCGCGGCCTGTCGCTGCCGGAGCGCCTGCCACGGCTGCTGCGCTCGGACGCCGGCGCCACGCCTCCGGCGGAGGTGACCTCATGATCGGTGGGAACCTGTGGTTCGCGCTGGGCATCACCGGCGGCGCGGTCGCCGGGTTCGGGGTGTATCTGCTGATCAAGCAGTTCGTGCCGGCCACGCCCGCGCTCGGACCGGCGCTGCGGCGGCTGCATCCGGGCGTGGACCCGCACTACGCTCCGCCGGCCGACCTGCCCGTGGTCACCGGCGACTGGCTGTCGAGGCTGCGGCTGCCCATGGCCGACCTGGCGATCCTCGACAAGACACCGGAGCGGCACGTGACCAGCGTGGTGGTGTCGGGCCTGCTCGGCCTCGCGCTGCCGGTGGTGGTGACGGTGGTGCTGGTCGCGACGGGCCGCTCACTGCCGGTGGTGGTGCCGGTGGCGCTGACCCTGGTGCTGGCACTGGGCACGAGCGCGCTCGCGCACTACGACATGCTGGCCAAGGCGAAGT
Source organism: Catellatospora chokoriensis (assembly GCF_011297315.1). Taxonomy (NCBI): domain Bacteria; kingdom Bacillati; phylum Actinomycetota; class Actinomycetes; order Micromonosporales; family Micromonosporaceae; genus Catellatospora; species Catellatospora chokoriensis. The sequence continues at coordinate 323,395 of NZ_JAAOTI010000002.1, forward strand.
CCGCGCGGGCCGAGTTCGTCCGGGCCCTGTGCACCTACGCGACGCTGACCGCGCACCAGGTGCGCTCCGGGCACGGCGCGGTCGAGGCGATGGAGCGCTCGGCGCGCATCTGCGACGGCTGGCCGTACGTGCGGCTGCGGACCGCCCTGCTCAGCGCGCAGCTGCAGATGCGCGCGCCCTGGGACGAACTGAAAGGTCTCGCCACGACCATCGGCGTGGTCGAGCTGACCAGCTTCGCTGACATCATGCGCAGCGCCGGCAACGACGGCGCTCAGGTGTACCAGACGCTGCGCGCCCAGGCGGCGTCGCTGCGCGACCAGATCCGGGTGCGTGCCTTGGAAGTGGCCAAGACGCGCACGTCCAAACTCGACATCCCGTCCACGATGATGATCATGATCTTGCTGGTCCTGGTCGGATATCCGCTGATGGTGAGTCTGTTCAACCAACGATGAGGAGTAGGAGCGCCATGTTCACCACGTTATGCGCGGCGATCGAGGTTCGCTTGCGCACCCTGCTGTCGCCGGCCGTCCGCGACCGGGGCGAGGGGCCGGTGCCGCACATCGTGCTGGTCGCCATCATGGGACTCGCCGCGGCCGCCATCGCCTTCGCGGTGTGGGAGATCGCCGTTGACTGGGTAGACCAGGTCCCGACGGAGGCTCCGGATGCCCCGGTCGGCGGCGGAGGCGGCGGAGGCGGCAACTAGTGATCCGGCACCTCATCCGTGACCGGCTCCGGCGACGGAGCCGGTCACGGGCGTGCCCGGATCGCGGCGGCGGCGCCGTCGAGTTCGCCATCATCGCCGCGCCACTGCTGCTGGTGTCCATGATGGTCCTGCAGACGGCCCTGGTCTTCTACGCCCGCTCGATCGCGCTCGCCGCGGCGACCCAGGGCGCCAACGCCGGACGCCAGCAGGGCAGCACCGACGCCACGGCGAGGGCCAACGCCGACGACTTCCTCGGCGTGATCGGGCCGGGTCTGCAGAGCCCCACCGTCACCGTGGCCCGCAACGCGGCCAACACCGAGGTCACCGTGGTCGTCACCGGGCGGGCCGTCAGCCTGATCCCGTTCCTGAACCCGTTCGAGATCTCGCAGCAGGCGCACGGACCGGTGGAGAGGTGGGTGCCGTGAGGACGGCGATGCGGCGCGGGGACCGCGGCTCGGCCGCCATCGAGCTGGCCATCCTCGTGCCCTCGGTGCTGCTGTTCTTCGCCGCCGTCATCGTCGCCGGCCGGTACAGCCTGGCCCGCCAGGCGGGCGAGGCGGCCGCCTACGACGCTGCGCGCACCGCGAGCCTGGCCCGCACCGAGGCCGCCGCCCGCACCGAGGCGCGCACCGCCGCGCTCAACGCCTACCAGGCCGCGGGTCTGACCTGCGACCCGCTGTACGCGCGGCTCGTCGATCCCACCGGTTTCCAGGAGCCGGTGGGCGTGGCCGCCACGGTCACCGTGCTGGTCGTCTGCGAGGTCCGATTCGAGGACATCTCGATGCCGGGCGTGCCGGGCAGCTTCCGGATCGAGTCGACGTTCACCAGCCCGCTCGACACCTACCGGAGCCGCGGATGACCAGGTGGCGCGGTGACGCGGGCAAGGCGACCGTGTTCGTGGCGATCATGGCGATGGCCTGGGTCGCCATGTTCGGGATGGTCGTCGTCGGCGGCGGGCGGCTGCGCGCCTACCAGCGCGCCGACAACGTCGCCGCCGAGGCCGCCCGCAGCGCCGGACAGGCCATCAACCCGGCCCAGGCCATCCAGGGCGACGGCAGGGTCATCGACCAGGCGCTGGCGAGAGCCGCCGCGCTGGCCTACCTGAACAGCGTCGGCGCCACGGGCGACGTCAACGTCGCCGATGACGGCGCCTCGGTCACGGTGATCGCCAGGATCACCTACCAGAACCCCTCCGGCCTGGCCTTCCTCGGCGGGGCGACCTGGACCGCCACCGGCGAAGCCACCGCGACACTCCTCATCGGATAGACCTGCTCGCCGGTCGAGCAGCCACACGAAAGGGCGCAATCATGGCACCAGTCCGGCGTAACCGGCCCCACTGGACGCTGCGCCTGCTCGCCGGCCTGGCAGCGCTGTCCGGGATCGTGGCGATCGTCGCGGGCGTGCCCGTGCTGCTGGTGGAGTTCGCGGGCAACCCGCTGCCCCGGCACCTGCCCTCGCTCGACGAGATCACCACCCTGCTGACCTCCACCGACAACGGCGACCTGTTCCTGCGGGTGCTCACGCTGGCCGGCTGGATCGCCTGGGCGACCTTCACGCTCAGCATCCTGGTGGAACTCGGGGCGCGGATCACCGGCCGCCGCGCGACCCGGCTGCCCGGCCTCGGCCTGCAGCAGCGGGTCGCGGCAGTGCTGGTGGGCGCGCTCATCGCGGTGTTCGCCGGCGCGAGCGTGGCGACCGCGGCGCTGCCCGCCCTGCCCGTGCCCAGTGCCGCCCGGGTGACGGCCACCGTCGCCGCGCCGTACGCCGGGACGCCCATGGCCGCGCAGGCGCTGCCCCGCCCCGCACCCGCCCTGGCGTACGCCGCCCCGGCCCAGGCCGCACCGGTCGCCGCCGCACCCGCGGCCGCGTCGATGGTGCGGCACCAGGCCCCGCCGCCCCGCCAGCGCGTCGAGCGCCCCGTGTACGTGGTGAAGAAGGGCGACTACCTCGGCTGCATCGCGCAGCGCTTCACCGGCGACTTCGACCGCTACCAGCAGCTCGCGGCGCTGAACCCGCAGCTGATCCGCAACCCGAACCATATCGAGCCGGGCTGGCGGATCGTGCTGCCCGCCGACGCGCACGACCGCGGCGCGATCCGCCACGCGACCGGCCGAGTGCTGCTGCCCGCCGTCGAGACACCCGCCCCGCAGCAGCCCGCGACCCCGCCGCCGCCCGCCACCCCGGCACCGGTCGCGCCGTCCACCCCGGCGAGCCCGCCCCCGGCGTCACCCGCGCCGTCCACCGCCACCACACCCGCGGCGACGCCGTCGCCCGCGGCCCCGGCCGCGTCCGCGGTGCCCGCCCCGGCCACCCGGCCGCACGTCACCCCGGTGGACGAGACCGACCCCGGCACCGGCCGCACCAGGGTGCTCGCCGCCGGTGCCGGGCTCGCGCTGGCCGGGGTGCTCGCCGGGCACGTCGTGGTGCGCCGCCGGATCCGCCGCCTGCACCGGATGCGCGTCGGCCGCCGCCGCGGCGTCGGCGGCGTGCGCAGCCCGCTGGGCTACCGGTCGCGGGAGATGCCGCCACGGCACCTCGCCGCCGAGCGCCTCGACGCCGGGCTGCGCCAGCTCACCGCGGGGTTGCGCGGCCGGGCCCAGTGGGAGATGCCGGACATCGCCGCGGCCTGGGAGCACGGCGGCGACCTCGCGATCATCCTCGCCGCCCCGTGCGCGGACGCGCCGGAACCGTTCGACGTGCAGTGGCCCAACACCTGGTCGCTGTCCGCCTCGTCCTGGCTGCCCGACCGCGTCGACACGCCGTCGCTGCTGCCCGGCCTGCTGAAGATCGGCACCTGGCCGCAGGGCGGCGAGCTGTTCGTCGACGGCGAGCGCACCGGCCTGCTGACGCTGCTCGGCGACCCGCAGCGCTGCGACGACCTGCTGCGCTACCTGGTTGCCGAGGCCGCCACGGCGACCTGGGCCGACGGCGCCGCGGTCACCGTCGCGGGGCTGAGCAGCGCCGACATGCGCGCGCTCGGCGCACTCAGCGACCGGGTGCGCACCAGCTCGTCGGTCAGCGACGCCATCGCGCGCATCGGCCGCCGGGCCGCGGCCAACGCCGCCGTGCTGCACGACTCGCAGACCGCGGACATGCCCACCGCCCGCATCAACAACGTCACCGGCGACGCCTGGGGCATCCAGCTGCTGTTCGTCGCCGACCCGTGGGGCGAGCACACCGAGCAGCTCCGCGACCTGGACGCGCTGCTGGCCGACCTGGGCCGGGTCGGCGTCGCCGTGATCGCCACCCACCCCACCGGCACCCGGTGGTCGGCGAGCATCTCCTCCGACGGCGGCGTGCACATGTCCTGGCTCGCCGTCACCGACATCACCGCCTGCGAGCTGACCAGCGCCCGGCTGGCCGCGCACGTGGCGGGGCTGGCCCAGGTGGCCCGGGTGCCGGTGCAGACGGCCAGCGGGCCGCGCCATCGGCTGCGGTGACGGAGAGGTTGTCGACAACCTGGCCGCCCGGTGGACCGGGGTGTCGGCCGGTGGTTAAGGTCTCCACCGGCAAACGCGGCTGCGGCTGCGAGATCATGCGTGCTCAGGGGGGATCGTGTCGGTGGACGACGGCGCCGGACGGCGACTGCGCGTCGGCGGCTGGATCCCCGGTGACCCGCCAGGCGAGCGGACGCCGCCACCCGCGAACCCGGACCTGTCGCCCGAGCGCGGCCGGCCGAGCCCGCCGCCTGCGGACGCCCGGAGCGGCCACGACATGGCCGGGCCGGGACGTGACCTGGGTGGGGCAGGTCCCGAGCGTGGCAGGTCAGGTCACGACTCGTCGGTAACCGGCGGTGACTCGCCTTCCGGCGTACCCGAACGGGCCGACGGGTCGGCCGAGTCCGACGCCGCGAAGGCCGGCCCACCGCCGTCGGCCCGCGGCGGTGACACCGGCGGAGCCCGGCCCGGCCGCCGCCGGATCGCGCCCACCAGCAAGAACCGGCGGCCGCTGGTGCTCGCGACCCTCGGCGGAGCTGTCGCCCTCGTGCTGGCCGTCATCGCCGGTGTGGCCTGGCTGTCGCCCTCCGGCGCTCCGACCGCCGGCGAACCCGGCCTGTTCGCCGCCGGTGAGGGCGCCCGCAGCGCGCCCGCGGCGACCGGTCTCACGACGGACCCGGTGGCGACCCCGTCCGCCAAAGCGTCGCCGTCACCCTCGCCCACCAGCTCCGCCAGCCCGTCGGCGGGCCTGCGCCCCGTCACCTATGAGGCCGAGGCGCGCGGCAACACCCTGCTCGGTCAGGCCGCGGCCGCGTCAGCATGGCCGGCGCGTCCGGTGGCACGGTGGTGCGCAACCTCGGCGACGGAAGCGGCAAGAGGGACGGCGCGCTGCGGCTCAACGGTGTCACCGTGCCCGCTGCCGGCACGTACACGCTGACGGTCCACTATGCCCAGCTCGCGGGACCTCGGGCCCACCAAATGGTGATCACCGTGGCGGGCACGGCGGCGATCACCGTCGCCGTCGACGCGGTGGACGGCTGCTGCGCGAGCCGCGCGGTCAGGGTGAGCCTGCGCAGCGGTGCCAACACGATCACGTTCGACAACCCGGCCGGCCCCGCGCCCGCCGTCGATCGCGTCGTCCTGGGGCCGTAACCCGCTGGCCGAGCCGCGACCAGGCTGGCTACGGTGTCGGCCATGCCGAAGATTCTGGTCGAACGCGCCATGGAACTCATGTGCGCCAACTACGTGTTCCCCGAGCGCGCCGTCCCGGCCGCGGCCGACGTGCGCCGCCGCCTGACCGAGGGGGAGTACGACGGCATGGACGAGGCGGCGCTCGCCGACGCGCTCACCCTGACGCTGGCCGAGCACTGCGCCGACAAACATCTGCGCGTACGCACCCGCGACGCCCGCCTGCACGCCACCGTCGACCCCGCCGAGGCCGACGCGGTGTCCCGGGAGCACCTGCGGGTCACCAACCACGGCATCGCCCGGGTGGAACGCCTCGACGGCAACGTCGGCTGCCTCGACCTGCGCGGCGTCACCGCGGCGGGCCTGGGCGGCCGGGCGATCGCCGCGGCGATGGAGCTGGTCTCGCAGACCGACGCGCTGATCATCGACCTGCGCCACAACCGGGGCGGCTCACCGGACGGCGCGATCTTCTGGACCAGCTACTTCTTCCCCGACGGCGAGACCCACCTCAACAGCATCGAGTCCGGCGCGGGCAGCTCGCTCCGCCAGTACTGGAGCATCGCCTACCTGCCCGGCGAGCGTTACCTCGACCGTCCGGTGTACGTGCTGACCAGCGGGTTCACCTTCTCCGCAGGGGAGGAGCTCTCGTACAACCTGCAGACGCAGGGCCGGGCCACGCTGATCGGCGAGACCACCCGCGGCGGCGCACACCCCACCGACCGCTTCCCGATCACCCCCACCCTGGAGATCACCGTCCCGGTCGCCCGCTCCATCAACCCGGTGACCGGCACCAACTGGGAGGGCACCGGCGTCGCGCCGGACATCGCCGTCCCGGCGGAGCAGGCGCACACGGTGGCATACCGCCTGGCGCTGGAGCACGTCCTGGCCGCCTCGGCATCGCCGGTGGTCCGCGACGAGGCCCGCGACGCACTCGCCGCCCTGGCCTGACCTCGCTCCATCCCTGCGCAGGTGAGGGTGGGCTCGGGTCGTGATGATCGTCGCCGGCGAATCGCGGGAGGGTTCGCCGGAGAGATGGCATGCTGCGTCGCGTGACTGGACATGGGGAGCGGGTCGGTGGGCTGTGGCTCGAGGTCACCGGCGCGGGAGAGCCGGTGGTACTGCTCCACGGGGCCGGTATGGACTCCCGGCTGTGGGACGGCGTCGTGCCGGAGCTGGCCGGTCGGCACACCGTCATTCGGTATGACGCCCGCGGGCTGGGCCGCTCCGACCAGCCGACAGGGCCGTACCTCGACGTAGACGACCTGAGGACGGTGCTGGACCACGTGCGCGTGGACCGGGCGGCGCTGGTCGGCCTGAGCATGGGCGGTGAGACCGCACTCGACTTCGCGCTGGCCGAGCCCGGCCGGGTCGCCTCGCTGGCCCTCGTCGGCACGTCGGTGTCGGGATGGGATTGGCCGCGAACGCCCGAGCTGGCGGCGTACGACCGGGCACGGGGCGACGGCGCCGCTGACCTGTTGGCGACCTTGGAGCTGGAGATCTGGGCGGGGCTCGGCAACGGGCCGCCGGGCGGCGCGCTGATCGAACGCATGGTCGTCGACAACGCCCGGCGGCGCGTCGGTGCTGAGGCGTACGCCCTGTTCCCGGCGGAGGACGCGCTGCCGCGACTCGCCACGATCGCGGTGCCGACGCTGGTGCTGTGGGGCGAGCACGACCACCCGGAGATCGCCGTCATCGCGCGTCGGCTGCTGGTGGAGATGCCGGGCGCGACCGGCGAACCGGTGCCGGACGCCGACCACTACCTGCCCCTGCGCACCCCGGACCACCTGACCGAGCAGCTGTTGCGCCACCTGGCGTAGCCTGGCCCAGGTCGGGGGAGGGTGCCTGTGCGGGCAGATGTGATCATCAAGCTGCGGGCGGCGGGCTGCGTGTTCGCCGAGGACGAGGCCGATCTGCTGATCTCGGTGGCGGCCGGTCCGGACGAGTTGGACGCGATGGTCGCGCGGCGGGTCGCCGGGCTGCCGCTGGAGCACATCGTCGGGTTCGCCGAGTTCTGCGGGCGGCGCATCGCCGTGGACCCGGGCGTGTTCGTGCCCCGTCGGCGCACCGAGCTGCTGGTCGAGGAGGCCGCGCGGCTGCTGCGGCCGGGGGCCGTGGTGCTGGACATGTGCTGCGGGTCGGGCGCGGCGGCGGCCGTGCTCGCCGCGCACGGCGGCATCGAGGTCCACGCCACCGACATCGAGCCCGCCGCGGTGGCCTGCGCCCGGCGCAACCTGGAACCGCTCGGCGGCCACGTCTACGAGGGCGACCTCTACGAGCCGCTGCCGGACTCCCTGCGCGGCCGGGTCGACGTGCTCGTGGTGAACGTGCCGTACGTGCCGACGGACGCGATCGCGCTGATGCCGCCGGAGGCCCGCCTGTACGAGCCCGCGGTCGCCCTGGACGGCGGCCCCGACGGCCTGGACATCGCCCGCCGGGTCCTGTCCGGTGCGGCGGACTGGCTCGCCCAGCAGGGCCACCTGCTGCTGGAGACCAGCGACGAGCAGGCGGACACGGCCTGCGCGGTGTTCACCGCGGCGGGACTGACCCCGCAACTGGCCCGATGCGACGAACGCGGCGCAGTCGTGGTCATCGGGGCTCGTCCAGGAGCCGGCGGAGCTGCGGGTCCAGCGTGAGCCGGGCTCCGGCCAGCGCCTCGTCGAGCTGTGCCGGGGTGCTCACGCCGACGATCGGGGTGATCGCGGGTTGCCCGCCGACGAGCCAGGACAGCACGACCGCATTGCGGGACACGCCGAGCTCCCGGGCGACTTCGGCGAGCGCGGCCAGCCGCCGGGACGTGCCGGGGTGGTCGTAGGACTCGTGCAGGGGCCGGTCGTCGCGGGTGTAGCCGCCGTTGAGCAGGGCCGTGTACGCCCAGAGCGACAGCTCGGGGTCCGTGGCGACGTAGTCGAGGACCTCGTCGGTGACCCAGCCGAAGCGGTGGCCCTGATCGGGCACCGTCGCCCACGGGCGCGGGTGGACGTAGGAGTGGCGGAGCTGCAGCGCGGTGTAGCCGGCGGTCGCGCTCACGGCGGCGATGCGGCGCGCGCGCTCGACACGCCATACCGGATGGTTCGACGCGCCCAGCCGCCCGACGAGGCCGTCGTGGACCAGCCGGCCGAGGGCGGCCACGGTCTCGGCCGGCGGCACGGACCGGTCTTCCATGTGCGCCCAGTACACGTCGACGTGCTCGGTGCCCAGCCGCTTGAGGCTGCCCCGCACGGCCTCGCCGATCGCGGCCGCGGACAGGCCCTGCCTGCTCGCCGGCCAGTCGCCGGGGATCGTCGGCTCCGCGCCGACCTTGGTGCTCAGCGTGATCCGGTCGCGTATGCCGGGCCGGGCGGCCAGCCAGCGCCCGATCACCGCTTCGCTCTGGCCGCCGTACCCGCTCGGGTCGGCCCAGAACGAGTAGCAGTCGGCCGTGTCGATGATCGTGCCACCGCCGTCGACGAACCCGTCGAGCAGTGCGAACGATGCCTTGTCGTCCAGCCGGGTGCCGAAGTGCATGGCGCCCAGCGCGAGGTTCAGCTCGGTCATGGCGCCGATGGTGGCACCTGGAGCGCACTCCAGGTCAACACCATGGGCGCGGACCGTCCGGAGTGATCGCGAGCTCGGCACTTGCGCGGCGCGGGTACCGTTGCCGCGTGCCGATCACCGCTGCCTCCCGCTGGGCCCTGACCCTGTGGGCGGCCGTGCTGTGCACCGGCGCGGCGGTGGATCAGCCGAGCCTCGCCGGCATGCTGGCCGGTGCGGCGGCCCTGCTGCTCGTCACCGCCCTGGCCGTGGCCGCCGTGCACGGCATCGGCCGTGGCCCGTCCGGCCGGGCCGCCCTCGACCTCGCGCTGCGCGAGCTGTCCCGGCGCACCGGCGTGCTGCGCCAGCGTGACCCCGACGCGGCGGGACGGCCCCGCCCCCGAGCACCCGGATTCACCCCTCTGCCCTGCTGACCCGGCATTGCCCGGGTCACGGGCGTCACGGTCCGAGTCCATGCCCGCCGGTCGACCGACGTCCCGGCCGGGCAGCCGTACCCGCAGAGGGGTTCTTCTTCCATGTTCGATTCGCTGTTCCATGCCGCCCACACCGCCGTCATCCACCTGTCCACCGTGCTCGCGCCCGTCGGCGGCACGGCCGCGGCCGTCGTCGCGGTGACGATGCTGGTCCGCCTGCTGGTGCACCCGCTGACCCGGGCCGCCGTGCGCGGGGAGCGGGCGCGTGCCGCGCTCGCGCCGCAGCTGGCCGCCCTGCGCAAGAAGCACGGCAAGGACACCGCCGCCCTCGCCCAGGCCATGACGGACCTGCACCGCGAGGCGGGTGTGTCGCCGCTGGCCGGGTTCGCGCCGATGCTGCTCCAGGCGCCGGTCTTCATCGTGCTCTACCAGCTGTTCGCCAGCGCGACCGTGGCCGGTCAGGCCAACGTGCTGCTCGACAGCACGCTGTTCGGGGTGCCGCTGAGCGCGCATCTGCTCGCCCCGGCGGCCGCGTGGCTGCCGCATCTGGCCGTGTTCGGCGGTGTGGTGGCGGTGCTGACCGCACTGGCGTGGGCATCGTCACAGCGGGCCGTGCGGCTGGCGGCGCTGCAGGAGACGCCGCCGACGGGCCTGCTGGCGGCGCTGCCGCGGGTGCTGCCGTACGCCATCTTGGTCAGTGCCGTGGTGTTGCCGCTGGCAGCGGTGCTCTACCTGGCGACCTCGACCGCGTGGACGGTTGCCGAGAACGCGCTGCTGCGGCGCGGCTACCCGGCCCGGGCCGCGAGCGGGCTGCCGGCCTCGGGCGGTGCGGTGGCGTGACTTCGGTCGGACAGCCGATCGCGATCATCGGGGGGCGTGGGTAGCGTCCTGGCGTGACCAAGCATCGGCTCAACGAGGACGACGCGACCACGATCATGCCCAGGTTGAGCCTGCCGGCGACCGTCGAGGAGCTCGCGGCGCAGGAGCGGGAGCCCGAGGCGAGGCGGTCCCGGCGGCCGGTCGTGATCGTCGCGGCGGTCACGGCCGTGCTCACCACCGCGGCGACGGGCTGGGCGCTGGCCCGACCCGCGGACCAGCCGGTGTCGCCGCCGGCCGCGCTGGCCACCGCGGGATCACGCGGGTTCGTCGACGGGTTCGGCGAGGTCAGCGCGTCGGCGGAGGCGCCGTCGCGGTCGTGGCCGCGCAGCCCTTCGGCACGGCCCTCGACGCCGCCGTCGACGCCTCCGTCGCCGTCGGCCGCGCCCGCCTCGCCGGGCCAGCCGCTGGCCGCTTCGGAGCTGGTGGCCGGCAGCCAGCGGTCGCTGCGGGCGGCCGAGCGGCCCGACCGGTTCGTGCGGCAGAGCGGCGGCCTCGCCTCGCTGGTCACCGTCACGCTGAGCAGCCCCGGCGGGGTGCGGCAGGCGGCCACGTTCACGGTGGCGAAGGGGCTGGCCGACGCGAACTGCTTCTCGTTCGTGGGCGTCGACGGCGGCTACCTGCGCCATTACGACTGGCGCATCCGCCACGACAAGAACGACGGGTCCGCGCTGTTCCGGGCCGATGCGACGTTCTGCGTCCGGCCGGGTCCCCAGCCCAACACGGTCTACCTGGAGTCCCACAACTACCGCGGCTACTTCATCCATCTGCGCGGTGACGAGCTGTGGATCGACCAGTGGCGCGACCGGGACAGCTTCAAGCGCGAGAGCGCCTTCACGGTCACCACGCCCTGGGGCTGACCTGCAATTTGCATGTTCCGCGGCCATCCGTAGGTAGGCGCGGTTACTTGCGTATGGCTACGTAGCGCTCTACGGATTGTCGCCACAGGGGCCGCTCGGCGATCGTTGAGGGCATGGGTGGACCACCTGGGAACCGCCGAGCGACTCCCCAGCGGCACGTGACTTCGTCTCCGTGTCGCTGGGTGGATTCGCACCCCCGTCGGGGGTTCCCGAACGGTTTGGGGTAACGGCCGGTCACCGCCGGTCGGAACCAGTGCGCTCGCTGAGCGGTGTGGCAGGGAGATGCGTCGTCATCCAGAGCTGACGGCGTACGACCCTGAGGTGGGGGAGCGGCCGATCGTCGCTCCCTCACCACCAGCACGAACGACAGGCTCGATCCACCGTCGTCCGGCCAGTGCCAGGGCCGCCGACGGGGCCTGGGGAGGAGGTGGCCTCCGGCGCCGGCAACGGCTCCGGGGGCCGCTCACGTTCTGACCCGGCTCAGGAACAGGTGACGGTCAGCGCGCGGTCAACCCGGCAGGTCCAGTTCCACCCCGGCCAGCTCGGCTCGGGAGTGGACGCCCAGTTTGTGCAGCGAGCGGGCCACGTGCTGCTCGACGGTGCGCGGCGACAGGAAGAGCATCTGGGCGATCTCGCGGTTGGTGCGCCCCTGCGCGGCCAGCCGGGCCACCTCTCGTTCCCGGGGGGTGAGGCCGCCGCCGTAGCCCGGCCGCCCGCCCCGCGCCACCACCCCGTGCTCGCGCAGCGTGTGCTGGCAGCGGGCCGCGTCCCAGCCCGCACCCAGCGCGGTGAACGCGGCGCCCGCCGCGGCCAGCGTGGCCAGCGCGTCCGCGTCGCCCGGTCGCAGGGCCAGTTCGCTGCGGGCCCGGCCCTCCTCGGCCTGCGCCGCTTCGTACGGGCGCGGCTGCGCGGCGAAGCCCTTGGCCGCTCCGGCGAAGTGGGCCACCGCCTCGGCGTGGCGGTCCTCGGCGGCGAGCAGGTGCCCTCGGCACAGCTCCAGGGACGCTTCGGCCAGCGGCGACTCCAGGCCGCGCATGCCTTCGGCGAACTCCTCGGCCAGGTCGCGCGCCTCCCCGGTCAGCCCGGCCTGGCCGAGCACGTGCACCGCGTACGGGGCCAGTTCGGCCGCCCAGTTCCAGATGGCCTTCGCGCGCACCCGGGCCACCGCCCGGCGGGTCTCGGCGACGGCCTCGTCGAGCTGCCCGCGGGCGGCCAGCACCCGGATGTGGGCCCCGGAGGCCGCGGCGACCACCGGCACCGTGCTCGTGTGCGGGGCGGCGACGCCCGCGGCGGCCAGGGAGGACTCCGCGGTGTCCCAGTCGCCGCGGGCCATCGCCAGCTGCCCGGTCACCAGATGCCCCTCGACCGTGGTGGTGGGCCCGTCCGGCCCGGTGAACTCGGCGGCCCGGTCGGCCAGGCCGGGCCACCGGCCCATCGCCCAGTCCAGGCGCAGCATGGTGCACCGGGCGGTGGTGCTGGTGACCGACGCGCCGACCTGGTCGGCGAGCTCGGTGGCCTGGCGCAGGAAGTCCTCCGCGGCGCGGTGGCGGCCCAGCAGGATCGTCGCGTCGGCCAGGTTCTGCAGGCCGCGGGCGACCTGCTGGCGCACGGCCAGGTTCGAGCCACCCTCGGTGGTCAGCCGCTGCGCCACCGTCCACGCGGCCGGGTCGCCGCAGTTCATCAGGAGGGTGGCCCGGTTGGCGAGCACCGCCATCTTGATCGCGTCGTCGTCGCAGGCGGCGGCGGCCTCCTCGGCGCGTTCCAGCCAGCCCAGGTCACGGCTGAACGAGGAGAAGTGCAGCACCGGCCACGACAGCACGGCCATGGCGCGGGCCGCCAGCGCCGGCCGCTCGTGCAGCTCGTCGACGGCCTGTTCCACCTCGGCAGCGCCCTCGACGTACTCACCGGCCTGGTTCATCAGCACCAGGCCCAGCTTGAGCCGCAGCTCCCCACGGGCGGCGACGGGCAGCCGGTCGTCGGCGATGATGCGCCGCAGCAGAGCGACGGTCTGGTCCGAGCGGCGGCCGACCTCGGCGGTCTGCGCCAGCCGGATGGTCAGCCGGGTGCGCACGTTGCGCGGCACGGTCTGGTCGGCCAGCACCTCCTCCAGGGTGGCGATCGCGGACTCGTTGTCGCCGTCGGCGATGTAGCGCTCGGCCGCCGCCTCGGCGTGGCGCATCCAGGCCTTGTGCTGGCCCGAGCGGCGGTGGTGGTGGGCGAGCCGGGCCAGTTGCGGGGCCGCGTTGCCGTGCGCGAGGGCGATCGCGGCGCGGCTGTGCAGCTCGCGCCGCCACGGGCCGGGCATCACCTCGTACACGGCGCGGGCGGCCAGCGGGATCCGGTAGCCGTAGCGGCCGTCCTCGGCCTCGGCGAGCACCGCCCCGGCCAGCACCTCGACGAGGGCGTCGCGGCCCTCCCCGGCGTCCATCCCGGACACCTCGGCCAGCAGTTCCTCGGCGACGGGCTCGTCGAGCACGGCGGCGGCCTCGGCGATGCGCCGCCCGGCCGTGGACAGCGCGGCGACGCGGGCGTTGGTCAGCTCACGCAGCCGCGCGGGCGGGGCGAACCGGCCGAAGCCGTTGCCGTCGCTCTCCTCCCCGGGCGCGCGCAGCTGCTCGAGCACGTCCTCGATGACGCGGGGCACGCCGCCGGTGACCGCGGTGAGCCGGGCGGTGAAGTCGGCCGGGGGGTCCTGCCGCCGGACCTGGCGGACCAGGCGGCGCACGTCGTCGGCCTGCAGCGGGTGGACCCGCACGGTGGCCGAGCGCATCTGCGGCGCGTACGCGGCGGCGACGCCGAGCGGCAGCCCCGGCACCGCCAGCTCCTCGGGCCGGTACGACAGCACCAGGCAGACCTCCGGCAGCGGTGCGGACAGCAGCAGCGACAGCAGGTCACGTGAATCGGGGTCGATCCACTGCAGATCCTCGACCACCAGCGTGACCCGGCCCAGCGAGCCGAGCAGCGCGCCGATCGCCCGCAGCATCCGGTGCCGGTCCTCGGCGGGGTCGGCCAGACCCGGCAGGCCCGGCGGCATCCGGTCGGCGAGTTCGGGCAGCAGCGGGCGCAGCACGCCCAGCAGGGGGTTCAACGTGGACGCCGGGGCCAGGTGCGGCTCGGCGGACAGCAGCAACCCGGTCGCGGCGGCCAGCGGCAGCGGCGGCCGGATGGGCGGGCAGGCGGCGGCGAGCACCGTCCCGGCGGCCTGCCGCCGCCACTCGTTGATCAGCCTGGTCTTGCCGCTGCCCGCTTCGCCCGCGACGAACAGCACCGCGGGCGGCTGCGCCACAGCGTGCAGGAAGCGTTGCAGAGTCTCGTTGCGCCCGACGAACACGCGGTCTGTCTGCACGCCCGTATCTTCGCCGTTGTCGGGCATCGACGCCAAGTCATCCCGCGCCGTGAACGGAACCCGACTGCCGGGGCGGCTTCGTGCGGGCGGCCGACGTCCGGTCGGCCGAACCGCCCCCGGGCGGCCGTGGGTAGTGTGGCGGCGCGAGACGGAGGAGGGCGGATGGGCCGGGTCATCGTCATCGGGGACGTCGGCGGCTTCCCGGATCAGCTCCGCGCGGCGCTGGTCGCGGCCGGGGCGCGGAAGAAGGACCTGCGGCTGCCCGCCGAGCTGACCGTGATCCAGGTCGGGGATCTGGTCGACCGCGGCCCGGACAGCTCCGGCGTGCTGCGCATCGTGGCCGGCCGCCTCGACGACCAGCCGGACCAGTGGATCCAGCTGCTGGGCAACCACGAGTCGCAGTACCTGCCCGGCGGCGACCAGTTCTTCCCGCAGCGGTTGTCCAAAGCCGACGCCCGGCTGCTGCGCTCCTGGTGGGACGACGGCAGGCTGCGCGTGGCGACGGCGGTGCGCACCGCGGACGACGACGACTACCTGCTCAGCCATGCCGGGCTGACGGTGGCGTGCTGGCAGGAGCTGGGCGAGCCGGTGACCGCCGCGGCCGCCGCCCGGCTGCTCGACGAGCGCCCCGAGCCGTTGCTGTGGCGCGGTTTCTACACCGACGCCGACGGCAAGTCCGGGCCGCTGTGGGCCGAGGCCGGTTCCGAGCTGTACGGCGAATGGCTCGATTTCCATGCCACCGGGGGCTTCGTGCCGTTCGGGCAGATCCACGGGCACTCGCAGATCGTGGGCTTCCGCGACCGCAGCTGGCGCGTCACCGGCCGGATCCGGCAGCGGGCCACCGTCGACTGGGCGGCCCGGCACGTCCGGCTGCGCGCGGGCGGCCGGGTGTTCATCGGCGTCGACCCCAAGCACGGCCGCAGCGGCGCGCCCTCGTGGCGGCCGCTGGAACTCGACGGCGCGACGGTGCTCTTCTCCGGTCACCAGCCGAGCGGCATGGAGCAGCCGGCCCCGCCGCCACGACCGGACGATGCGGTGACCGCAGGCGCCTCGGCCGCAGCGGGCTCCGTGCTGTCGACGACCCGTGAGCGAACGTCCGGAGATGCCGAAGTGACGGTGACGCGCGGTGTGGATCGGCCTTACGACCTCGTGCTGTTCGGCGCGACCGGGTTCACCGGCGGGCTGACGGCCGACTACCTGGCGCGGCATGCGCCGGACGGGTGCCGGTGGGCACTCGCCGGGCGCGATCAGGCCCGGCTCGCGGCGGTGCGGGACCGGCTGGCGTCAGCCGTGCCCGGCTGCGCCGAACTGCCTCTGCTGTACGCCGACAGCGCCGACCCGGCGTCGCTCGACGCGCTGGCCGCCGCGGCCCGGGTGGTGATCAGCACGGTGGGCCCGTACGTGCTGCACGGCGAGCCGCTGGTGGCCGCGTGTGCGGCGGCCGGCACCGACTACGTGGACCTGACCGGCGAGCCCGAGTTCATCGACGACATGTACGTGCGCCACCACGCCGCCGCGGTGACCAGCGGGGCCCGCCTGGTCCACGCGTGCGGGTTCGACTCGGTGCCGCACGACCTCGGGGTGTGCCTGACCGTCGGCCGGCTGCCGGCCGACGGACCGATCCGGGTCGACGGCCACGTGCGGGCGCACGGCTCGGTCTCCGGCGGCACGCTCGCCTCGGCGCTGCTGGCGTTCTCGCGGCGGCGTCGGACCGCCCACGTCGCCCGCGAGCGCCGCGCGCTCGATCCCCGCCCGGCGGACCGGCGCGTCCGGACCCCGCTCGGCGGCCTGCGCCGGGTGCGCCCGGAGAGCGGGCTCAAGGGCTGGGCGGTGCCGCTGCCGACGGTCGATCCGCAGATCGTGGGCCGGTCCGCGGCGGCGCTGGCGCGCTACGGCCCGGACTTCGCCTACACCCACAGCGCGGTGGTGCGCCGGCTGCCGGTCGCGCTGGCCGCGCTCGCCGGTGCGGCGGTGCTGTTCGTGCTGGCCCAATGCGGTCCGGTGCGGCGGTGGCTGATGCGGCGGCTGCCCGGGGGGCAGGGCCCGAGCCCGCAGCAGCGGGAGCGGAACTGGTTCAGCGTCCGGTTCGTCGGCGAGGGCGGCGGGCAGCGGGTGGTCGCCGAGGTGGCGGGCGGCGACCCCGGCTACGGCGAGACCGCGAAGATGCTCGCCGAGGCGGCGCTGTGCCTGGCCTTCGATCCGTTGCCGCAGACGTCGGGCCAGGTCACCACCGCTGTGGCGATGGGTGACGCGCTGACGGCCCGGCTCGTCGCGGCGGGTCTGCGGTTCGAGGTCGAAGCGAGCTGAACACGCGGGGGCGGCAGGTTCGCGCGAGCGGGTGCTCGTTCCGCCGTCGCGGGCTGGTCGCGGCTACCGGTCGCGAGGTGACGAGAGTGAACCGGTTCAGCTCCGGTGCTGCAATGGGTAGCGGGGAAGCCGGGGGAGGCACCTTAACCGGTTGCGCGCATCGGTGCATCAACCTATGCTGATGCCGACGCTTGTAGGGAGCCGTCGGGCTGCGTCAACCCGAGTCCTCGTGTCCGTCCCCCCGTGCCGGCACTGCCCGCGGGGCTGCTCCCTCCGAGGTGAACATGAAAAGAAAGATCGCGCTCGCGGCTGCGTCCATGCTGACGCTGGCCGCCGCCGTGGTGGCCTTCAGCCAGCCGGCCCAGGCCGCCACCGGCATCCGGGTCGCCAACGGCAAGCTCGTCGAGGCCAACGGCACCGCCCTGAAACTGCGCGGCATCAACCACCCGCATGCCTGGTACGCCACCCAGACCAGCTCGTTCGCCAACATCAAGGCGGCCGGGGCCAACTCGGTGCGAGTGGTGCTGTCCGGCGGGCGCTGGACCACCAACACCGCGAGCGACGTCGCGAACGTCATCTCGCTGTGCAAGACCAACAAGCTGATCTGCGTGCTGGAGAACCACGACACCACCGGCTTCGGCGAGCAGAGCGGCGCCGTCAGCCTGGACGCGGCGGTGAACTACTGGATCAGCATCCAGAGCGCGCTGACCGGCCAGGAGAACTACGTCATCCTCAACATCGGCAACGAGCCGATCGGCAACAACGCCGTCACCCCGAACTGGACCGACGCCACCAAGAGCGCCATCCAGCGGCTGCGCAACGCCGGGTTCCAGCACACCATCATGGTCGACGCGCCGAACTGGGGTCAGGACTGGTCGTTCACGATGCGCGACAACGCGCCGAGCGTGCTGGCCGCCGACACCACCGGCAACACCATCTTCAGCGTGCACATGTACGGCGTGTTCGACACCGCCGCCGAGGTGACCGCGTACGTCGACTCGTTCACCAGCCGCAACCTGGCGCTGTGCGTGTGCGAGTTCGGCGACAACCACTCCGACGGCAACCCCGACGAGGACACCATCATGGCCAAGACCCAGTCCGCCGGTATCGGCAACATGGGCTGGTCGTGGAGCGGCAACGGCGGCGGCGTCGAATACCTCGACATGGTGACCAGCTTCAACCCGGCCCAGCGCAGCACCTGGGGCAACCGCTACATCACCGGCAGCAACGGCCTGTCCACCACCTCGACGCAGGCGACCATCTACAACACCGGCGGCGACACGCAGGCCCCGACGACCCCGGGCACCCCGTCGGCGTCGAACGTGACCTCGTCGTCGCTGAGCCTGTCCTGGTCGGCGTCGACGGACAACGTCGGCGTGACCGGCTACGACGTGGTGCGGGTGTCCGGTTCGACGGAGACGGTGCTGGCCTCGCCGAGCACGAACTCCGCGTCGCTGACCGGCCTGTCCGCGGGCACGCAGTACACCCTGGCCGTGTACGCCAAGGACGCGGCGGGCAACCGCTCGGCCCGCTCGGCGACGGTCGGTGTCACGACCTCGGGCACCGGCGGCGACACGCAGGCCCCGACCACGCCGGGCACGCCGTCGGCGTCGAACGTGACCTCGTCGTCGCTGAGCCTGTCCTGGTCGGCGTCGACGGACAACGTCGGCGTGACCGGCTACGACGTGGTCCGGGTGTCCGGTTCGACGGAGACGGTGCTCGCCTCGCCGAGCGGCAACTCGGCGTCACTGACCGGCCTGACCGCCGCGACGCAGTACACCCTCGCGGTGTACGCCAAGGACGCCGCGGGCAACCGCTCGGCGCGCTCGGCCACGGTGAACGTGACCACGCAGACCGCCGGGGGCACGGGCGGCTGCACGGCGACATACGCGATCACCAACCAGTGGCCCGGCGGCTTCGGGGCGAACGTGACCGTGACCAACGGCTCCACCGCCAGCACCAGCTGGGCCGTGACCTGGACGTTCGCCAACGGGCAGACCATCACGCAGATCTGGAGCGCGCAGGACACCGCCAGCGGCGCGAGCCACACGGCGCGGAACATGAGCTACAACGGCAACCTTGGCCCGAACGCGTCCACGTCGTTCGGGTTCAACGGGACCTGGAACAACTCGGTCAACGCGGTGCCCGCGCTGACCTGCACGCGTAGCTGACACCCGCTTTGCGAACAGTCGCGCCCGCCCCGTACCCACGGGGCGGGCGCGACTGTTTAGTTCCCGACAATTCATTTCTCCACGCGTATTGGGGAAATTAGGGCTTATTTGGAGACACCAGCGTGTAAGAGCCTGAAATATGCATTCCGCTCGTTAGCCTGGCGCACTGTCAGCGGACACCACACGAGATGGAGGGCTTTCACGCTATGGGTCATCGGAGATCGCTGCCCGTCGGTGCGGCGCTGATGTCAGGAATTCTCTCGGTCGTCATGCCCGGCGCGCCCGCGCAGGCCGCATCGCCGCCCACCGCACCCACGATCACCGAGCCCGGCGCCGACAACTCGCTGGTCAGCGCCGCCGACGTGCACATGGAGGCGGCCCCGTTCAGCGACCCGGACGGCGACGGGCACCTGTGCAGCGAGTGGGAGATCAGCACCGGCGGCGAGCGGATCTGGGCCAGCGGCTGCACCGGCGGCGTGCTGCGCAACCACATCCACATGGGCGACGGCGTGTTCGAGAACTCGCACGCCGGCCGCTCCGACCTCATCCCCGACAAGGACTACGAGCTGCGAGTCCGGTTCAAGGACAACAGCGGCGACGCGGGCACCGAGTGGAGTGCCTGGACCGAGCGGCCGTTCCGCACCGCCAAGGAGCTCAAGCCGCGGCCCGACGCGCCGGAGTGGGTGGTCAAGCAGGAGGGCTACAAGGTCGAGGAGGTGGCCGGCGGATTCTCGCTGCCGGTCAACATCGCCATGGTGCCCGGCCACGTCGCCGACCCGGCCAAGCCGATGTTCTACGTGACGGAGCTGTACGGCAAGATCAAGGTGGTCAAGGCCGACTACTCGGTGTCCACCTACGCCGACGACCTGCTCAACTACGACCCGTCCAAGGTCTTTCCCGGCAGCGGTGAGATGGGCCTGGCCGGCCTGGTGATGGACCCGGCGTCGGGCGACCTGTTCGCGTCCATGGTCTACAAGGACGGCAGCAACTACTACCCGAAGGTCGTCCGGTTCCACAGCACCGACGGCGGCAAGACGGCCGCGTCGAAGAAGACGATCCTGGACCTCGACGACGAGCCGCAGAGCGCCTCGCACCAGATCTCCAACCTGAGCATCGGGCCGGACGGCAAGCTCTACGTGCACCTGGGCGACGGCTTCGAGCCCGACACCGCGCAGGACAAGGACTCGGCCCGGGGCAAGGTGCTGCGGCTGAACCTGGACGGGTCGGTGCCCAGCGACAACCCGTTCTACAACGACGACGACGGCATCAGCGCCCGCGACATGATCTTCGCGTACGGCCTGCGCAACCCGTTCGGCGGCGCCTGGCGTGCCACGGACGGCCAGCACTACTCCGTCGAGAACGGCCCCGGCGCCAACGACCGCCTCGCCCGCATCACCAAGGGCACGGACTACGGCTGGGACGGCGACGTCGGCGACATGAAGAAGAACGCGCTCTACTCCTGGGAGCACACGCACGCGCCGGTGAACATCGCCTTCACCGAGCAGAGCGACCACCACGCGGGCGGCTTCCCCGAGGACAAGTGGGGACACGCGTTCGTCTCCGAGAGCGGCCCGACCTACGCCACCGGCCCGCAGGAGAAGGGCAAGCGGATCGTCGAGTTCGGGTTCAACGGCGACGGCTCCGTCACCGCCCCGAAGACGCTGGTGGAGTACAACGGCGGCGGCAAGACCTCGGTCGCCGGCCTCGCCGTCGGCCAGGACGGCCTCTACTTCACCGGCCTGTACCCCGACAGCGGCGACCCCACCAAGGCCGGCGCGAAGATCTACCGGGTGCGGTACGCGCCGGGGCAGCCCGCGTCGCCGGTCATGATCTACGGTGACCGCGACTTCAAGGGCTCCTTCCAGGCGCTCGGCGCGGGCGTGCATGACAACGCCACGGGTGAGCTGGGCTCGGTCGGCAACGACAAGATGAGCTCGCTGAAGGTCGGCCCCGGCTACCGCGTCGTGGTGTGCCAGGACGACAGCTCCCAGGGCCGCGTCAACGCCCTGAACCTCGGCGCCTGCCGCTACTACGGCCCCGGCCAGCATGAGTTCGTCGGCGCCGACCTCAACGACAAGGCGTCGCTGATCGCCGTCCTGGGCGGCCCGGCCAAGGGCAAGGGCGTCACCGCGTACACCGGAACGAACTTCTCCGGCAGCTCGCAGGGGCTCGGCGTCGGCGGCTTCGAGGCCAGCGTCGGCGAGCTGAACCAGGTCGACACCGAGACCAGCTCGATGAAGGTGGCGACCGGGCACGAGGCGCTGGTCTGCCAGCACGACCGCGACGCGGGCGTGAACAGCGGCCAGGTCGGCCCGTGCCGCTACTTCACCGCGGGCGACCACCCGGCGCTCGGCGTGAACTTCGAGGACAACGTGCACCTGATCGCGGTCGGCGGCCCGGCCGTGACCGTGTACGAGGGGGCCGGCCTCACCGGTGCGTCGCAGCAGTTCGCGCCCGGCATCCACCAGGCGTGGCAGGGCAACCTGAACCTCGTCGGCAACGACGCGATCACGTCGTTCCGGGTGGAGCCGGGCTACCGGTTCGTGGCGTGCAGCAACGACGGCAAGAACTTCTCGAACAAGGGCGATCTCGGCCCCTGCCGCACGTTCGGCGCGGGCGAGCACACGCTGCAGGGCAGCACGCTCGACAACAAGATCTCGCTGATGGCGGTGCTGGCCGGGCCGAGCAACGGCGCGCGGATGACGGTCTACCGCGACCGCGACTTCAAGGGCGTCTACAACAAGTACGGCATCGGCATCTACGAGTCGGCGGAGATCGGTCCGGTCGGCAACGACAAGATCAGCTCGCTGAAGGTGTCCGCCGATCACGAGGCCGTGGTGTGCCGCCACGACAGCGCCAAGGGCGAGGCCGACATCAACCCGTGCCGCCTGTACGTCGCGGGCGACCACAAGTACGTCGGCGCCGACCTCAACGACGACATCTCCCTGGTAGCGATCGCCAAGTAACCCGCCCGCCCCCTCTCCTGGGGCAACTCTTGAAGACTTGTGGCCTCCTGCATCCGCGGAGGCCACAAGTCTTCAAGGGTTGCGGGCCGGGCCGGGCCGGGGGTCAGCGCAGGCCGAGGGCGGTCGGGGCGGTCAGGAGGTTGCGGGTCAGTTCTTCGACCAGGGGGGATTGCTTGCCGCGGCGGGTGACCAGGCCGATGTAGCGGGTCGGCGCGGGGGCGCGCAGGGTCAGCACCGACACCCCGGGCGGTGGCCCGGCCAGCGCCACCGACGGGATCAGGCCGATGCCGACCCCGGCCGCGATCAGCGACACCGCGAACCCGTAGTCGGTCGTGCGGCAGGAGACGTTGACCTCGAACCCGGCGATCGCCGCGTAGCCGTCGAGCAGCTCGCCGACGCTGACGCAGCCCTGCACCCACCGCTGCCCCGACAGTTCCGCGAGGTCGACCTCGCCGCGCCCGGCCAGCGGGTGCGCGGTGGGCACCACGATCCGCATCGGATCGTCGAGCAGCGGTGTCCAGGCCAGGCCGGACCGGTCGCCCGGACGCACCGGCGGCGGCCCGTCGAAGTGGTAGACCAGCGCCAGCTCCGCGCGGCCCTCGCGGACCAGCGCCAGGCTCTCCTCGGTCTCGCTCTCCAGCACGGTCAGCTCGGCCCGCGGATGCGCCGCGGCGAACCCGGTCAGCGCGGGCGGGAGCAGCAGCTGCCCGCCGCTGATGAAGGTCGCGACGGCCAGCCGCTCGGCCCGGCCCTGCGCCAGCCGGCTGATGCGCTCCTGCGCGTGCACCAGCTCGGCGAGCACCACGTCGGCGGACTCGACCAGCACGCGGCCCGGGTCGGTGAGGGTGGTGCCGCGGGTCGTCCGCTCCACCACCGGCGTGCCGAGGCTGCGCTCCAGCGCGGCGATCTGCTGGGACACCGCCGACGGGGTGAGCAGCAGCGCCGCCGCCGCGCCGCTGAAACTGCCGTGCTCGGCCACCTCGCGCAGGATGCGCAGCCGCTGTACGTCGATCATTAGAACCTCTGCAAGCCGCGTAAGTAAGTCATCACTACCGCTAACAACTCTAGCGCGCGAGGCTGAACACATGAAGCGTCAAGCCTGGGTCCTGCTGGCCGCGATGTCGGTGCTCTGGGGCATCCCGTACCTGTTCATCAAGATCGCGCTGACGGAGCTGTCGCCGCCGGTCGTCGTGCTCGGACGCACCCTCATCGCCGTGGCGGTGCTGCTCCCGCTGGCCTACCGCAAGGGCGCGTTGGCCGCGCTGAGCGGCAGGTGGACCGCGATCGGGGCGCTGTCGCTGCTGCACGTCGTCGCGCCGCAACTGCTCATCACGTACGGCGAAGTGCACATCAGCTCGTCGCTGACCGCGCTGCTGCTGGCCTCGCAGCCACTGGTCATCGCCGTGCTCGCGCTGCGCTTCGACGCCTCCGAACGAGCGGGCGCCCGCAAGCTGTTCGGACTGTTCATCGGCCTGGTCGGGGTGGCCGCCGTGGTCGGGTTCGACCTCGGCGGCGGCGACCGGCTGGAGTTGGTCGGCGCGGGCCTCGTCCTGCTGGCCGGGGTGTCCTACGCCGGAGCCACCACGCTGGTGAAGAAGAAGCTGTCGGACGTGCCGCCGCTGGGCGTGGTCGTCGGCACCACCGGGATCGCGAGCGTGCTGCTGCTGCCCGCGGGCCTGCTGGCCGCCCCCACGAGCCTGCCCGGCCTGGACGCCTCCGCCGCCGTGCTCGCGCTCGGCCTGCTCAGCACCGCCCTGGCGTTCCTCGTGTACTACAAGCTCATCGCCCTGGCTGGAGCCGGTTCCGCGGCGCTGGTCTCCTACACGAGCCCCGCGGTCGCCGTCGGACTCGGCGTACTCCTGCTCGCCGAGCCGCTCACCCCGGCCACCGTCCTCGGCTTCGCCCTGATCCTCCTCGGCTCCTGGCTCTCCACCCGCAAGCCGGCTCCCGCCTCGACTCCCACCGCTCCGGCTCCCGCTCCCGCCCGCCACCCCGCCCTCTCGCGTTGATCATGAACTTAAGGACGTGCTGGGCGGCGTGTCGCCACCCTGGCGCCGTGATCGACGAAGGCCGACTTGGTCATCACGGTGCCGGGGTAGGGACACGCCGCCGAACACGTCCTTAAGTTCATGATCAACGCGCGAGGGGTGGGGGGTCAGGCGGCGCGGGCGGCGGCGCGGGCCAGGTTGGCGGCGCGCTTCTCCTCGAAGCGGGAGGCGGCGGCGTCCAGTTTGCCCAGGACCTCGACCAGCTCCTCGCGGGCGCGCTCGCCCTCGGCGGACAGGCCGGTGCGCTCGAGCACCTTGAGCTGGCGCAGCACCGGCATGACCACCTCGTCGTGGTGGATGCGCAGGTCGTAGATGCCGGCCATGGCGATCTGCACCGACTTGCGGCCGAAGTTCTCGATGGTGTGGCCGGGCATCTGGAACGACTTCACCACGCGCAGGATCGCTTCCATGGTGGCGTTCGGGACCAGCTCGAACGAGGCCATGAGCAGGTTGCGGTAGAAGAGCATGTGCAGGTTCTCGTCCGCGGCGACCTTGGCCAGCAGCGCGTCGCAGATCGGGTCGCCGCTGATGCGCCCGGTGTTGCGGTGTGCCACGCGGGTGGCGAGCTCCTGCATGGAGACGTACGACAGGGAGCCGAGCACGTCGGGGTGGTCGGCGGTGAAGCCGGTCTCCATGTGCACCATGCGGGCCCGCTCCAGCGCGATCGGGTCGACGGCGCGCGTGGTCAGCAGGTAGTCGCGGATCGCGACGCCGTGCCGGCCCTCTTCCGCGGTCCAGCGGTGCACCCAGGTGCCCCACGCGCCGTCGCGGCCGTACAGCGTCGCGATCTCGTGGTGGTAGCTGGGCAGGTTGTCCTCGGTGAGGAGGTTGACGATCAGCGAGGTGCGGGCGACCTCCGACAGCTTCGACTGGCTCGGCTCCCAGGCCTGGCCGCCGAGCGGGCCGTCGAAGTCGCTGCCCTGGCTCCACGGCACGTACTCGTGCGGGAACCACTCCTTCGCGGTGGCCAGGTGGCGGTTGAGGTTGGTCTCCACCACCGGCTCGAGTTCGCGCAGCAGTACCAGGGTGTCGGTGGTTTCGGTCGTCAACGCAGTCCTCCTGAGATGGGCTGGTAACTACGGTACCGTAACCTACGAGACCGTAACTAGTCCTCGTCCGCGGAGTCTTTGACCTGGTCGGGAGCGGGAGCGGTGCCGCCGAGGTGGGCGGGCAGCCACCAGGAGTCCTCCGGACCCTGAGGTTTGTCCGGATACTCCTGCTGTGCCCGATCGAGAAGTTCCTGCATACGGCGATGCAACTCGGCTGTGACGATGTCGGACTTGTCCCGCTTGCTGGGATGCATCGGCTCGCCGACCAGGATCGTCACGGCCACGTGCCGCTGGGTCAGCCGGCGCGGGCGGCCCTTCGTCCACAGCCGCTGCGGGCCCCACAGGGCCATCGGGATCAGCGGCACGCCGGCCGCCGCGGCCATCCGCCCGGACCCGCCCTTGAGCTCCTTGACGGTGAACGACTGGCTGATCGTCGCCTCGGGGAAGACGCCGATGACCTCGCCCTGCTTGAGCGCCTCCAGGGCGGCCTTGTACGACGACAGCCCCGCCTCGCGGTCCACCGGGATGTGATGCATTCCACGCATCAGCGGACCGGCGACCCGGTTGGCGAAGATCTCCTGTTTCGCCATGAACCGGACCAGGCGCTTGGCCGGCTGTGCCGCGAACCCGCACAGGATGAAGTCCAGGTAGCTGATGTGGTTGCAGGCGATGACCGCGCCCCCGGTGGTGGGCACGTGCTCGGCTCCCTGCACGTCGACGCGCAGGTCAAGAACGCGGAATGCGGTCTTCGCGAGGGCGATCACGGGCGGGTATACGCGGTCCGACATGGCGTAACAGTAGAGCCCGTGCCCGGACGTCCCGACGGCGCGGCAGCCCCCACAGCGTCAGCGCCGCCACCCCGAGCAGCAACCCGGACCCCGCGAACGCGGGTCCCGGCCCGTACGCCGCAGCCAGCGCCCCCAGCGCGACGGAGCCCGCGGCCGCGCCGAGCTGCAGCAGCAGCGACTGCACCGACAGGACGGTGGCCCGCTCCGCCGCCTCGACCCGGTCGTGCAGCAGCCGCCCCACCGGCGCCACCGCCGCGCCCAACCCCAGGAACATCAGCAGGTACGCCGCACCGGCCGCGACCACGCCGAGCCACCCGGCCAGCGCGGCCGTGCCGGCGAGCCCGCCCAGCGCCAGCGCCGCCAGCACCGTGCCCGCGCACGCGGCCCGCCCCGGCGAGCCGAGCCACCTGGTCAGCGGCACCCCCAGCGCGCTGCCTGCCGCGTCCGCCGCGAAGCCGATCGCCGCGACCATCGCATACGCCAGCACTCCGCGCCCCGCTCCGCCGGACAGCACCGCCATCCAGGCCGGGGTCAGCAGCTCGATCACCGCGAGGCCGGTGCCCGTCGCAGCGGCCACCAGCAGCACCCGCACCAGCACGTGGTCTCGCCCGGCCAGCCGCAGCCCGGTCGCCACCGTTGCCGGAACCCCGCGCAGCACGGCCCCGAACCCCGGCCGCGGCCCGCGCGACTCCGGCATCGCGAACACGACGACCAGCAGCAGCACCAGCTCGAACACCGCCGCCAGCAGCACCGGCACGGCCAGCCCGCCTGCCGATGGCGTGTCCGGCCACAGGAAGGGGATGACCCCGCCCGCGAGCACGCCGATGCCGAGCGCGGCCGAAGCGGCCATGCCGCCGCGGGCCAGGCCCGGTCCCAGGTCGGCGTCGCGGCCCTGGGCCGCGTGGACCGCGTCGACGTACCAGGCTTCGGCTGGGCCCGAGGACAGCGCGCGGGCCACGCCGCGCAGCACCGCGGAGGCGACCAGCAGCCACACCGCCCCGGTCAGGCCGAGCAGGGCGAGCCCGGCCAGTCCCGCGACGGCGGAGGCGGCGAGCACGGGACGGCGGCCGAGCACATCGGACAGCCCGCCGGTGGGCAGCTCCAGCGCCACGATGGTGACCGAGTAGACCGCGCCGATCGCCGCGATCGCGCCCAGGTCGAGCCCGCGCGCGAGCAGCAGCAGCACCAGGGGCGCGGTGTAGAGCCCGGCAGGCAGCCAGGTCAGGAACATGATCAGCACGTAGCGGCGGCGTGCCGACACCGCGGTGATCACGAGGCTTCGCCGAGCCGGGGCAGGCCGGCCACCACGATGCTGACCGGGCGGGCGGCCGGGTCGGCGGCGTCCTGCGCGACCAGCTCGTCGACGTGCGCGTAGAACCGCGCCCAGAGCATGTTCACGGACTCCGGCGTGAGCCGGACGAGCAGGTCGCCGACGCCGGACGCGTCGATCCAGCCGGCGGGCAGCGAGCCCAGCGCGGCCTCGTACGCCTCGATGTCTCTGATCAGGATGTCGACCTGCTGGCGGCGCATGATCGCGGACGCCTCGCGGCCCTCCGCGGTGGCTGCCATGTCGACGGCGCTCCACTCGTTGACCCGGTGCACGGCCTGCCAGCGCCGGGCGCGCGGGTGGCCGGGGTCGCCGGCCTCGGCGATGAACCCGGCCTGCGCGAGTTTGCGCAGGTGGTAACTGGTCGACCCGGTGTCGGTGGCGAACCTGCGCGCCAACTCGGTGGCCGTCGCGGGCCCGTGCTCGCGCAGCGCCCCGAGCAGCCGCGCCCGCAGCGGATGCGCCAGCGCCTTGAACTCCTCGACCTCGCCGACCCGGCGTACGCCCTCACCCTGACTCATGACCGGCACGCTACCAATGCAGAATTCTCTTTGCAAACAAAATTCTGCAAGACCTGGGTCGGTGCGGGGTGTGGGACGGCGCGATACGGTGGCTGCGGCACCGGTGCGAACAGGGGAGGTGGACGTGGCTGTTGTGGTCGCGATCAGCGGCTCGCCGTCACCGACCTCGCGCACCGCGCGCGTGCTGGCCAACGTGGCCGGTGCGCTCGACGCCGAGATCGACACCATCGCCGTGCGCGACCTGCCCGCCGACGTGCTCCTCGGCTGTGACCCGTCGCATCCGGTGATCCTCGACATCGCCGAGCGCCTCCAGGCCGCCGACGGCGTGATCGTCGCGACGCCGGTGTACAAGGCCGCCTACAGCGGCATCCTCAAGGCGCTGCTCGACCTGCTGCCGCAGTACGCCCTCGCGGGCAAGACGGTGCTGCCCCTGGCCACCGGCGGCACCGTCGCGCACGTGCTGGCCATCGACTACGCGCTGCGGCCCGTGCTCACCACCATGGGCGCGACCCACGTGCTGCCCGGCTACTTCGTGCACGACCAGCTGATCAGCGACGCGCCCGACGGCGACATCGTCATCGCCGAGCCGGCCCGCACCCTGCTCGACGGCGTCGTCGCCGCCTTCGCCGCCGCCCTGACCTCGAAGGTCACCGCCTGACCGCGGCGCCGCCGCGCTCGCCGCCGACGCGGAAACGGTCGACGAGCGGGCCTCCGGTCGCCGCGATCTGCTCCGCCGCCATCGCCAGCAGCGCCTGCGGGTCGTGCCGCGCGGCCAGCCAGCGCGCCGCGTAGGCCGCGTCGAGGTCGAGCAGTTCCCGGGCCCGCCACTTGCCGGTGCCGCGCCAGTGCGGCGGCCGGGCGGTCGCGCAGGCCGCGTCGGCGACCGCCTGCCACAGCATCGCCGCGGTGGCGGCGGCCTCGACCGGCTCGGCCGCGTGCACCAGGTCGTCGGACAGGTCCGCGAGGCCGCGCAGCATGTTCAGCTGGTCGGCGGTGAGCGGCCGGGGCCCGGCCGCGAGCACGTCCGCACAGTGCGCCTGCAGCCGGGTCGTGTGCTCGTCCGGGCCGGTGAGCATCGCCCACCGGGCGGCAGGGAATCGGTCCTCGACGAGGCGGCGCGCGGCGGCGACGGGATCATCGTGCATACCCGCCAGGGTTCCCACGGCGCTGCGGCCGGACAAGCGGATTACCGTGCGCTTGCACCGCGTCGCCCGCCCGATGTGCCTGGCGTGGCAGTTGTAAACCCGGTCGACCGGAACCGGCCGACGACGGATCATCCAGGGCATGACAGTGCCGACACGACAGATCCGGGCGCTGCACGACGACGAGACGATCACCGTTTACCAGGCGTACCGGCCGGAGATCGGCGATACCGCGGCCGCGCTGGGACGTTTCCCGGACTGGTACCGCCGCGATCGGATGACCTGGATCAAGCCGTCCTTCCTGTGGATGATGTACCGCTGCGGCTGGGCCACGAAGGAAGGCCAGGAACGGGTGCTGGCGATCCGCCTGCGCCGGGCCGGATTCGACGCCGCGGTGCGCCAGGCCGTGCCGAGCCACCACGACCGCGACGTGTACGCCGACCAGGCGCAGTGGCGGCGGGCACTGAAGCGTTCCCCGGTGCGGGTGCAGTGGGACCCCGAACGTGACCTGCACCTGCGGCCGCTGGCACACCGCGCGATCCAGGTCGGGCTGTCCGGGACCGCGGTCGACGGCTACGTCGACGACTGGACCGTCGGCATCGCCGACGTGACCGCGCTCGCCCACGAGATCCACGCGCTCGTCACCGCCCGTGACCTGGACGGTGCACGACGGCTGCTGCCCGACGAGCAGCCGTACGCCCTCGGGGAGTCGTAGGCCCGACGCGGGTTGATCCCCGGTCCTACCGTGGGCCCATGTCGCCATATCTCGGGGTGCTGGCGGTCCTGGTCAATGCGGCCGTGGCGGTCGCCGCGCTGCACCTGTGGCGGCGGGGCCGGCGGCCGGGGCCGGTGACCGCGGCGCAGCGGCTGGCCGCGGCCCGGCGGGCCACGCGCGGCCTGCGCCGGGAGTCGTCGTCGCGCCGCCCGGACCGCGGCCACTTCCAGGACGGGGACCGGCCCGGCGACCGTTACAGCGCCGCGATCCTGGAGAACTCCGCCTACGGTGACGCCGCGGGCGGCAGCGGCCTCTAGCCCCGTATGAGCTGGGCGAGTCGGTCCCAGGCCGGGGATGTGGCCCCGGGCTGGGACTGTTCGGCCAATCGGGCGATCGCCGGCGCGGGTGCCGGGCCCTCCGACCGGCTGTGGTGGGTGGTGAACCAGTCCCGGGTGCGGTCGGCCAGCGCCGGCGGCAGTAAGCCGGTCGCGGCCGTCTGATGCCGAAATCGAGGGGGATGCCCAGCCGGGCCGGTTCTGCGTGTGCCTCCGTGTGCCCGCTCCGTGGCGGCTTCCGTGGTCACCACGGATGTGGGCGGGTCGCCCGGGAGGCGAAGCTGTGCTCAGACACAGCGATCCACGACAACCTTCTCAAGGAGTACGCCATGACCTCCATCGACCACCTCGTCCTCGAAGTCACCGACCTGGCCGCCGCCGACACGTTCTACACCGCGGCCTTCGGGCTGGGCGAGCGCATCCGCGTGCGGGCCGGCGACGAACCGTCGACCGGATTCCGCGGCTACGCGATCTCGCTGGTCGTGCCCCAGCCATGCGACGTGGACAGCTTCTTCGCCACAGCCCTGGCCGCCGGAGCGACGACGCTCAAGCCGGCGAGCAAGAGCTTCTGGGGCTACGGCGGCACCGTCCAGGACCCGTTCGGCACCATCTGGAAGCTCGCGTCGGCGGAGAAGAAGAACTCCGGCCCCGCCACGCGGCAGGTCAACGATGTGGTGCTGCTGCTCGGCGTCGACAACGTCAAGGCGACCAGGCAGTTCTACGCCGACCGCGGCCTGCCGGTGGCCAAGAGCTTCGGCAGCAAGTACGTCGAATTCGGCACCTCGACCATCAAGATGGCGCTCTACAGCCGCAAGTTCGCCGCCAAGGACTCCGGCGTGTCACCCGAGGGCTCGGGCTCGCACCGCATCGCCGTCGGCAGCGACGCCGGAGGCTTCGTCGACCTCGACGGCTTCCGGTGGGAGTCCGTGTCCGCCTAGTGGTCGTACACCGTGGTGGGGACGCCCGCGGCGAGCAGGCTGTCCGCGACGATCGGGCCGATGCGTTCCCACCGGCCGCCCGCGAGCCCGCACCCGATGCGCGGCATGTGCACGGAGGCACCGAGCCGGGTGGCCTCGGCGGCCAGCGTCCTCAGGCACGCATCGACCGCCTCGTACCGGATCGGTGGTCCCGAGCTGCCGGTCTTCGTGCCGTGCTGGGCGACCATGTTCGCGACCCAGGTGTCCGGCAGCACCCGCACCAGGCGGACCGCGCCGAGGCCGAAGTCGTTGCGGGCCCGCTCGCGGTGCCAGCGCCGGAAGTCGCGTTCCGGCTCCGGCCAGCGCCGGGAGATCGCCAGCACGAAGCCCTTGCCCCAGCCGCCGGCGTCGTTGCAGACGTGCGCGATCACCTTCGGGCCTTTGGCCTGCGGGCTGGTCGCGTCGCCCTTGATGATCGTCAGCGTGGTCACGGTGGGCATCATGCCGCCACGGTGTGACGACGGTCGACCGAAATCGTGACGCGCGGCGGACCCGCGCTGCGCGACACTGGCGGGCATGTCACCTCGCAGCGTCGCCGAACTCGTCACCCTCGCCGAGCGCGGGCGGCGGGTGAAGTACCTGATGTTCTGGGGGCACCAGCCGTCCGGGGACGGGAGCATCGGCCCGAGCTGCCTGAGCCAGTGGTGGCAGGCCTCGTTCACGGTGGACGGGCTGGAGTTCGCGACCGCCGAGCACTACATGATGTGGCGCAAGGCGACGCTGTTCGGCGACGCCGACGTCGCGGGCCGGATTCTCACGGTGGACCACCCGCAGCAGGCCAAGGGCCTGGGGCGCGAGGTCCGCGGTTTCAGCCGGGCCGTCTGGGAGCGCGAGCGGTACGGGATCGTGCTGGCGGGCAGTCTCGCGAAGTTCGGCCAGGACGAGGCGCTGCGGGCATACCTGCTGTCGACCGGTGAGCGGGTGCTGGTGGAGGCGAGCCCGGTCGACGCGATCTGGGGCATCGGCCTGTCGGCCCGCGACGGCGACGCCTGGTATCCGCAGCGCTGGCGGGGCCTGAACCTGCTCGGCTTCGCCCTGATGGAAGCACGCGAGCAGCTCGCGTCCGGCTGAGGCGTCAGGCGGCCGGGTGGAGGTTCTCCCAGGAGCGCTCGCCCGGACGCTCGGCCCGCCACCGGTCGAGCAGTTTGCGCGCGTGCTCCAGCGGTGCGGCGAGCAGGACCTGCTGGCGGCCGACCGGGATGACCTGGTCCTGCCGCACCGTGGACCCGCTGCAGCAGGCGCACAGGTCGCGCCTGGTCGACGGCAGCTCCACGCCGTACCTCTCGTCGGCGAAGAGCTCGGCGAGCGCCTTGATGTCGGCCTGTTCGGGCGCGTCCGCGTCGACGGTCAGCGTCGCCAGGTCGGAGGGCGTGAACAGCGCGATCTCGTCGAAGACCGGAACGGTGCGGCCGTTGGCCACCCGCTCGCCGTTGGGCACGCCGTCGTGCAGGACCACCTCGCCGAACCGGCGGGAGGGGTGGAAGGGCACGTTGACGATCCGGGCCCGGGTCGGGCAGACCCGGACGGCCCAGACGACCTCCTGGCCGGCGTCGGTCTCGATGCGTACGCAGGTCGGCCCGAGCTCCTCGGCGATCTCGCCGGTGCCGGGCGGCAGTTGCAGGCCGTAGCCGGCCCAGGCGTCGCGTGCGGTGTCCCACTCGCGCAGCATGGTGGCGGCGATGCCGAGGTTCCAGAACGCGGGCTCCTGCTTGCCGCGCTTGACCAGCGAGGCGGCGGTCAGGCCGTGTTCGTAGGCACGCGGCCAGTCACGGGCGAACTTGTACGCCAGTGCGGCGTCGAACCACATGGTCCGCTTCGCCCTGCCCTTCGGCAGCGTCGCCGCCGCCTCGGCGAGCCGCTGCCCGGCCAGTGGCCAGTCCTCGGCCTCGAACGCCGCGTAGCCGGCCGCCGTGGCGGCGCGGCTCATGGCAGTGGTCCGATAACGCCCGAACATGGTCCTGCCCCCTGGTCCGCATCGTGGTCGCCGCACGCTACCGCAGACTTTCCGCTCCCGCAGCAGGGTCTCCGACCGGGGCCTGACCAGGTTGGACACCTTGCGTCCGGGCAGGCCCCGGACCGAGGCTCGGTCAGGCCTGGAAGGCGGGCAGGTGGCGGTCGCGGGCGGAGGTGAGGTGCTGGTGCATGGCGTCGGCGGCGGCGTCGGCGTCGCCCTTGGCGACGGCCGCGGCGATGCGCTTGTGCTCGCCGACGGTGTCGCCGGTGCCCGCCGAGGGGAAGTAGAGCCGGTGCAGGTGCAGGTGGGAGTGCAGCCGGATGATGGACTCGCGCAGCAGGCCGCTGCCGGACACCTCGGCGACGAGGTCGTGGAAGCGGGCGTCGAGCG
Source organism: Catellatospora chokoriensis (assembly GCF_011297315.1). Taxonomy (NCBI): domain Bacteria; kingdom Bacillati; phylum Actinomycetota; class Actinomycetes; order Micromonosporales; family Micromonosporaceae; genus Catellatospora; species Catellatospora chokoriensis. Next base: position 356,439 of record NZ_JAAOTI010000002.1, read on the forward strand.
CGGTGAACGCGGCGTGGCGGCGGTAGCCGTCACCGGCCTCGACGGCGACGGTGGCGGCTGCCTCCTCGCGCACGCGGCGGCGCTGCTCGGCGTCGGCGTGCCCGGCGGCGCGGCGGGCGGCCGCGGTCTCCAGCAGCAGCCGCATCTCGAACAGCTCGTCGAACTCGGTGCGGGTGAGCAGCGGCGTGGTGGTGTAGCCGGACATGGCCCGCTTGCGCACCAGGCCGTCGGACTCCAGGCGGGCGAGCGCCTCCCGGACGGGAGTGGGGGAGACTTCGAGGGTGCGGGCAAGCCCGTCGATGCTCACCCGCTCGCCGGGAGCGATGGCATGCTCCATGATGAGAGTCTTCAACGACTCGTAGACGTCGTCGGTCAGCGTGAGCCGCTGCGCGGGTCGGACCCGGCCGTGCATGGGCGTTGTGGCCATCGGACACCCCTTGACTGTCACCGTCGTGAGCGAGTACACCTTACCGATACCACGATGATATAGGATCTATGATTCAACAGGACCTGACAGGGGGCAGACACGTGCGGATCGACGCCCACCACCACCTGTGGACCGCCGACTACGCCTGGCTGGCCGAACCCGGCCTGGAGCCGCTGCGCCGCGACTACACCGTCGAGGACCTGCGCCGCGAGCTGCCGACCGGCAAGGTGGACGCTACCGTGCTGGTGGAGGCGGGGCTATGCCACATCGACGAGACCGTACGCTTTCTTTCGCTCGCCGAGGACGCGCCCGAGATCGCCGGAGTGGTGGGCTGGGCCTCGCTGACCGATCCCGACCTGCCCGGCACCATCGCCGCGCTGCTGGCCGGGCGCGGCGGCGACCTGCTCGTCGGCCTGCGTGACCAGGTCCAGGGGGTGACCGACCCCGGTTACCTGGCCCGCCCCGACGTCCGCGGCGCGCTGCGCGCGATCGGCTCCGCCGGGCTCACCTTCGACCTCGTGGTGCGCGCCGACCAGCTGCCCGCCTGCGCCGCGGCCGTCGCGGCCGTGCCGAACACCATGTTCGTGCTGGACCACCTGGGCAAACCCCGGATCACGCCGGACGGGTTGCGCGAATGGCGGGACGCGGTCGAGCCGCTGGCGGCCTGCGACAACGCCGCGGCCAAACTGTCCGGGCTGCTCACCGAGGCCGGTCCGGACTGGACGGTCGAGGCGATCGCGCCGTTCGTGGAGACCGCGCTGGAGCTGTTCGGCCCCGACCGGCTGCTGATCGGCTCGGACTGGCCGGTCTGCGAGCTGGTCGCCTCGTACGCCGACGCGCTGGCCGCGATCGGTTCCTGCCTGTCGGGGCTGTCGCCCTCGGAGCGGGCCGCCGTGGCGGGCGGCACCGCGATTCGCACCTACGGTTTGGAGATCAACCAGTGAAGTTCATGCGGGTCGGCGCCCCCGGCGCGGAGAAGCCCGTGCTGCTGTCCGGCGGCCGGCACTACGACCTGTCCGGCATCACGCCCGACATCGACGGCGCGTTCCTGGCCGGAGACGGTCTCGGCCGGGTCCGCGCGGCCGTGGCGGACCTGCCCGAGATCGACGTCACTGGGCTGCGCGTGGGCGCGCCGGTGGCCCGGCCGGGCGTGGTGCTGTGCGTGGGGCAGAATTACGCGGCGCACGCCGCCGAGTCCGGCGCGACGCCGCCGACCACGCCGATCGTCTTCTACAAGGCCCCGAACAGCGTCGTCGGCCCGTACGACGAGGTGCTGATCCCGCGCGGCTCGACCACCACCGACTGGGAGGTGGAGCTGGCCGTCGTGATCGGTCGGCGGGCCCGCTACCTCGACTCGCCCGCGCAGGCGCTCGACCATGTGGCCGGATATCTGCTGTCCAACGACGTGTCCGAGCGTGACTTCCAGCTGCAGCAGTCGGGCGGGCAGTGGTCCAAGGGCAAGTCGTGCGAGACGTTCCAGCCGCTGGGCCCGTGGCTGGTCACGCCCGACGAGGTCGCCGACGTGCAGGGGCTGGGACTGCGCTCGTGGGTCAACGGCGAGGTCCGGCAGGACTCGAACACCAAGGACATGATCTTCGACGTGGCGTACCTGATCTGGCACCTGTCGCAGTACACGGTGCTGGACCCGGGCGACGTCGTGAACACGGGCACCCCGCAGGGTGTCGCGCTGTCCGGCCGCTTCCCCTACCTGGCCGAGGGTGACGTGGTCGAGGTCGAGATCGACGGCCTGGGCCGCCAGCGCGTCACCATGGGCCAGGCCTGACGGGCCCGGAGGCGGTGCGGTCGGCGGCGTACCGCATCGCCTCCGCCCTCGCCCCGTTTTGCATAGACGTTGGCCTATCTGATCGAGAAATCGTAGATCGAACTCGATCTGATAGGCCAACGTCTATCGAAAGCGGAGGTGGGGCCGGGGTCAGCGGATCAGGCGGAGGCCGCTCATGCCGCCGTCGACGGCGAGGGAGGTGCCCGTGGTCGCGCCGGAGCGCGGGGAGGCGAGGTAGGCGACGGCCTCGGCGACCTGGTCGGCGGTGACCAGGCGGCCGGTGGGCTGGCGGGCGGCGAGCTTGCGCTTCTCCTCGGCGGGGTCGTCGGCACCGGCCAGCAGCCGGGCCACCCAGGGTGTGTCGACGGTGCCGGGGGCGACGCTGACCACCCGGATGCCCTCGCCGACCAGGTCGGCGGCCATGGCCAGGGTCAGCGCGTGCACCGCGCCCTTGGTCGCCGAGTACACGGCGCGGTTCACCAACCCGGCCGTGGCGGCGATCGAGGAGATGTTGACGATCACGCCGCTCTTGGAGCCGCGCAGGAACGGCAGTGCCGCGCGGCTGGCGCGGGCGATGCCGACCACGTTGACGTCGAGGCAACGTTGCCATTCGTCGTCGGCGGCGTCCTCGACCGTGCCGACGGCGCTGATCCCGGCGCAGTTGACGAGGATGTCGAGGCTGCCCAGGGTGCTCACCACCCGGGCCATCGCCTCGTCCAGCGGCGCGGTGACGTCGGCGGTGACGGCCAGGTGGCGGCCCTGCGCCGGCGTGCGGTCGAGCACGGCCACCGTCGCGCCGCGGTCGGCGAGCACGTCGGCGACCGCCGCGCCGATGCCGGACGCGCCGCCGGTGACCGCGGCGACCAGGCCTGCGAACTCAGACATCTTCTTTCCACTCCGGACCGTCGGGGAAGCTGTAGCGGAGCAGGGACTCCTCGTGCATTCTGGCCGAGAAGCCGGGTGCCTCGGGCGCGGCGTACCTGCCGTTCACGATGCGGACCGGGTCGGCGAAGTGCTCGTGGAGGTGGTCCACATATTCGATCATCCGGCCGTCCAGGGAGGCGGCCACCGAGGTGTAGTCGAAGAAGGACAGGTGCTGCACCAGCTCGCACAGGCCGACGCCGCCCGCGTGCGGGCAGACCGGCTTGTCGTACGCCGCGGCCAGCAGCAGGATCGCCAGGTTCTCGTTGACGCCGGCGACCCGCGCGGAGTCGAGCTGCACCACGTCCACCGCGTCGGCCTGCAGCAGCTGCTTGAACATGATGCGGTTGTGCACGTGCTCGCCGGTGGCCACCCGGATCGGCGTGCCGTCGCGGCCGGCCCGGGACAGTCCGACGCGGATCGCGGCGTGGCCGAGGATCTCGTCGGGGCTGGTCGGCTCCTCGATCCAGTACGGGTTCAGGTGGCCCAGGGCGCTCACCCAGCCGATCGCCTCGCCGACGCCCCACCGCTGATTGGCGTCGATGCCGATCGGGAAGTCCGGGCCGAGCGCCTCGCGGGCGGCGGTGAACCGGCGCAGGTCGTCGTCCAGGTCCGCGCCGACCTTCAGCTTCACCATGGAGAAGCCGTCGGCCACCGCGCGCAGCGCGCGCCGGGTCACCTTCGCGTCGTCGTAGCCGAGCCAGCCCGCCGACGTGGTGTACGCCGGAAAGCCGGCGGCGGCGATCTGCTCGGCCCGGGCCGCGCGGCCCGGCTCGCGCTCGGCGAGCAGGTCGCGGGCGGCTGCTGGGGTCAGCGCGTCGGTGAGGTAGCGCCAGTCCACACAGTCCACGATCGTGTCGGGGGACAGGCCCGTCAGGTAACGCCACAGCGGCAGCCCGGCCCGGCGGGAGGCCAGGTCCCAGGCGGCGTTGATGACGGCTCCGGCGGCCAGGTGCATGACGCCCTTCTCCGGGCCGAGCCAGCGCAGCTGCGAGTCGTGGGTGAGCCGGCGGCCGAACTCGCCGAGGTCGAGGGTGTCCAGATCCTGGCCCACCACGTACGGTCGAAGCGCTTCGATCGCTGCGGCGCAGATGTCGTTGCCCCGCCCGATGGTGAAGGTGAAACCGTGGCCGACGGCGTCGCCGTCGGTGATCAGCTCGACGTAGGCGGCCGAATAGTCCGGGTCCGGGTTCATCGCGTCGGAGCCGTCGAGGTGGCGGGAGGTGGGGAAGCGGATGTCGCGCACGCGCAGATCAATGAGCTTCATCGCGCGGCGCCCCGGGGTGGGGAATGGTGGGTCGGCATGTGGTTGGCTCCTTCCGGCTACATCCTGGATCCTATAGGATCTAGCCTCAAGAGCAAGACACCGTCAAGGAAGGAGGACCCGCCCCGTGCGGATCGCACTGTTCGTCACATGCCTTAACGACGCGCTGTTCCCGCAGGCCGGGATCGCGACGGTGACGCTGCTGGAACGGCTCGGCCATACGGTCGCGTTCCCGGCCGCGCAGTCCTGCTGTGGCCAAATGCACGCCAACACCGGCTACGCCGCGCCCGCCCGGCAGCTGGAGCGCCTCACCGAGGCCGCGTTCGCCGGGCACGACGTCATCGTGTCTCCGTCCGGCTCCTGCGTGGCGCACCTGCGCGCCCATACCGGACTGCCCGCCTACGAACTCTCCGAACTGCTCGTCGACGTGCTCGGGGTGACCGACGTCGGCGCGACCTTCCCGCACCGCGTCACCTACCACCCGACCTGCCACGGCCTGCGAGCACTGCGCCTGGGCGACCGCCCCGCGACGCTGCTGCGCGCGGTCAAGGGCCTGGAGCTGATCGACCTGCCCGAACCGGAGCAGTGCTGCGGCTTCGGCGGCACCTTCGCCCTCAAGAACGCCGCCGTCTCCGGCGCCATGCTCGCCGACAAGTGCGCCAACGCGGCCGCCACCGGCGCCGAATACCTGGCGGCCGCCGACAACTCCTGCCTGGCCCACATCGGCGGCGGCCTGTCCCGCTATCCCGGTGCCCCCAGGCCGATCCACTACGCCGAGATCCTCGCCGCGACAGGAGCGCCGTCATGAGCCGGGACCTGCCGATCGTGGCGATCACGCCGTTCCCGGTGGCGGCGGCGCATGAGCTGGGCGACGCGCAGTTGCGGGCGAATCTGGGGCGGGCCACGCGCACCATTCGCGACAAGCGGGCGCGGGTGGTGGCCGAGGTCGCCGACTGGGAACCCATGCGGGACCGGGCGGCGGCCGTCAAGGACGAGGTGCTGGACAACCTGGCCGAGCTGCTCGCGCGGTTCGAGGCGGCGGCGGTCGCGGCCGGGGCGACGGTGCACCACGCGACGGACGCCGCGCACGCCAACGCGATCGTGACCGAGCTGGTGCGGGCGCAGCGGGCCGAGAGCGTCGTGAAGATCAAGTCGATGGCGACGCAGGAGATCGGGCTCAACGAGGCCCTGGAGGCCGCGGGCGTCACGCCGATCGAGACGGACCTCGCCGAGCTGATCGTGCAGCTCGCCGACGACACCCCGTCGCACATCCTGGTCCCGGCGATCCATTACAACCGCAGCCAGATCCGGGACCTGTTCGCGCGGCGCATGCCGGGGTTCACCGCGACGTCCGACGAGCCGGCGGTGCTGGCCGGGGCGGCACGGGAGTATCTGCGGCGGACGTTCCTCGCGGCGAAGGTCGCGGTGTGCGGGGCCAACTTCGCGATCGCGGAGACCGGGTCGCTGGTCATCGTCGAGTCGGAGGGCAACGGGCGGATGTGCCTGACCCTGCCCGAGACGCTGATCGCGGTCGTCGGCGTGGAGAAGCTGCTGCCCCGCTTCGCCGACCTCGGCGACTTCCTGCGGCTGCTGCCGCGCTCGTCGACCGGCGAGCGGATGAACCCGTACACCTCGATCTTCACCGGGGTGACGCCCGGCGACGGGCCGCAGCGGCTGCACATCGTGCTGCTGGACAACGGCCGCACGCAGGTCGTGCAGGACCCGGTCGGCCGGGCGGCGCTGCGCTGCATCCGCTGCTCGGCGTGCCTCAACGTGTGCCCGGTGTACGAGCGCGCGGGCGGCCACGCCTACGGCTCCGTCTACCCCGGACCGATCGGCGCGATCCTGTCGCCGCAGCTCACCGGGCAGGACGCGGGCTTCAACAAGACCCTGCCGTACGCCTCGACGCTGTGCGGGGCCTGTTACGACGTCTGCCCGGTGAAGATCAACATTCCGGAGATCCTGGTACACCTGCGCCAGACCGGCCCGAAACCGGCCGCCGAGCGGGCGGCGATGTCGACGCTGAGCTGGGTGATGCGCGACCGGCGGCGGTGGCGGATCGCGCTGCGGGCGGCCCGTTCGGGCAGCGCGCCGCTGCGCCTGATCGCCCGCCGCCACGGCGGCACGCTGCGGCGCGCGCCGTGGCCCCTGTCGGCGTGGACCGCGCACCGCGACGCGCCGCTGCCCGCGGCGGAGTCGTTCCGTGACTGGTGGAGGCGCACGCATGAATCTTCCTGAGCTGTTCGCCGAGCGGGCCGGCGACTACCGGGCCGGCATGCACCACTGCACCGAGGCCGAACTGCCCGCCGTCCTCGCCGGACTGCTGGCCGGCGCCTCGCGAGTGGTGCTGCCGGCGGGCATCGCCGAACCCTGGCTCACCCGCCTCACCGTGCCGACGCTGCCGGACGGCACGGTGCAGCTGACCGCGGGCGCACTCGACGAGGCCGGGCTGTCCGTGCTCACCGGGTGTGCGGTGGCAATCGCGGAGACCGGCACGATCGTGCTCGACGCCGGGCCGGGGCAGGGCCGGCGGCTGCTGACGCTCGTCCCGGACCACCACGTCTGCGTGGTACGCGACGAGCAGATCGTGGCCGACGTGCCCGGCATGATCTCCGCGCTGCCCGATCCGACGCGTCCCCTGACGATGATCTCCGGGCCGTCGGCGACCAGTGACATCGAGCTCAACCGGGTCGAGGGCGTGCACGGGCCGCGCCGCCTCGACATCGTCTGCGTACACCCCTGAGGACACCTGAAAGGCGATCCATCATGACCAACCCGCTCGGCAGCTCCACGGTCGCGGTCAGCGCGCTCGGCTTCGGCGCGGCCTCCATCGGCAACCTCTACCGGGCCGTCCCGGACGAGCAGGCCGCGGCCACCGTCGACGCGGCCTGGCAGGCGGGCATCCGCTACTTCGACACCGCCCCGCACTACGGGCTGGGCCTGTCCGAGCGGCGGCTGGGCCAGGCCCTGGCCGAGCGCCCGCGCGCGGAGTACGCCCTGTCCACCAAGGTCGGCCGGATCCTCGTCGACGAGCCCGACGGAGCGGGCGACGACCTGGCCAACGGCTTCGCGGTGCCCGCGACCCGGCGGCGGGTGTGGGACTTCAGCGCCGCCGGGGTGCGCCGCAGCATCGAGGAGAGCCTGGCCCGGCTCGGCCACGACCGCATCGACATCGTGCTGATGCACGACCCGGACGAGAGCCCGGAGCCGGACAGGGCGCTGCGGGAGGCATACCCGGCGCTGGACGGGCTGCGCCGGGAGGGGGTCGTCGGCGCGATCGGCGTCGGCTCCAAGGACCCCGCGATCCTGGCCCGGTTCGCCACCGAGACCGATGTGGACGTCCTGATGATCGCCGGTCGGTACACCCTGCTGGAGCAGCCCGCACTCGACGACATCCTGCCCGCCTGCGCCAAGCGCGGCATCTCGGTGCTCAACGTCGGCGTGTTCAACAGCGGCCTGCTGGCGGTGGAGTGGCCCGACGAGACCCGGCCGTACGAGTACGGCACCGCCCCCGCCGACATCCTCACCCGCGCGCAGGGCATCGCCACCGCGTGCCGCCGCCACGGGGTGACCCTGCCGCAGGCCGCGCTCGCGTTCGCCGCCGCGCACCCCGCCGTCGCGTCGATCGTGGTCGGCGCGGGCAAACCCGAGCACGTCGAGCGCAGCGCCGAGTGGTTCGCCCAGCCGGCCCCGCCCGCTGCGCTGTGGGCCGAACTGGTCGAGGCGGGCCTGCTGCGCCCCGACGCCCCGACACCGGCATGACCTACCTGCACCTCGACCTGGGCAGCGGCGGCCAGTACAGCGAGCCCGCCGTCGGCTGGGGCGGGCCGCTGCAGGCCCTGTCCGCGCTGCGCAAGGCGCTGGACGGGCCCGCCGACCCGGCCGATCCGCGGCTGCCGGTCGCGCTGGTCACCAGCACGGTCGCGGGGCTGGGCGCGGTCGGCACGGCCCGCTGCGCCGCCGTCGGCGTCTCGCCGCTGTCCGGCGCGGTGGCCGAGACCCGGGCCGAGGGCCCGTACGCGGCGGGCATGCGGGCGGCGGGCATCACCGGGATCAGCCTCACCGGGGCCGCCGAGCAACCGTCCTACGTGGTCGTCGAGGCCGGACGCGCCGCGGTGCTGCCGGCGGACGGGCTGTGGGGCCTGGAGACCGGGCCGGCCACCGACGCGCTGCTGGCCCGGCACGGGCGGGACGCCGCCGTCGCCGTGATCGGGCCCGCCGGGGAGGCCGGGGCGCGCTACGCCGATGTGGTCACCTGCCGGTCGTTCCCGCTGCCCCGCCTCGGGTTCGGGGCGGTGCTCGGGGCCCGCCGGATCAAAGCCGTGGTCTGCGTGCCGTCCGGCAGCGGTGCGGAGGGGCGCGCCCCGTGGCCGCACGACGTGCTCGCGGCGCAGGCGCTGTTCACCGCATACCGCAAGGAGATGCCGGACCATCCGCTCGCGGGCTGGCAGCTCGCCGCCCCGGGCTTCGGGGCGTGGCCGGGCACGTCGGCCGAGCCCGGCGCGGCCGCGGTGCGCAACTTCGCCGACACCGCCACCGCTCCCGCGTCCTGGCCCGGCCTGCACCCCGACCGCTACGCGGAGTTCCTGACCTGGTCCGGCGGCGGCTGCCCCGGCTGCCCCAACGACTGCGTCAAGGGGTACGCGGGCGCCGGGCTGCACCAGGAGGCCGTGGCGATGCTCGGCCCCAACCTCGGTGTCGGCGACCTCGGCGCGATCCTCGCCGCCAACGCCCGCTGCCAGGACCTGGGCCTCGATCCGGTGTCGCTGGGCGGCACCCTGGCCTGCGTGTTCGAGGCCGCCGAGCGGGGCGTGCTGCCGCCCCGGCTGGCCGCCGAACTGCCTGCGGGAGCCGGGTTCGGGGCCGCCGAGCTGCTGGTCGAGCTGGTCGAACGAGCCGCCCTCCCCGGGCACCCGCTGGGCGAGGGCGCGGCCGCGCTGGCCGTCCGGATCGGCGCCCCCGAGCTGGCCATGACCAGCCGCGGCGTCGAGCTGCCGCCGTTCGACCCGCGCATCCAGCCCGGCCTTGGCCTGATGTACGCGGCCGCGCCGATCGGCCCGCGCTACGACGCCGTCGAGCACGACCTCGACTTCGACCCGGTGCACGGCCTGCCGCACTGCTTCGACGAGGCCGAGCGGATCGGCCTGTCCGTGCCCGCGCCCGCGTCCACCCTGGACGTCGCCCGCACGCTGCGCCTGGCCGACCTGTGGAGCGGCCTGGACGCCCTGCTGATCTGCCCGTTCGCCAGCACACCGACCCGCCCGCTCACCCTCGACCGGGTCTGCGAGCTGGTGCGGGCCACCTCGGGCCGCCCGATCACCCCGGAGCAGGTGTTCGCCCTAGGCCGGGACCGGCTGCGTGCCCAGCAGGAGGTCAACGACCGCCTCGGCGTGCCCGCCGGCACCCTGCCCACCCGGTTCTTCGACGAACCCGTGGCCACCGGCGCACACCGCGCCGCGGTCCTGGACCGGACCGCCTTCACCGCCGCGGTGAACGCCATCCGCCACGAATGGCGCACGCCCTGACCCGCACCGCGGGACCCCGTCATGATCGCTCGACTTGCCCGGCACCTGTGCGAAAGCGAGCCCAAGATACGCACCACCTGCCGGGCAAGTCGGGCGATCTTCGGACGGTCGGGTGCGGAGTCGGACCGGTCCTGACCGGAATGCGCGAATCAACGGATTCGGCTCGGGGGAGCGGGGGTCGTTGCCTAGGCTTACGTCATGGCTCGTACCGCCGCTGACCAGGTGCGCAGTGAGGACTTGTTCACGACCGCGCTGTGGGGATACTCCATGGACGAGGTGGATGCCTACGTCGAGGACACCGCCAGGCGCATGCGCCGGCTCGCCGCCGAGATCCAGCGGCTGTCCGTGGCGGAGAACCAGCTCGGCGCCGCCCGCATCGAGATCTCCAAACTGACCTCCGAACTCGCCGAGGCGCGCCCGCTGGCCGGCGTCGGCCCCCGGGTGCAGGCGATCCTGCGGATGGCCGAACGGGAGGCCGAGACGCTGCGCCGGACCGCGTTCGAGGTGCTGCGCAACGCCTACGAGGAGGCTCGCGGGGTCCGCCAGAAGGCCGAGGACGAGGCCTACCAGGCCAAACGGGACTACGAGCTGGCCCTGGCCCACCGCCGCCAGCACGACAAGGACGAGCTGCTCGCGACCGTCCTGGCCGAAGCCGCGGCGGACCCCGAGCCGGAGCCCGCGCCGCGCGAGACCGTCGGGATGCGGGAGCTGTTCGCGTCGGCGAGAAAGGGTCGACCCGCGGCCGAGGCGGCCGCCGTCGAGCAGCCTCCGGCCGTGGCCGGATCGGACCTGGAGCTCACGCCGGAGCTCGTGGCCGAACGGTATCGCGAGCCGGCCGCGCCCGCTGCCGCGTCGGCGGACGCCGGCACGGCCGATGCGGCGCCTGCTCCCGCGCCGGGGATGGCTCGGCCTGTCGGGCCGATGCCGATCGACGGTCGGGCTGCCGGCGTCGCGCCGATGGACGTCGCGGCTGCGGATCATGAACCGATCGTGGTCGGGGCACAGCGTGACGAGCCGGAGGCCGCGGCGCATGCGGTGCCGGAGGTGCTGGAGGACGAGTACCCGGTCATCGAGGAGCCGGTGGAGCGGTTCCACAACGGTTCGAACAAGTCCCGCCGCAAGCGCGCCCGCAACCAGCGCGCCAACCCCGCCAACCCGCAGCCCGCGGCCTCCCCCGACCCCGCGGACACCCTGCCCGCCAAGCGCCGCTGAACACGCCGTCGCCAGCGGTCGGAGATCGTCGTCCGGTGTCATGATCTGCGGTCAGACCGCAGATCATGACACCGGACAGTGACCATCACTTCCACCCGGCCCCCCGCGGCGCGGTCAGCGGGCTTCGCGCCAGCCGCGCTTGAGGTCGCCGTTCCAGCCGCGCCGGATGTCGGTGGCGGCGTGCGGCGCGCCGACCCGGAGCACGTCCCAGCAGCGGCGCGGCTCCTCGGAGCTCTTCAGCGTGATCCGGTCACCGACTCTGACCTTGGGCTCCACCCAGCACGTCAGCATCCGGTTTCCGGATCTCAGGTCGACCTGAACCAGCGTTGTCATGGCGGCGACGCTAACAGTGAGCGTGGTCGACGTCTCGCGATTTTCGCCGCCCGCCCGGCCGCCGCCCGAGTGGCGACTGGTTCACATTCTGTTCACGGGATGCAGGGGTGGGGTCACGCTGCGGGTACGGTGCCGCCCGTGACCCTGTACCTGCTCGCCTTCCTGGTGATCACCGTGGCGGCCTTCGCCCAGGCCATCTCGGGCTTCGGCTTCTCCCTGGTCGCCGTGCCGCTGCTGGCGATGATCGTCGACCCGCAGCCCGCGGTGGTCGCCGCCACGATGGTGAGCTTCACCCTCAACGCCGTCAACGCGTACGGGCACCGCCGCCACATCGACGCCGGCGCGGCGCGGCGGCTGCTGCTGTGGGTGCTGGCGGGACTGCCGCTGGGCGTGCTGGCGCTGCGGCTGCTGCCGTCCGGCGCGCTGGTCGCCACGATCGCGCTGGTGACGCTGGGCTGCACGGTCGTGGTCTGGCGGGGCTGGCACATCGCGCCGGGCGGCTGGACCCTGCGCGGCGCGGGTCTGCTGTCCGGGGTGCTCACCACGGCCACCGCCACGAACGGCCCGCCGCTGGTGGCGGCGCTGCAGGCGATGCGGCTGGAGCCGCGCGCGTTCCGGGCCACGCTGGCGCTGCTGTTCGCCTCGGTGTCCCCGGTCGCGGTCGGCGGCTTCCTGCTCGCGGGCCTGCTCAGCACCCGGGCCGTGCTGGTCGCCGCGGTCGGGCTGCCGGCGGCGGCGCTGGGCGGCTGGGTGGGCGAGCGGATGTTCGCCCGGTTCGACGCGGGCACGTTCCGCCGGATGGTGCTGGGCGCGCTCGTGGTCAGCTCGGCGGCGGCGCTGGTGAAGGTGGGGTCGGGGGCCCTGTAGCCGTTGTCGCAGGGCTGAGGCAGGGTGGACCGTGTGACTGATCGACTCGTACGCCTCGTCCCGTGGTCCGACGACGATCTCGAGCTGCTGCGCCGGATCAACACCCCGGAGATGAAGAGGCACCTCGGCGGCCCGGAGACGGAGGAGAAGGTGCTGGCCCGCCACCAGCGCTACCTGGCGCTGCCGCACGGCCGCATGTTCCGGGTCGCGCTCGCCGCGACCGGCGAGCCGGTCGGCACCATCGGCCACTGGGACCGGGAATGGCAGGGCGAGCAGGTCTACGAGACCGGCTGGAGCGTGCTGCCGGAGTTCCAGGGCCGGGGCATCGCCGTCGCGGCGGCACAGGCCGTGATCGAGACCGCGCGGGCCGACGGGCGGCACCGCTGGCTGCACGCGTACCCGGGGGTGGACAACCTGCCGTCGAACGCGATCTGCCGCAAGGCCGGGTTCGAGCTGGTCGGGCCGTACGACTTCGAGTACCCGCCGGGCAGCCTCATGCGCAGCAACGACTGGCGCTACGACCTGCGGAAACCCTGATCGGCCGGGGCCTGGCAAAAATCTTGGAAGAATTTTCCGGCGGATGTAGAGACCGGCCCGCCGGCTCCGTCCGTGAGGTGAGGGCGGGCCGACGGGGCCCGCCGGACCGGAGGGAAGACCGCGATGAAGTACCTGCTCTTGATCTACGGCAACCAGGAGAAGTGGGCGTCGATCCCTGCCGAGACCTTCCCGGTGGAGGTCGCCAAGCAGGAGGCCTGGAACGCGAAGTACAAGGAGACCGGTGAGCTGCTCGGCGCGTACGGCCTGGCCGACGTCGCACTGGCGAAGCTGGTCCGCCGCGCGGACGGGCAACCCGCCGTGACCGACGGGCCGTACCTGGAGACCAAGGAGTACATCGCGAGCTTCTACCTGCTCGACTGCGAGAGCCAGCAGCGCGCCGAGGAGATCGCGGCCGACATGCCGTGGACCGACAAGGACCCGGTCGAGCTGTGGCCGGTCCTGCACGAGTCGCCGGTCAACGACCTGTGATTGTCGACCGGCGCGTCGAGGACCTGCTGCGCGAACTGGCGCCGCAGGTCCTCGGCGCGCTGGTCCGCCGCTACGGCATGTTCGACGCCTGCGAGGACGCGGTGCAGGAGGCGCTGCTGGTCGCGGCGGCCAAATGGCCGGCCGACGGAGTGCCCGACAATCCGCGCGGCTGGCTGATCACCGTCGGCGCGCACCGGCTGCTGGACGAGGTGCGCAGCGAGTCCGCGCGCCGCCGCCGCGAGGAGACGGTCACCCTGGCCACGCCGCAGTCGGCGCTGCTCGGCGCACCCGCCGACGCCGAACCCGACCGCGACGACTCGCTGGCGCTGCTGTTCCTGTGCTGCCATCCGGCGCTGGCCGCGCCGAGCCAGGTCGCGCTGACCCTGCGCGCGGTCGGCGGCCTGAGCACCGAGCAGATCGCCACGGCGTTCCTGGTGCCGACGGCGACCATGGCGCAGCGCATCAGCCGGGCCAAGGCGAGTGTGAAGGCGGCGGGCGCGTCGTTCGCGATGCCCGCGGCCGCCGACCGCGACGCCCGGCTGCGGGCCGTGCTCCAGGTGCTCTATCTGATCTTCAACGAGGGGTACGCCACCACCGCCGGCCCCGACCTCACCGCCCCGCAGCTGTCCGACGAGGCGATCCGGCTGACCCGCTGGCTGTGTCGGCTGCTCCCCGACGACCCCGAGGTCGCCGGCCTGCTCGCGCTGATGCTGCTCACCGACGCCCGCCGCCCCGCCCGCACGACGGCCGACGGCAGCCTCGTCCCGCTGGCCGAGCAGGACCGGGGCCGGTGGGACCGGTCCCGCATCGTCGAGGGCGTTGCCTTGATCAGCGAGGCGCTGCCGCGCGGCGCGGTCGGCCCGTACCAGCTCCAGGCCGCCATCGCCGCGGTCCACGACGAGGCCCCCACCATGGCCGACACCGACTGGCGCCAGATCCTCGCCCTGTACACGCTGCTCGAACAGGTCACCCCCAGCCCCGCGGTCACCCTCAACCGCGCTGTCGCCGTGGGCCACGTCCACGGCCCGCAGGCGGGCCTCGACCTGCTGACCACGCTGGCCGCCGACCCCCGCATGGCCGACCACCACCGCCTCCTGGCCACCCGAGCCCACCTGCTCGAACAGTCCGGCGACTACGCCGCCGCGGCCGCCGCCTACCGCGCCGCCGCCGCCCTCGCCACCAACCTCCCCGAACGCCGCCACCTCACGACCCGCGCCGCCCAGAACGAAGGAAGGGCACCTTCGTCGGCACGCGGAGCGTGACGAGCAGCAGCTCAGCACGCTCCGCGTCGGAGAAGGCGCCCTTCCCGTCTCACTTATCCGGCTGGGCAGGCTCGTCGTGCGTTTCGGCGCGGTGGCGGGCGTGTCGGCGGCGGGCGAGGCCGCGCAGGGCGGCGAGGCCGATGACGAGCCAGACGACGTTGACGGCCACGGACGGCAGCGCGCGGTGCACGATGCCGTTGACCGCGAGCGCGACCGCCCCGGCGAGGTTGAGCAGCTGATACGTCGTGCCGGCGGCAAGCCGCCCGCTGGACAGCAGCCCGTACGCCAGCAGCAGCGCGGCCGCGCCCAGCCAGCCGACCACCTCGACGAGCAGCCCGACGCTCACGGCAGCGGCCCGGGGACGCTCATCGCGGCACCAGCGCGTACGCCCGCACCGGGAAGGTGCCGAAGTCGCGCACCGGGGCGGGCACCGCATGCAGCCGGGCCCCGTGCACGGGCAGCTCGCCCAGGCCGGTCAGGTGCTCCAGGACCGGGATGCCCGCGTCCAGCAGGATCGAGTGCGCGGGCCGGGTCTTGCCGTCGGTGCAGTCGATGTTGACGCTGTCGATGCCGACCAGCCGCGCGCCTGCGGCGGCCAGGTGCCGGGCCCCGTCCTCGGCCAGGTACGGGGCGGCGACGCCGTACGCCTCGGTGCGCCAGTGCCGGTCCCAGCCGGTGTGCAGCAGCACCGCCCGGCCGGCGACGTCGTAGGGCGCGAGCGTCTGCGCGGTGATCGCCCGCTCGGCCGCGCCGGTCACCCGGACCACGACGACGGGCAGGTCGGCCAGCGACTCCAGGGGCAGGCCCGCCAGGTCCACACCGCCTTCATACCGGTGGAACGGGCTGTCCACGTAGGTGCCGGTGTTGCTGACCATGCTGATCCGGTCGATGGTGAACTCGGTGCCCTCGGCGTAGACGCCGCGCGAGTCGGCGCGGGTCAGGTGCGGCAGGATCTCCGGCCCCGGCAGCCCGGGGTAGGTGGTCATCCCGGCCTCGATGACGTGGCTCAGGTCGACCAGCCGAGTGTCCGGGCCGGTCGCGGCGTCGCCGGACGGGCCGCCGCGGGAGCCCTTGTGCGCCTCGGCGAAGACCTCGACGCCCGACAGCCGCACCTGGTCGACCATCAGCAGGCCGAGGTGGCCGACGAACAGGCCGGCCAGGTCGTCGGCGGTGACGTCCGGGCCGGGCACGTCGAGCCGGAAGCCCTGGGCCTGCATGCCGCCGCCGTTGAGGAAGGTCACGTCCGCGTCGAACGACGCCCGGTATTCGGTCATACCCCATGATCCACCGGTCTCGGCATACAGCACAAGCGACGATCTCTTCATGCAGCATGTAGCCTGACTGAATGCAGATCGACCCGCGCCGCCTCGCTGTGCTGCGTGCCGTCGCCGACGCGGGCGGCGTGCTCGCCGCGGCGTCCGTGCTGCACCTGACCCCGTCGGCGGTGTCGCAGCACATCGCGCGGCTGGAGGCGGAGACCGGGGTGACCCTGCTGGACCGCTCCCAGCTGGGCGGGCGGCGGGCGGCCGGGCTGACCGCGGCCGGGCGGATGCTGGCCGGGCACGCCGCGAAGCTCGGGCAGGTGCTCGCGGCCGCGGAGCACGAGCTGGCCGCGTTCACCGGGCAGGTCGCCGGGCCGGTGAACGTGGGCGCGTTCCCGACCGCGATCCGGCACCTGGTCGTGCCGGTGGCCGCCGAGCTGGGGGAGAGCGCCCCCGCGGTGGCGCTGCGCATCCGGCAGTACGAGCCCGAGCCGGGCCGCGCCGCGCTGCGGGCCGGCGAGCTGGATCTGCTGATCACGGAGTCCGACGCGGCCGCGCCCGCCCGCGACCCGGCCGGGCTGCGCACGGTGAAGCTGTTCGACGACCCGTACCGGATCGTGGTGCCGCGCCGCTGGGGCCCGGTCAGCGACCTCGACGTGCTGCGTGACCGGCCCTGGGTGGACGGCCCGCCGGACACCGCCGTGCGCCGCGTGCTCGACCGGGTCTGCGCCCAGCACGGCCTGATCCTGGACCGCCGGCACGAGTGCCTGGACTTCCCCGCCGCGTTCGCCGTGGTCGCCGCGGGCCTGGCTGCCGCCGTCGTCCCCGCGATGGCCCGGCCCGAGGAGCATCCCGCGGTCCGCGCCATCACCACCCCGCTGGTCGGCGCCCGCCGCCTCGACCTGATGCACCGCCGCGGCCGCCACGAACCCAGCCCCGCCGCCCGCCTTGTCGCCGCCGCCCTGACCACCCGAGCCCAAGCCACCACCCCACCCTCCTAGGACGCGCCAGGCACTGTGCTTGGGAAGGGCACCTTCTCAACGCTCTGCGTTGTAGAAGGTGCCCTTCCCAACCTCAGGACTCTGCTGGCTGCGGAAACGGGCGCCGGGGCGTCAGCGCGGTGAGCGGCCCCCATGGCCCGCCCGCTTACCCGCGGGTCATCATGCCGGCGTTACGCACCGGCGGACAGGGTCCCGGCCAGGCGGTCCACGATCGGTTCCAGCACCTGGAACGCGCTGTCCGGGAGGTCGCCGTCGCCGCGCATGTCGCGGAGTCTGGCGAGCAGCTCGCGGGCCTCGTCGGCGGCCTTGCCGTCCCCGTCGCGGCGCAGCCGCTTCTCGATGTCCTGGACCTGCTTGCGCAGCTCGGCGGCGTCCTTGCCGGTGATGCCGCCCGCCCGCGCCAGCCGGTCGATCTCCTGCCGCAGCTGCGCCAGCGGGTCGGCGGGGCGGGCAGCCGACGGCTGGGGCGCGGCCGGCCGGGTCGCGCTCGCCGCGTTCGGGGGGTTCGACGGCCCGGCCACGGCGGCGTTGCCCGGCGGCGCGCCGGCCGAGGCGAGCACGATCAGCATGAGCCCGGTCACGATGGCGACCACGGCCGCCGTGCCCCACAGCACCGGCCGCAGCCAGCGGTCGGGCCGCCCGGGGCGGCGGGCGGAGAACCTGGCCGCGGGCCCGGGTCGCGCGGGCGGGGGAGGCGGCACGGAGGCCACCCCGACCAGGGGGCCGGGCCGGGTGCCGGCCGGCGACACCGGCGCGTTGAGCAGGGTGTCCGTCAGCTGGGCCGTCGTGTACGGGTCGGGCACGAGCGCCTCGCCGATCGTCAGCAGCTGCGCGGCGACCTGCTCGGCGCTGGCCGGCCGGTGCCCGGGATCGGCCGCGGTCAGTTGGCCGGTGAGCTCCGCGAGCGGCGCGGGCACCCCGGCGCGCAGCAGATCGTCGCGCACACCGGCACTGTCGCGCCCGGTCGGCGGCGGGGCGCCGGTGAGCATCGCGTACAGCGAGCAGCCCAGCCCGAACACGTCGGTGCGCGCGTCGACGGGGCCGCCCGCGGCCTGCTCGGGCGCGGTGTAGCCGCGGGTCCCGGCGACCAGCGACGGGTAGGCCGCCTCCTGCCAGGCCGCGATGCCGAAGTCGCACACCTTCACCACCCCCGCCGAGTTGACCAGCAGGTTGGCGGCGGTCACGTCGCGGTGCACGATGCCGGCCGAGTGCGCGGCGGCCAGCGCGGCGCACGTCTGCACGGCGATGCCGACGGCCTGGTCGCGGTGCAGCGGGCCGTCCTGCAGCAGCGTGTGCACGCTGGGCCCGTCGACCAGCTCCATCACCACGTAGGCGTCGTCGGTCTCGACGGCGACGTCGTACACGGCGACGATGTGCGGGTGCGGCAGCGCGGCGACGGCTTGCGCCTCACGCCAGAAGCGCTGCCGCGTCGCGGTGTCGGCGAATCGCGCGGGGTCCAGGATCTTGACGGCGACCGGGCGGCGCAGGCGCAGGTCGCGTCCACTCCAGACGGTGGCCATGCCACCGTGCCCGATCTCCTCGTCGACCCGGTACCGGGCGCCCAGCAGTCTGCCCATCCCTGCGCCCTACCCGCCACGGTCGGCGGGCAAACCGCATGCGACCGATGTCACCCTTCCGCGCCCCGCGCAGTGCGGCGCGAGTCGGCAAGGCGACCCGGTCCGGCTGAGGTTTATGCGGATCTTGTGGGGCGTTTAAGGTCTCCACAAGGGACTTCTCCGTAGCGTTCGGGGCATCGGCCGTGCACCGCGGTCGCCGCCGCGCGCCGCCGCCCCGCGAGCCGGGTTGCCGGCCGCGTGCGCCCCCGGCAGGAACGGAGTTCATCCCATGCGAAGACTGGTCGCCTACCCGCTGGTGGCGCTGGGTCTCGTGACCGCGTCGCTGGCGGTCGCCGCGCCCGCGTCCGCCCACGGCTACGTCTCGTCGCCCCCGAGCCGCCAGGCGCTGTGCGCGTCGGGCCGGGTCGCCGACTGCGGCCCGATCCAGTACGAGCCGCAGAGCGTCGAGGGCCCGAAGGGCCAGCGCAACTGCCACGGCGGCCTGGCGCAGTTCGCCGTGCTGAACGACAGCAGCCGCAACTGGCCCGCGACCTCGGTCGGCTCCTCGGTCACCTTCAACTGGGTGCTCACCGCCCGGCACTCCACCAGCAGCTGGGAATACTTCATCGGGGGTACGCGGATCGCGTTCTTCGAAGACGGCGGCCGCCAGCCCAACGCGACCGTGTCGCACCAGGTGAGCCTGGCCGGGTTCAGCGGCCGGCAGACCCTGCTGGCAATCTGGAACATCGGCGACACCCCGATGGCCTTCTACAACTGCATCGACCTGCAGATCGGCGGGGGCGGCCCGGCCCCGTCGCCGACCGCCGCCCCGTCCCCGACGGCCCGGCCCACCGCGTCGCCCACGGCCCGCCCGAGCGCCCGCCCGACGGTGCGGCCGTCGGGTCCGGCCGCCTCGCCGACGCCCCGCCCGACGGGCACCGTGCCCGGCGGCGCGCAGTGGGCCCCGGGGACGACCTACCGGACCGGTGACGAGGTCACCTACCAGGGCGTGCGCTACCGCTGCCGGCAGTCGCACACCTCGATCGTCACCTGGGAGCCCTCGTACTACACGCTGGCGCTCTGGCTGCCGATCTGACGGGTCTCCGGCGGGCCGTTCCACGTGCGGCCCGCCGGTCACCACCCCGCCTCCGACCCCGTCCCGCAAAGCCGTCTCCGAACAGGACCATGCCGATGAGAAAGCTCCGGACCGCACTGGCCGCCGCCGCGCTCGCCCTGCTGGCCGGCTGCGGCACCGCCGCGCCCGAGCCCGCGGCCTACCAGCCGCCCGCCGCGCCCCGGGCGGACGCGACGTTCAACGCGACCGACGTGATGTTCCTGCAGATGATGGTCACCCACCACACGCAGGGCCTGGAGATGGTCAAGCTGGCCCGCACGCGCCAGACCAGCGAGGAGGTGGCGATGCTCGCGGGCGCGATCGAGGTCACCCAGGCCACGGAGCTGGAGGTCATGCAGGGCTGGCTGAAAAGCTGGGGCGAGCCGACGACCGCCGGTCACGACCCGAACGCGCACGCCTCGCACGGCGGCCTGCCGATCACCGGCGCGGACGAGATGGCGGCGCTGCGCAAGGCGAGTGCCGCCCAGTTCCAGACGACGTTCCTGAACCTGCTGATCGGCCACCAGCACAATGCCGTCGAGATGGCCCGCATGGAGACCGACGGCGGCGTCAACCCGCAGGTCAAGGACCTCGCGAACCGGATCACGCTGTCCCGCAACGAGCAGATCAAGCAGATGCTGGGCCTAGTCGCGGCCTGACCCCGCGCCCTGGCCGACCCCGCGTCCGCCGGTCGGCTTGCTCAGGAAGCAGGGTCGGCGGCCAGCACGGAGGAGAGCCAGGCGAGCTGCCGCCGCACCTGGTAGGCCTCGCCGCCCTCGTGGTGGTTGAACGGGTAGGCGTGGATCTCGCGGGCGGGGCGCCGCGGGCGGCCGTTGGCGGCGCCGTAGTGGTTGTGGGCGGCGAACACGCCGCTGGGCGGGCATACGTTGTCGCGCAGGCCGGTGCCGAAGTGCGCGGGCGCGACGGCGCGGCGGGCGAAGTGGACACCGTCGACATAGGACAGCGTGTGCCGGACGGCGTCCTCGGCGTCCCGGTGTACGGCCAGGAAGTTGACGATCTCGCCGTACGGCGGGGCGTCGGTGATCTCGATGGCGCGTTGCAGGTGGCACAGCAGCGGTGCGGTGGTGATGAGCGCGGCGAGGTCGGGCACGAGTCCCGCGACGGCCAGGGCCAGGCCGCCGCCCTGGCTGTTGCCGGTGGCGACGATCCGGTCGGGGTCGGCTCCGGGCAGGGCGCGGGCCGCGTCCACGGCCCGGACGGCGTCGGTGATGAGCCGCCGGTAGTAGTAGTCGCGCGGGTCCAGGATGCCGCGGGTCGCGGGCCACGGGCCACCGAGCGCGCCGCTGTGGGGGTCGGGGGTGTCGCCGCCGCTGCCGTACTGGCCGCCCTGGCCGCGAGCGTCCATCAGCAGGTGGGCGTATCCGGCGACGGGCCAGGTCAGGCGCTCGTGGGGCAGTCCGCGGCCGCGGCCGTAGCCGACGTACTCGACGACCACCGGCAGTGGGGTGTCGGCTCCGGCGGGGCGGGTGTACCAGGCGCGGACGGGGTCGCCGCCGAAGCCGGCGAACGTGACGTCCCAGGTGTCGAGCAGGGGCAGGCCGGTCTGCACCGGCCGGACGTCACCGAGCACGGGGTGGGCGGATGCGTCCTTGAGCGTCGCGGACCAGAACTCGTCGAAGTCGGCGGGTTCGGCGACGTCGGGCGCGTAGTGCCGGAGCTGGTCGAGCGGTAGGTCGAACAGGGGCATGGGTCCTCACCGGGTGGTCGGGCGCAGGTGCGCGGGCGGCGCGGTGGTCTCGCGGACGATGAGCTCGGTCACCAGGTCGATGCGGCTGGTCGCCAGGTCGATCTTGTTGGCCAGGTCGAGCAGCATCTGGGCGGCGGCGCCGGCCATGTCGCGCAGCGGCTGGTGGATGGTGGTGAGGGCGGGGTCGGTCCAGGCGGCGACGGGCAGGTTGTCGTAGCCGATGACGGACAGGTCGTCGGGCACGTGCAGGCCGAGCTGGCGGGCGGCGCGCAGCACGCCCATGGCCTGCATGTCGGAGCCGGCGAAGACGGCGGTGGGCCGGTCGGGCCGGGTGAGCAGGTCCATGGCGTGCTCGTGGCCGGTGGCGACGTAGAAGGTGCCGTGCCGGACCAGGTCGGGGTCGACGGAGAGGCCGGCCTCCTCGTGCGCCGCCCGGAATCCGGCGGTGCGGGCGCGGCTGCACAGCACGTCGGTCGGGCCGGAGATGACGGCGATCCGGCGGTGGCCGAGTTCGAGCAGGTGGCGGGTGGCGAGCAGGCCGCCGCTCCAGTTGTTGGCGCCGACGGTGGGCACCGAGGCGGAGGTGGCGCTGTCGGTGTCGATGACGACGAACGGGATCGCGCGGCGGTGCAGCTGCTGGCGCTGGGGTTCGGCGAGGTGGCACTGCACGAACAGAACCCCGAGTGGCTTGCGGGCGAGCACGCCGTCGAGCCATTCCTGCGGCGGCCGGTGGCGGCCGTCGAGCTGGGACAGCACCACGTCGACCTTGGCGGGGGCGGTGATCGTCTGGACCCCGCGGATGATCTCCATGGCCCAGGTGGAGTCGTATTCGTGGAAGACGAGGTCGATCTGGCCCGCTCCGGTGGGCAGGCGTCGGGCGCGGCGGCGGTAGCGGTTGCGTTCAAGGCTGGCTTCGACGCGGGCTCTGGTCACGGCGGAGACGTCGAGGCGTCCGTTGAGGACTTTGGAGACCGTGGCGGTGGAGACGCCGACCTCGTCGGCGATGGCCGCGATCGTCACCGCGCTGGATGCGGTGCTCGGCTGGGACTTCGTCATCATTGCCTCGCCAGCTGCCTCGGAAGTTTCGGCCCGAACTCTAACACCACGATCGGCATTCTCGGCCAGTGTGATGTTTCGAGGGATCGAGGGGATCGACGGTCCTCTCCGGATTGTCACGCACTGCAATCGTTTGTGTCAGCAGTTCAACGACCCTTGACACGTCCCAGCGCGGCGCTTAAGTTGCCCGGCACAGGTAACGCAATATTTCCGAAACTTTCGGTGAAACGCGGAGGTCGGCACCCGCTGTCCGTGACGGACCGCGCCGTGGTCGTACGGAATGCGCTTCGGTTTGAACAGGGGAGGTCCGAGAATGAGCGTGCCCGGGACGCTGGACCCGCCACGGTCCACAGCGGAGGCGGCCCCGCCGGTGCCCGCGCGCCCGCCGGTCGTCCGCGCCAAGCGGCTGACCTGGCGGCGGGCGCTGCGCCGGGACTGGCAGCTGTACTCGCTGGCGCTGCTGCCGCTGCTGTTCTTCGCGGTCTTCCGCTACCTGCCGATGGTCGGCAACGTCATCGCGTTCCGTAAGTTCCAGCCCGGCGGCAACCCGCTCGGCGAGTACTGGGTCGGCCTGCGCTACGTGGAGATGTTCCTCAGCGACTCGACGTTCTGGAACGTCTTCACCAACACCCTGGTGCTGGGCGTGCTGACGCTGGTGGTCTGCTTCCCGCTGCCGATCGTGCTGGCGCTGCTGTTCAACGAGCTGAGCAGCCGCCGGCTCAAGCGCTTCGTGCAGTCGGTGTCCTACCTGCCGCACTTCCTGTCGGTCGTGATCATCGCCGCGATGGTGATGCAGCTGCTGAGCGTCGACGGCACGGTCAACCAGCTGGTGCGGGCCTTCGGCGGGGAGCCGATCCCGTTCCTGCAGCAGCCGGAGTGGTTCCGCACCATCTACGTCTCCTCGGAGGCGTGGCAGACCGTCGGCTGGGGCACGATCCTCTACCTGGCCGCGCTGACCACGATCGACTCCGACCTGTACGAGGCGGCCCGCATCGACGGGGCGAGCCGGTGGCGCCAGACCTGGCACGTCACCCTGCCCGGCATCCGGCCGACCATGGTGACCCTGCTGATCCTCAACATCGGCACGTTCATGGCGGTCGGGTTCGAGAAGATCCTGCTGCTGTACAACCCGCTGACGTATCCCACCGGCGACGTGATCTCCACGTACCTGTTCCGGATGGGCGTGCTGTCCAACAGCTTCAGCTACGCCGCCGCGATCGGCCTGTTCGAGGCCGTGATCGGCCTGACGCTGGTGCTGACGGCCAATCTCATCGCCCGCCGCGCAGTAGGGACGAGCCTGTGGTGACCGTCGAACAGAAGCCGGCCCCGGCCCCGCCCCTGCCGGTGGCACGGCGGCGGCGCGGCATGAAGGTCACCCGGGGCTACCGGGTGTTCCAGGCCGTCAACGCGGTCGTGCTGACCGTCGTGGTGATCGTGACGCTGTACCCGTTCGTCAACGTGGTGGCGCGCTCGTTCAGCCAGGAGGCCTACATCCGGGCCGGGCAGGTCAACCTGGTGCCGCGCGGGTTCAACCTCAGCACGTACAAGCTGGTCATGGCCGACGACATGTTCTGGGCCAACTACCGCAACACCGTCTTCTACACCGTCGTCGCGACCGCCGTCGCCATCGTGCTGACCACCTGCTACGCGTACGTGCTGTCCAAGAAGCACCTGCGCGGCCGGTCGGCGCTGGTCGGCGTCGCCGTGTTCACGATGTTCTTCTCCGGCGGCCTGATCCCGAACTACATCCTGGTCACCAGCCTGGGCCTGAAGAACTCGGTGTGGGCGATCGCGCTGCCCAACGCGATCAGCGTGTTCAACCTGCTGGTCATGAAGGCCTTCTTCGAGAGCATGCCGGTCGAGCTGGAGGAGGCCGCCGCCGTCGACGGCCTGGACACCTACCGCATCCTGTGGCGCATCGTGCTGCCGCTGTCCAAAGCCATGATCGCGACGATGGTGCTGTTCTACGCGGTGGCCTTCTGGAACTCGTGGTTCTCGGCCTTCCTCTACATGGACCAGTCAGACCTGTTCCCCGTCACCGTCTACCTGCGCAATCTCATCGCCGGGGCGACCGGGGCGGGCTCCGTCGGCGCAGCCGACGCCGATCTGCAAACGGCGGCCAACATCCAGGCCGTGACGATCGTGCTCACCGTCGTGCCGATCCTGCTGGTCTACCCCTTCGTCCAGAGGTACTTCGTGTCCGGCGTGATGCTCGGGGCGGTCAAGGGGTGAACCGGCGATATCCGCAAGTCGCACCTTCCACTCCCCATCCTGAAAGGCGCAAACATATGGCAATCCGCTCCCGCAGACGCGTCGCGGCGTTCGCCGCCGCGCTGCTGGCTGTATCCCTGTCCGCGTGCACCGGCGAGGAACCCGCCTCCGACGACCTGTCCGGCAACCGCGTCGGCGCGATGTCCGACTACGGCGTGAACTCGCAGTTCAAGGCGACCGAGGCGCTGAACTTCTCGATCCTGTACAACAACCACCCGAACTACCCGCTCAAGAACGAGTGGCTGTTCTGGTCCGAGCTGACCAAGCGCACCGGCGTCACGCTGCAGCCGACCGCGGTGCCGCTGTCGGACTACGAGCAGAAACGCAGCCTGCTCATCGGCGCGGGCGACGCACCGCTGATCATCCCGAAGACCTACCCCGGCCAGGAGACCCCGTTCGTGGCCTCGGGGTCGATCCTGCCGGTCAGCGACTACCTCGACCTGATGCCGAACTTCAAGGACAAGATCGCCAAGTGGAACCTGCAGCCTGACGTCGACCAGCTGCGCCAGCTCGACGGCAAGTTCTACCTGCTGCCCGGCCTGCACGAGAACGTGTGGACCGACTACTCCCTCGGCGTGCGCACCGACATCCTCGCCCAGCTCAACCTCACCGTGCCCAAGACCTGGGACGAGGTGTACACCATGCTCAAGGCGATGAAGGCGGCGTACCCCAACCAGTACCCGATGTCGGACCGGTGGAGCAAGCCCACGCCCGGCGGCGCGCTGTTCAACTACATGGCCGGGGCGTTCAGCACCAACGGCGGCTGGGGCTACCGCAACGACTACTGGGACGCCAGCGCCAAGAAGTTCGTCTTCACCGGCGCCACCGACGGCTACAAGCAGCTGGTCACCTACCTGAACAAGCTGGTGAAGGAGGGCCTGCTCGACCCGGAGAGCTTCACCCAGGACGACGACACCGCCATCCAGAAGCTCGCCACCGGCAAGTCCTTCGTGATCAGCGCCAACGCGCAGGAGCTGGTCAACAAGTACCGCACGACGATGGCCGAGACCCTGCCCAAGGCGACCATGGTCAAGATCCCGCAGCCGGTCGGCCCGGCCGGCGAGGTCAAGGCCGGCAGCCGGCTCGAGAACGGCGTCATGATCTCCAAGAAGGCCCGGGAGAGCAAGAACTTCGTCGCGATGATGCAGTTCATCGACTGGCTGTACTACTCCGACGCGGGCCAGGAGTTCGCCAAGTGGGGCGTGCCGGGCACCACCTACAACAAGGACGCCTCCGGCAAGTTCACGCTCGCGCCCGACGTCGACTACGTCAAGCTCAACCCCACCGCCACGAAGCACCTGCAGAAGGACTTCGGCTTCGGCAACGGCGTGTTCGCCTACGGCGGCACCACCCAGCTGCTCCAGTCGACCTTCTCCGCCGAGGAGCTGGACTACCAGAAGGCGATGGACACCAGGAAGATCCTGCCCGTGCCGCCGCCGCACCCGTACGAGGACGCCGAGGCCGAGCAGGCCACCCTCTGGGAGACGCCGCTGAAGGACCACGTGTCCCAGATGACGCTCAAGTTCATCCTCGGCCAGCGTGACCTGTCCGAATGGGATGCCTACGTCGCCGAGCTCAAGGCCAAGAACATGGACGCCTACATCGAGCTCGTCAACAAGGCCTACGACCGCTTCGCCAAGCAGCGGGGCTGACCACCGGCCCGGCCGCGCCCGTTCCCCCGGGCGCGGCCGGGCGCATTCTCGTGCACTCAGAGGAACCGCCATGCGCATCCACGTACCCGAGACCGCCTCCGGCCGGCTCACCGACGCCTGGCGCTTCTGCGTCGGCACCGGCCGCTTCGAGCTCGCCCTGCGGCGCGACCACCAGGACTCGCTGGCGATGATCCAGCGCGACATCGGCTTCCGGCACATCCGCGGGCACGGCCTGCTGTCCGACGGCGTCGGGGTGTACCGGCCGTACGAGTACCAGGGCGCGACCCGCGTCCGGCACAACTTCACCTACGTGGACCAGGTCGTCGACGCCTACCTCGACCTCGGCATCCGCCCGTTCGTGGAGCTGGGCTTCATGCCCGCGGCGCTGGCCTCGGGCGAGCAGACCGTGTTCTGGTGGGGCGGCAACGTCACCCCGCCCCGCTCCTTGCGCCAGTGGGCCGACCTGGTCAAGGCGACGGTGTCGCACCTCGTCGACCGGTACGGCATCGAGCAGGTGCGCACCTGGCCGATCGAGGTGTGGAACGAGCCCAACCTCAAGGAGTTCTGGGCCGGCGCCGACCGGGACGCCTACCACCGGCTGTACGAGGTCAGCGCCGACGCGGTCAAGGCGGTCGACGCGTCGCTGCAGGTCGGCGGGCCGGCGATCTCACCCGGGGCGGACGACTGGCTGATCCCGTTCGCGGAGTTCACGGACGGACGCGGGGTGCCCGTCGACTTCGTCAGCAAGCACGCGTACACCTCCGGGCCCGCCCAGCACGTGCCGTTCGGGGTACACCAGACCCTCGCCCCGGCCGAGCGGCTGCTGGAGCAGTTCGCCACCCCGCGGGAGCTGCTGGCGGCCACCGCGCTGGCCGGGCTGCCGGTGCACATCACCGAGTTCAACTCCTCCTACCGGCCCGACAACCCGGTGCACGACACGGCCCTGCACGCGGCATACCTCGCGCCGGTGCTGGCCAACGGCGGCGACCTGGTCGACTCGTTCTCGTACTGGACGTTCAGCGACATGTTCGAGGAGGTCGGCGTGCCGACGTCGCTGTTCCACGGCGGCTTCGGCCTGCTCACCCACCGGCAGATCCGCAAACCCACCTACCACCTGTACGCGTTCATGGCCCGGATGGGCGAGGCGGTCCTCACCCGCGGCGCCGACCACCTGGTGACCCGCGACGACACCGGCCGGGTCACCGTGCTGGCCTGGGCCCCGGTCGACGTCACCGGCGGCCCGCCCATCGACGGCCACACGGTGCGCCTGTCCGTGCCGGTCGGCGGGCCGACCACGCCGTCGGTATACCTGAGCCGCTCCTCGGTCAGCGAGGAGGCCGGCAACGCCTGGGCGGCCTGGTGCGAGATGGGCCGCCCGGTCTCACCCGGCTCGCGCCAGCTCGCCGACCTGTACGAGGCCGCCGAACCGGCCCGCACCCACCGCAGCCTGTCCCGGGTCGGCGGCTGCGTCGAGCTGGACCTGGTGCTGGCCCGGCACGAGGTGACCCTGGTCGAGCTGACCCCGGTCGTCGACGAGACCCCGCCCTGGTGGGACGACGACCGGCTGCTCGGCCTGAGCCGCTCCGCCCCGCAGCCGCCGGGGAGAAGCGATGGCTGACCTCACCGCGGGCCGGTTCGGGCAGGGGGTGCTGTCCCGGGCCGCGGCGCTGGTCTACAGCCTGCTCGTGGTCGAGCTGCTGCTGGTGGCGACCACGCTGCCGGGCCTGGTGCCGCTGGTGCTGCTGGCCCGCGACGCCAGCAACATCCCGCTGTTCGCGGCCTGCGCGCTGCCGCTGGGTCCGGCCGTGGCGGCTGCCCTGTACGCGCTGCACCACCACCGCGCCGACCTCGCGGACCTGACCCCCGCGGCGGCGTTCTGGCGCGGCTACCGGCTCAACCTCAAGCCTGTGCTACGGGTCTGGGCTCCGCTGCTGCTGTGGCTGGCCGTCGTCGCCGTCAACCTGGCCCACCTCGACGCCGCCGCCGTGCCCCGGTGGTGGGCGGCGCTGCTGGTCGTGCTCGCCGTCGCGGCAGCCCTGTGGGGCACGAACCTGCTGGTGATCACGGCGCTGTTCGACTTCCGGGTGCGCGACGCCGCCCGGCTCGCCTCGTACTTCCTCGTCCGCCGCCCCGCGGTCACCCTCGGCAACCTCAGCGTGCTCGTCGCGGCGGCCGGGCTCACCGTGCTGCTGTCCGAGGCGGTGCTCACCCTGTCCGGCTCGCTGCTGGTGTACGTGCTGCTGCGCAACTGCCGTCCGCTGGTCGGCCAGATCTCCCGGGAGTTCATCGCATGACCCTGCCCGCCACCCCGAAGATCTGCTACGGCGGCGACTACAACCCCGAGCAGTGGCCGCAGGACGTGTGGACGCAGGACTACCGGCTGTTCGACGCCGCGCGCATCGACACCGTCACGGTCGGCGTGTTCACCTGGGCGTCGACTCAGCCCGCGCCCGACGTGTACGACTTCACCACCCTCGACGCCATCGTCGAGCGGGCCGCCGCCGAGGGCCGCGCCGTCTGCCTGGCGACCGGCACCGGCGCGCACCCGGCCTGGCTGGCCCGCGCCCACCCCGAGGTGACCCGCACCGACTTCGAGGGCCGCCGGCACCGGTTCGGCCAGCGCCACAACTCGTGCCCCAGCTCGCCGGTCTTCCGGCGGCTGTCGGCCGAACTGGCCCGCCGGATCGCCGCCCGCTACGCCGACAACCCGGCCGTGATCGCCTGGCACGTGGGCAACGAGTACGGCGGGGCCTGCTACTGCGAGCTGTGCACCGCCGGGTTCCGGGACTGGCTGCGCAAGAAGTACCGCACCCTGGACCGGCTCAACCACGCCTGGTGCACCACGTTCTGGTCGCACACGTTCACCGACTGGGGCGAGATCGAGGCCCCGTCGGCGCTGACCGAGCACTGGCGCGGCCCCGACCACACCGCATTCCAGGGCATCACCCTGGACTACCTGCGCTTCATGTCCGACGCGATGCTGACCAACTTCGTCGACGAGAAGGCCGCGATCCGCGAGTCCAGCCCGGACACCCCGGTCACCACCAACTTCATGGGCATGTACCGGCCGGTCGACTACCACCGCTGGGCGGCGCACCTGGACTTCGCGTCCTGGGACAACTACCCGCCCGACGACCGGTCCGCTCCCCGGATGGCGCTGGCCCACGACCTGATGCGCGGTCTCAAGGGCGGGCAGCCGTTCTGGCTGATGGAGCAGACCCCGAGCACCACCGCCTGCCGCGACGTGAACCCGCTCAAACGGCCCGGGATCAACCGGCTGTGGAGCTGGCAGGCGGTCGCACACGGCGCGGACGCGGTGCTGTACTTCCAGCTGCGGGCCTCGCGGGGCGCGAGCGAGAAGTACCACGGCGCGGTCGTCGGCCACGCCGGCCGGTCCGACACCCGCGTGTTCGGCGAGGTCGCGCAGCTCGGCGCGGAACTGGAGCGGCTCGGCGGGGTGAGCCTGGGCGCGCGGACCCCGGCCCGGGTCGCGCTGCTGTTCGACTGGGACAGCTGGTGGGCCCTGGAGATCTCCGACGGCCCGTCCCGGCTGGTGCGCTACCAGCAGGTCGTGCTCGCCTACCACCGGGCGCTGTGGGACGCCGGGGCCGACGTGGACGTGGTGCCGGTGACCGCCGACCTGTGCCGCTACGACGTGGTCGTCGCGCCCGCCCTGCACATGGTCAAGGGCGACCTGGCCCGGCGGTTGGAGGCCGTCGCGGCGCGCGGTGGCTCGGTGGTGACGACGTTCCTGTCCGGGCGGGTCGACGAGGACGACAACGCGTTCCTGACCGACGTGCCCGGCCCGCTCGCACCCCTGATGGGCGTACGGGTCGACGAGTGGGACGCCCGCGAGGCCGACGTGGTCAACCCGGTGCTGCTGGAGTGCGGCGACGACCGGCTCGAAGCCGCGTCGCGGCTGCTGTTCGAGCTGGTCGTCCCGCAGGGCGCGGACGTGGTCGGCACCTACCGGGCCGACTTCTACGCGGGCACGCCCGCCGTCACCCGCAACACGTTCGGCGACGGGCACGGCTGGTACGTCGCCGCCGGTCTGGAACAGGACGGCGTCTCGTGGGTGATGCGGCAGGTGCTGGCCCGCCACGACCTGCTCGGGCCGTACGCCGACGTCGCCGACCTGGAGACGGCGGTGCGGATCGCCCCCGACGGGACCCGCCTGCGGTTCCTGCTCAACCACCGGGCCGACAAGGTCACCGTGACCGCCTGCGCCGGCGGGGTCGACCTGCTGACGGGGGAGCGGGTCGAGGCCGGGCAGCCGCTCGCCCTCGACCCGCTCGGTGTCGTGGTGCTGCGCGAGACGGCCTGACGGCGGTCAGGCCGCACGGCGGCCCGCGGGCGCGGGTCGCCGGTCTCGCGGCGTCACGCGGGTGCGGCGTGGGACTCCGCATCCGCGTGACACCGCGGCGGGCCGAGGTCATCCGACTTGCCGGCAGATGTGCGTATCTTGAGCCGGCTTTCGCCCAGGTGCCTGGCAAGTCGAGCGATCATGTGACGGGTGGCGGCAGGGCGTCAGTGGATGCGGCGGCCGTGGGCGTCGGGGATGCCGGACTTGCGGTAGAAGTAGGTGTTGATCTGGTCGCGCCACTCCTGGGCGCAGCGCGACTGCTCGTCGAGGCGCTCGCGCACCCGGGCGTCCAGGTCCGGGGCGACCAGCCCGGCGAGGCCCGCCCACCGCGACCGCATGCGGGCGACCCGGTCCGCGCCCTCGAAGTGGGTGTCGTAGATGTGCTGGACGACCGTCTTCCCGCTGTGCAGCACGTGGGTGTAGGGCACGTGGTGGAAGAACAGCAGCAGCTCGTCGGGGCACGAGTCGGCCGACTCGTACACCTGCGCCCACGGCTGCGGGTACTGGCCGGTGAAGCCGGTGCCGGTGGCGCGGGAGCGGTCGACGCCGATGCCGTCGCGGTCGGCGAAGTGGTACGTGCCCCACGGGGTGTACTCGTAGCCGTCGACGTCGGGGCCGTAGTGGCTGCCGGGCCGGACCATGAACCCGACGCCCAGCGGCGCGGTGTACGACTCGTAGGTCTGCCACGAGCCGTCCATGACCTCGTGCAGGGTCTGCCGCAGCAGGCCGGGGTCGGCGGTCGCCGCCGGGGCGAAGGTCAGGTCGATCCACTCGTCGAGGACCGCGGCCGGGTCCAGGTGCGGGTTCCAGGCGAGCCGGCCGAAGGCATACAGGTTGGCCTGCGCCAGCGGATGCCCGGTCCAGAACGGGTCGTCGCCCACGTTGGACACGGCGACCAGGCCGCCCTCGAACCCCGTGGGGCCGTTGTCGGCGCCCCGCCCGGCGGCCACCGCGGCCACGGTCCGTCCGTCGCCCCACGGCTCGAACGCCAGCACCTCGTGCCACAGCGGGCCGAGGTAGCACACGTGCCGCTGCTGGCCGGTGTACTCCTGGGTCACCTGCAGCTCCACCGCGAGCCGGGTGCCGGGCATCGCGGCGATCACCGGCGACACCGGCTCCCGGGTCTGGAAGTCGATCGGACCGTACTTGACCTGCAGGATCACATTGCCGGCGAACTGGCCGTCGAGCGGGGCGAAGTGGTCGTACGCCGCGCGGGCCCGGTCGGTGCTGCGGTCGCGCCAGTCCTGCGTGTGGTTGTACACGAATGCGCGCCAGTGCACGACGCCGCCGAACGGCTCCAGCGCGGCGGCCAGGGTGTTCGCGCCGTCGGCGTGGGTGCGCCCGTAGCCGAACGGGCCGGGCTGCCCCTCGGAGTCGGCCTTCACGACATACCCGCCGAAGTCGGGGATCGCCGCGTACACCTGCCGGGTCGTGTCCGCCCACCAGGCGCGTACGCCGTCGTCGAGCGGGTCGGCGGTGGGCAGGCCGCCGAGCGCGACCGGGGAGTTGAAGTTGACCGACAGGTGGGTCCGGATGCCGTACGGGCGCAGCACCTCGGCGAGCGCCGCGACGTCGCCGAGCCGGTCGGTGAGCAGGCGCGCCTCGGTGGCGTGCACGTTGACGTTGTTGACGGTGACCGCGTTGACGCCGATCGAGGCCAGCAGCCGGGCGTAGGCGCGGACCCGGCCCAGGTCCGGGGTCAGTCCGCCGTCCCGCCAGAAGATCGAGCCGCCGGAGTAGCCGCGTTCGACCTGGCCCATGACCGGATGGGCGTCGATGTTGTCCCAGTGGTTCAGCATCCGGCGTGCTGTCACCGGGTGGTGGACCTCGATCGGCTGCGTCGCGCCGAACGCGGTCTCGCCGAGCCGGACCACCTGGAACAGCCCGTGGAGCAGCCCCGCCGGTTCGTCGGCCAGGACCACGGTGACGCCGTCGCGCCGCCCCAGCGCGAAACCCTCCGCGCCGAGCATGCCCCGGCCCGACCGCCAGTCCAGCTCGGCCAGCACCATCGCCGCCGCTTCGGGCAGGTCGTCCGCGCCGGTCAGCGCCAGCACCAGGTCGAACCGGGGCTCGCCTGCCGCGCCGCTGCCGTTGCTCGTGCCGCCGTGCGCTTCCGTGCCGCTGCCGTCTTCGGCGTTGTCGCCGTCAGGGTGCGGTGCCGCCTGTCCCGCGGGCCGGTGGTGCAGGCTGCCGCCGTGTTGCTCGGCGGCGTGGGCGACCTCCTGCGCGACGGTCTGCGCGAGCGGCCCGTCGGCGCAGACCAGCACGTGGCGCGAGCCGACGGTCCGGAACGCCTTGTCGGGCAGCCAGGCCGGGTGCGCAGCGGGCTGGTCACCAGTCATGGACGGTGCCGTCCTTGAGCCGGTTGACCGGCAGGTACGCGGCCACGTACGGGAAGCGCGCGGCGGCCCGCTCGTCGAGTTCGACGCCGAGGCCGGGCTGCTCGCCGGGGTGCAGGTAGCCGTCGGTGAAGGTGAACGACTGCCGGAACACCTCGTCGGTCAGCGGGCTGTGCTGCATGTACTCCTGGATGCCGAAGTTGTGGATGGCCAGGTCCAGGTGCAGCGCGGCGGCCATGCCGACGGGGGAGATGTCGGTCGGCCCGTGGATGCCGGACTTGATCTGGTACTGCGCGGCGAAGTCGAGCAGCTTGCGCATGGCGGTGATGCCGCCGGTGTGCGTGACCGCCGAGCGCACGTAGTCGATGAGCTGCTCGCGGATGAGGGTCTGGTAGTCCCAGACGGTGTTGAAGACCTCGCCGATGGCCAGCGGGGTGGTGGTGTGCTGCCGGACCAGGCGCAGCGCCTCCTGGTTCTCGGCCGGGGTGCAGTCCTCCAGCCAGAACAGGTCGTAGGGCTCCAGATCCTTGCCGAGCCGGGCGGCCTGGATGGGCGTCATCCGGTGGTGGCCGTCGTGCAGCAGCGGCAGCTCGGGCCCGAACTCGTTGCGCACGGCCTCAAAGACGCCGGGCAGGTGGCGCAGGTAGGCGCGGGTGTCCCAGTCCTCCTCGACGGGCAGCGGGGTGCGCTGGGCGGGCTCGTAGTCGTAGCGCTCGCCCTCGCTCTGCGCGGCGACGCCGTAGACCGCGTCGATGCCCGGCACGGAGGTCTGGATGCGGATGGACCGGAAGCCGAGCGCCAGGTGCTTGCGCACGGAGTCGAACAGCTCGGGCAGGTCGCGGCCGGAGGCGTGCCCGTACGCCATGATGCCGTTGCGGGACGCGCCGCCCAGCAGCTGGTAGAGCGGCATACCGGCGGCCTTGGCCTTGATGTCCCACAGGGCCACGTCGACGGCGGCGATGGCGGCCATGGTGACCGGCCCGCGCCGCCAGTACGCCGACCGGTACAGGTACTGCCAGGTGTCCTCGATGCGGTGGGCGTCGCGGCCGATGAGCAGCGGCACGACGTGATCGGTCAGGTAGGAGGCGACGGACAGTTCGCGGCCGTTGAGCGTGCCGTCGCCCAGGCCGGTGATCCCGTCCTCCGTCGTGATCTTCAGTGTGACGAAGTTGCGGTTGGGGCTGGTGACGATGACTTCCGCGGCGACGATTTTCACGAGGTGCCCTTTCTGGACGGTGCACCGGATGGTTCGCCCCGAAATGCTAGGCCCATAAATCAGACGTAATCAAGACCAACCCATAAACTGATATGTTGTATGGGATGGACACCCCTCCCGCCGCCTCCCGGCTGCACGCCCGCGTCCTCGACGAGCTCGGCGTCGCGATCTGCGGCGGCGGCTTCCCGCCCGGCACCGTGCTCTACGTCGACGAGCTGGTCGAACGGTGCGGCGTGTCGCGTTCGGTGGTCCGCGAGGTGCTGCGGGTGCTGGCGTCGATGGGCCTGGTCGAGGCGCGCCGCCGGGTCGGCACCCGGATCCGTCCCGCCGCCGACTGGAACGTCTTCGACCCGCAGGTGATCCGCTGGCGGCTGGCGTCGGACGAGCGGCTGGCCCAGCTGCGCTCGCTGACCGAGCTGCGGGCCGCGGTCGAGCCGCAGGCGGCGCTGCTGGCGGCCCGGCGGGCGTCCGCCGACGAGGCGGCCGAACTGGTCGCGCTCGCCGCGAAGCTGTGGGCGGCGGCGGAGTCCGGCGACGAGCCGGGCTTCCTGCGCGCCGACATCGAGTTCCACCGGCGGGTGCTGCTGCACTCCGGCAACGAGATGTTCGCCGGCCTGCACGAACTCGTGGCCGAGTCGCTGACCGGCCGCCATCACCACCACCTCATGCCGCAGCACCCCGACCGGCGTGCGCTCACGCTGCACGCCGACGTCGCCCAGGCGATCCAGCGCCGCGACGGCGAGCGCGCCCGAACCGCGATGACCGCCCTCACCCAGCAGATCCAAGACGAGCTGCCCGCCACCCCCCGAGCCGAAGGAAGGGCACCTTCACCACGCTCCGCGTTGTAGAAGGTGCCCTTCTTAACGGGCGTCGTCCTGCGGCGCTGGTCAGACGCCGCTGAGGGTCTGGATGACGCCGGTGGCGAGCAGGTCGCCGTAGTACGTGCCGCCGGGGTAGTGGGTGGCGGTCGTGGTGCCGGTGACGCCGTCGACGGCCCAGGTGACGGCCAGGGCCTGCAGGGCCGCGACGTTCTGCGACTGCGGCGTGCCGGAGGTCAGCGTGCACAGGCCGTCGGTGCTGGCACCCTCGGCGTCGCAGTGGCAGCCGGTGGTCAGCCGCACGCCCAGGAACGGCCGCGGCACGTCGTTCACCAGCTCGACGGTGCCGCTCGCGTTGCTGTTGGCCAGGTACGGCGGCGACGAGATCGCGTACATCGGCAGCGTGGTGGTCTTCAGGCCGTGGAAGGCGTTCGCCATGCTCTGCCCGACCGGCGACTTCACCGGGTCGAGCAGCACCAGCGCCTTCACCTTGGCGAACTGGGCCGCGTACGAGGTGCGCAGCTTGTTGGCCACATAGGCGGCGACCTCGCCGCCCGCGGAGTGGCCGGACAGCACGTAGCTGGTCGGCAGCGCCAGCCCGGCCCGGCCGGCCCTGGTGCGGGCGTCGGCGAAGCTGCGGCCCAGCTTGTCGGTGCTGTCGGCGGCCTTGCCGAGCAGGTCGGCGACGTTGTCGAGGAACGCGGTGTTGTTGCCGATGTTGTTGACCGTGCAGCCGTAGAGGTTGGCCGACGGCAGGGTCGGCGCGAAGACCACGAAACCCGCTGCGGCGTAGTGCTCGGCCAGGTCCTGCACGTTGCCGTTGCTGCGGGAGAAGCCGTGTTGCAGGTAGACCAGGCCGCGCGGAGTGCCGGCCGGGAAGTACCAGTCGACGTCGGCCTTCATCGTGTAGAAGGCGCAGCGGATGTCGACGGTGTTGCTGACCTCGACGACGCCGGGGGCGGCGGACGCGGGGGTCGGGGCGGCGAACAGGGTGGCGACGAGGGTCAGGGCGAGGGCGGCTCTGTGGATCGACATGGTGCCTCCGGTTTCCCTTAGTGAAACAGCGTTTCCCTTAGGGAAGAT
The DNA here is from genome assembly GCF_011297315.1 of Catellatospora chokoriensis. Lineage (NCBI taxonomy): Bacteria > Bacillati > Actinomycetota > Actinomycetes > Micromonosporales > Micromonosporaceae > Catellatospora > Catellatospora chokoriensis. The sequence goes on from NZ_JAAOTI010000002.1 coordinate 392,498, forward strand.
TAAGGAGGTCGATACCGGGGCAGGTCAAGGCCTTCGACGTGCCAGATTGGACGAAGGGCGCTCAGCCTTGCGCGCTCGACACCGGGTTGGCGTCCGTCGCGGCGCGGACGAACTCGCGCACCCGGGCGGTGGTGTTCGACTCCAGCCAGACCGGCCCGCGCTCGATCGGCGGCGCGTCCGAGATCGGCACGTACACCTACGGTCGGCCGTCGCGCCGTGCCGCGGGCCTGCCCGGTGTCGTGTTGCCGAGCCTGCGGCGCAGGCCGCCCCGGGTCGCGGTGGTCATCGACACGTCCAGGTCGGTCAGCGACGCCGAACTGGGCAGTGCGCTGCTGGAGGTCACCGCCATCGCCCGTGCCGTGGGCGGCCGGCGGGACCTGGTCACGGTGCTGGCATGCGACGCGGCGGCGGGGGTCGCGTACCCGCCGTGCCGGGCCGAGGGGATCCCGCTGACCGGCGGCGGGGGCACGGACCTGCGGGCCGGGTTCGTCAAAGCGCTGCTGCTCAGCCCTCGCCCGGACGTCATCGTGGCCCTGACCGACGGGCAGACACCCTGGCCGGAGGAGAAGCCGCCGTGCCGGACGGTGGTGGGGCTGTTCCCCCGGGGGAGCACCTGGGACGAGGACGACCCGGATTACGTGCCGGAGACGCCGCCGAGCTGGGCGCGGGTGGTCGCCATCGGATAGCCGGTCAGTCCGTTCGGCCCGCCCCGAACGCCCGCCGGATGGTGACGATGCAGTCGGCGCCGATCCCGCTCGACTTCTCGGCGAGCACGACGTCACCGCGCAGGATCCGGCAGCCGATCGCCTCGCCGTGCACGGCCATGGCGCCGACCGAGACCGCGCCTTCGGCCGAGTCCACCTGGATCGTCGTGCGCCACGGCAGCTCGACCGATGCGCGCATGGGGTTGCCCGACCCGTGCTCGTGATCCACATACCCGTCGTCGGGCGATGACCAGCTGACGCCCGCCGCGTAGCCGTACGGGCTGGTCACCTCCAGGGTGAGGGCGCGGTCTTCGCCGCCGAACACGGCAAATCCGACACCGGCCGCGGTGGCCAGCGCGGTCACTGCGGCAGCCGAGCCGATCACGAGGCGACGTCGGCGCGTGGGCACGGGGACGGGTGCCGGGGGAGAGGGGGTCACGGCGCAGGAGCTTAGGCCATCCTGAATCTCCCCTGCTCAGAGGGGGTATACGCGCGGGCCGTCCGCTACGGCAGCGCCCACAACCTCGTCGCGTCGCTACCGCGGGTAAGCCAGTGGCCGGGCCGCGCCGACCGCCACGGCAGGCCGGACGCGGACGGGTAGCGGACGGTATCGACCCAGTGCAGGGTATGGCTGGACAGCAGCACGTCCTCCGCGATCCCGTCGCCTTCGACACAGGCCAGCACCAGGTCATCGTTGATCATGAAGGCGCCGTAGTCGATCCGGTACGGTCCGCCCGCCTGATAGCCGGGGATGTCATCGAGGGCGCAGGAGGCCAGCACCTCACCGTCGGGGAACGAGCGCATGGCGAACTCTTCGTCGTCGTGGTGGGCGGCCAGGTAGCGGGTGCCGTTGGTGTCGAAGCCGGCCAGCGCCTCGCCCAGGAATTCATGGGCGGTGATCCGGCCGTCGGCGTACCGGACCCGGAAGCTCGTCGAGCCCTGGTCTCCGGCCGCGACGTGCAGGCCGGTCCAGTCGCCGCCGGGGTGCGCGAAGAACGCGGGGCTGCCGTGGGAGAACACGGCGACGCCGTAGGAGTTCTCGCCGTCGGCGTACTCGGCAAGCCGGTCGCCGGTCGCCGGGTCGACGACGGCGATGCGGTCCTCCTTGCCGGGCAGCCAGAGCCACAGCGTGCCGCCCGGGTCCACGTATGGCGTGGCCTGCTCCGGATACTCCGGGTCCGGATCCTCGCGGCGTCGCCAGCGCACCGTTCCGTCGCGCTCCACGAGCAGGACCTCGTCGCCCGCGGCTATCAGGGACCCGGTGTGCCCGGGCAGCGGCGCGAAGCGCAGGCGCGGGTCGAGCGCGGGCAGATCCAGCTCACCGGCAGGAAGCAGCCAGTCGTCGAACAGGCGCAGCCGTAGCTGTCCCGGGCCGGGCCCGGCGACGACGGGGAGCAGGTCGTCGTTCGGCACTTCGCGGATCAGGCGGGGGCGCATGGCGAGACTTTACGCCCCGCGGGCAGTGTCCGAAGGGGCTCGTCCACGCAGTCGATGCGGGACTCGCGGCGCGGGTCGCTCGGCCATGTTCTTCCTGGTCGCAGCCTCGATGCGCATCAGCGCCGCCGATGCGAAGGACCCCGGCGTCCTTGGGTGGATGACTCCTGGAGTCGGTGCTCACGCGGCGGTCTGCCGGCCGAAGTAAGTGGTCAGCCGCTTGGCGTAGACCTGACGCTCCTCATGCGTCGCCCAGCCGGCCCGGGGCCGCGATCGGTAGAGTTCGTCTCCCGCATAGCGGGGGAACACGTGCACGTGCAGGTGCCAGACGTCCTGATAGCCGGCGGGTTCGTTGTGCTGCCGGGTGGAGACGCCCTCGCAGTCGTAGGTCTCCCGGATCGCGACAGCCACCTCACGCACCAGATCTCCCACGGCCCGGTAGGCGTCGGCCGGGATCGAATACAGATTCTCGTGGTGGCCGGTCGGGATGACGAGCACATGTCCGAGGTTGTTCGGCCACCAGCGGGGTGCGATCAGGGCCGCCGCGTGCTCGGTGCGCCGCACGATGTCCTCGGGGGCATTGATCTCATCGCCCTGGCCGGCCAGAAGATCGCAGAAGGGACACTGATATCCGGCGGGCTCGTGCGTGATCTGCATCGGGCCACCCTACTGAGGCATGGCATGTGAATCAGCGCCGATTCCCTCGACACGTGTACTCGCCTATTTATCGAGTATGCGGGCCTTCTGAGCCTCATACTCGGCATCCTTCAACGCTCCGGCCTCCCGCAGTTGATGCAGTTTTTCGAGAAGGACGACCGGATCGTCGGACCCCTGCCGGCCGCCTACTTCTTCACCGATCTTCTTGGCAAGCGAACTGTCCCGCGCGCGGCCGAGAAGGAACGCGATTAACGCGAGGACGATGACGACAGGCACGATGGCTTCCACGACCGGTGAGGATAGGCGCCCCAGGCAAGGTCGGGAGCTGCAACACACTGTGACGCAGAACGGTGAAAGCCCCTCCGAGGAGGGGCTTTCACCGTGTTACTGCTGGTGGGCGATACTGGGTTTGAACCAGTGACCTCTTCCGTGTCAAGGAAGCGCGCTCCCACTGCGCCAATCGCCCGTGCTGTCGTGCTGTACTACGAGGTGGAGACGGGATTTGAACCCGTGTACACGGCTTTGCAGGCCGTTGCCTCGCCTCTCGGCCACTCCACCGTGGTGACGCCTTGCGGCGGTTCTCCGAGCGGATGACGAGATTCGAACTCGCGACCCTCACCTTGGCAAGGTGATGCGCTACCAGCTGCGCTACATCCGCTTGTCAGTTTCGCCCGCCTTCCGGCGTGCTTGCCCAACGGATGAGAACTTTAGCCGGTCCGGCGAGGTCTTGACAAACCGGGGTCCCCCGGCGCGTCACGCCGCCGGGCTGGCGGCCAGCCCGGTGCAGCGTGCGGCCTGTGTGAGCCGGCCCTGTACGGCGGTCAGCGCGGCTCCGGTGACGGGCTTGGGCTGGCCGTTGGCCGATACGACACCGGGGGTGAATTTCCGGGTTTTGACCTTCCCGTCCTTGATCGTCACGGTCAGCAGGCCGGTGTCGGTGCTCTTGGAGGTGGAGTACCAGAGGAAGTTGCCCAGGCCGTAGTGCACGTAGGCGCCGCCCAGGAAGCCGTCGGCGAGCAGCACGTGGGCGTGGGTGCCGATGATCAGGTCGGCGCCGGCCTCGGACAGGGCCTTGGCGATGCCCTTCTGGTCGCCGTTGGGGCAGCCCTGGCCCTCGGTGCCCCAGTGCATGAAGGCGATCACCACGTCGGCCTGTTCGCGGGCCTGCTTGACGGCGGCCACGGACAGCTTGCGGTCGAACGCCATGGCGATGCCGGGGCGGGTGGCGGTGGGCTTCCACTGCTCCTTGAGCTCGTGGACCTGGGACAGGCCGACGACGGCCAGCCGGACGCCCTTGACGGTGACCAGGTGCGGGGCGTACGCCTCGGTGGTGTCGTGCCCCGCGCCGACGATCGGCATCCCGGCGGCCTTGGCGGAGTCGAGGGTGTCGAGCAGGCCGACCTGGCCGTAGTCGAGGGTGTGGTTGTTGGCGATGGAGACCAGGTCGATCCCGGCGGCCTGGATCGCGGCGTACGCCGTGGTCGGCGCGCGGAAGTGGAACTCCTTCGGCTGCGGGGTGCCCCGGTCGGTGACCGCCGTCTCCAGGTTGACCATGGCGAAGTCGGCGGCGCGCAGCTGCTCGGCGTAGGGGCCGAAGGCGGTGTCGGGGTTCTGCAGCAGCGGCAGGGTGCGGCCGGTGAAGTGCACGTCGCCGGCGAACGCCAGGGTGATCTCCTCGGCCGGTGCCGCGCTGCTGGGCGCGGCGCTGTCGGCGGGCGCGGGCACCGGGGGTGTGCCCGCGGGCTGCCGCCAGACGGCGGGCTCCTCGGCCGAGCAGGCCGCCAGGGCCGCGACGAGGGCGAGGGCCAGGGTGAGACGCGCGGCGAAGGGGGCGCGGGGGGAGGTCACGGCACGAGGGTACGGGCAGGTGAGGGCGTTTCGCATCACCGTCTCGACCGGGTTCTCGGCGTCCGGGGGATACCCGGTGGCGGGGCCGCCGGGCGACCCGCTAAAGTTCTCTCCTGTCAGGCAGTGAGCCGCAAGGCCAGCTGAACGACATGCGGATGTAGCGCAGCTGGTAGCGCATCACCTTGCCAAGGTGAGGGTCGCGAGTTCGAATCTCGTCATCCGCTCTCTTGCACCACGATCGCCGGGACCCTACGGGTCACCGGCGATTCGTCTTTCCGGGGTCGGCTCAGCCGGGTGGGGTTTCGCCGCGCAGGTAGGTCGCGGGGACCTCGTCGGTGAGCCAGACGCCGTTGGCGCTGCGGTAGAAGGCGTGGCCGTCGGCGGCCATCGCGGCGGCGTCGACGATCAGGATCACGGGTGCGCCGTGGCGGCTGCCGACGTTGTGGGCGGTGCCGGGGTCGCCGGACAGGTGCACGTGGTGGCGGCTGCCGCGGTGCACCCCGGCGGCCATGATCGAGTCGAGGTTGCGGCGGGCGGTGCCGTGGTAGAGCCGTTCGGGCGGGGTGACGGGGGTCAGCCCGAGGTCGACCTGCACGGAGTGGCCCTGGCTGGCCCGGATGCGGTCGCCGTCGATGGCGAAGCGCTGCTTGTCGTTGTCGGCGACGACGGCGTCCAGGGTGGCGCGGCTGATGCCTTTGCCGTGGGCGCGCATCGCGGCCAGCAGGGTGTCGATCGGCACCCAGCCGTCGGGGCCGAGGGTGACGCCGATGGTGTCGGGGCGGTGGCGCAGCACGTACGCCAGCTGCTTGCTTATCTTCTTCACGTCCATGTCGGGGCTCACGTTAGCGGCGCGTGCGTGTTCCGTCGATCGAATAGGTCGTGCGGGGACCCCTCCGCGGGGCCGGTCCGGCGCGTGTACGAGGCGGAGGTGGCGATGTCCGACGCCGAGTCGTTCCACGAGTACGCCCGCTCCCGGCTGCCGATGCTGGCCCGGGTGGCGTACCTGCTCACCGGCGACCCGTTCCTGGCCGACGACCTGGTGCAGCTGACGCTGCTGCGGCTGGCGTCGCGCTGGGAGCAGGTGTCCGCGGCGCGGGAGCCGGACGCGTACGTGCGCCGCATCCTCTACACCCAGCACGTGTCCTGGTGGCGGCGGGTGCGGCGGGAGGCGCTGCCGGTCGCGGTGCTGCCGGAGCGGGCCGCGCCGGACTTCTCGGGCGACACGGCGACCGCGCTGGCGGTGCGTGAGGCGCTGGCTCGGCTGGCGCCGCGGCAGCGGGCGGTCCTGGTGCTGCGCTACTTCGAGGACCTGAGCGAGACGGAGACGGCCGCGGTGCTGGGTGTCGCGGTCGGCACGGTGAAGAGCCAGACCAGGGATGCGCTGGCGCGGCTGCGGGTGATCGCCCCGGAGCTGTCGGGGTCGCTGGCGGAGGTGAACCGGTGAGCGAGACGTTGCGGGAGGCGCTGCGGCGGGCCGCGGAGTCCGCGCCCGCGCCGCGGCTGGGCGAGCAGCTGTGGCGGCGGGGCCGCCGCCGGCGGCGGGTGCGCCGGGCGGCGGCGCTGGCCGGGGTGCTGTTGGTGGCCGGGCTGGCGACGCTGCCCGGGCTGGTCACAGGCGGCGTGGGGCTGCAACCGGCCGACGGCCCCGCGCCCGGGGCGCTGGGGCGGCCGTATCCGTGGCAGCTGAGCTACGAGCAGGACCTGAACGGGCCGGTGGTCGCGGCGTTCCTCGACCCGGACACCGTCTACCTGGAGTCGACCGGGGTGCTGGTCGGCCGCGACGGCTCGTACCGGCTGTTTCCGAAGAACCCGGGCGAGGAGTTCGGCTTCGTCTCGCCGGACGGCCGCTACCTGGCGCGCTGGTCCGAGATCGTGGACCTGGTCACCGGGCGCAGCATCCCGACCGTGGACCGGGCCTGGCCGCTGGCGTGGTCGCGGGATGGGCAGCGGCTGCTGCTGGTGGTCGACCGCGACGACGGCTTCATCTCCTACGGCCCGAACGGCGAGAGCGACCCCTCGCATCCGGACGACATCGGCTATTACGACCTGGCCACCGGCACGACGAAGATGCTGCTGACCGTCGACGCGGACACCCCCGCGGGCGCGTTCTCGCCGGACGGGCAGCGCATCGCGATCACGGTCGGCAAGGGCGACGGCCCGCAGGCGCTGACCATCATCGACATCGCCACCGGGACGCCAAATCTCCTGCCGGAGCTGACGGACGGGCAGCGGCTGGCCGGGGAGGCGGCGTGGACGCCGGACGGCCGCTCGGTGGTGCTGGTGGCCGCGGACGGGTGCGGCTGGACGGGCTGCGAGACGTGGCCGGACAGCCTGCGGGGCTGGCGGATGCAGTACGTCGACCCGGTCACCGGCAAGGTCACCGATGAGGCGGCGGCCGCACGCCGGGGGCTGCCTGGCGGGCTCGTGGGCTGGCGGGACGGTGAGCCGGTCTTCGTCGACCACGAGGGCTATCCGGAGCAGGCCGAGAAGCTGGTGGCGGCCAGGGCGGACGGTTCGGCGCGGGTGTTGCTGACGCTGGCCGCTGGCGCGGGTGGGCTGAATGTGCCACGGGACATCATCGAGCACGGGACGTTCGACAGCCGGGCCGCGAATCCGCTGGCCGTGCAGCCGTGGGCGGTGGTGTGCCTGCTGGCCTGCCTGGCGCCGCCGGTGCTGTTGGTGGTGCTGCTGCGCCGCCGCAGGCGGGCCGTACGGGCGCTGCCAGGCTCAGGGGTAGGGCAGGGTGCGGGGGCCGACGATCTGCGCGCCGAGGGCGGTGACGCGGTCGCGTAGGCCGCGGTCGGCGGTGGCCACGACGACGGCGGGGCGCTGCGCGGTCTCGTGGCGCACGAGGTCGACGATCGCGTCGTCGCCGCTGTGGGGCGCGGCGAGCACCCGCACCTCGGGCGTGTCCGCCACGCCGCGGGCCGCGCCCTCGACGACGAGCACGACGTCGAGCGGGCCGGGCAGCCGCGGCAGCCCGGTGCCGGTCAGCCGGGCGACGGCGTCGCGCAGCCGGGTGGCGGCGCCCTGGCGGTCGCGCCACCAGCCGTCGGGCACGGAGCCGACGACGTTGGCGGCGTCGACGACGAGCAGCGGGCGGGGCGCGGGTGCGGTCACAGTGCCAGTTTCATACCCAGGTGCGTCCCCTCGAAGCCCAGGCCCTCGTAGAAGCGGTGCGCGTCGGTCCGGGACCTGTCCGTGGTGAGCTGCACCAGGCCGCAGCCCTCGGCACGGGCGCGATCGATCGCCCACTGGACCAGTTGCCGGCCGGTGCCGTGGCCGCGCTGGTCGGCGCGTACCCGCACGGCCTCGATCAGGGCGCGGCGCATGCCGCGGCGGCTGAGCCCCGGGATGACGGTGAGCTGCAGGGTGCCGACGACCTCGCCGCCGCGTTCGGCGACGGCCAGCAGTTGCTGCGGGTCCGCGTCGAGCTGGGCGAAGGCCTGGGCGTACGCGGGGTCGGCCGGGTCGCCCTCGCGGGTCGCGCCGAGCGGGTCGTCGGCGAGCATCGCGACGATGGCGGGCACGTCGGCGAGCACGGCACGGCGGATCTCAAGATCACTCACAAGGCGCGACGGTAGCAGAATCCTGACGCTGTGTGGACCGACCGTGGCGCAGGCCCTCTACGCTGGCGCGCATGGAACGTATCTCTCGTGTTTGGGCCGCCGTCGTCACCGGTTTCCTCGCCACCGTGCTCATCCCCGCGACCGCGTGGGCGGAGGAGACGGGCGTCGCCGACATCGTGCGCAAGAAGAAGAGCAGCTTCGGCTTCGGCAGCATCTTCGGACTGCTGTGCTGCCTGGTCGTGGTCGCGATCATCGTCGGCGTCGTGCTCCTGGTGATGCGCAGCCGCAAGAAGTGACGCGAAGACGCCGGCGGGCGCGCGCGGGGCGCGCCCACCGGCGTCTGTCGTGGCAGGTCAGGCCGGGACGGAGCTGCGGACCATGGTCAGCACGTGCTCGACCAGCGTGATCAGCACGTTCTTCACCGACATCCGGTCGCGGGCGTCGGTGAGCAGCACCGGCACGTGGCCGTCGACGTCCAGCGCCTCGCGCACCTGCTCCGCGGTGTAGCGCTGGTCGTTGTCGAAGCAGTTCACCGCGATGACGAACGGCGTGTTGCGCTGCTCGAAGTAGTCGATCGCGGCGAACGAGTCGGCCAGCCGGCGGGTGTCGGCCAGCACCACCGCGCCCAGCGCGCCCGTGGCCAGCTCGTCCCACAGGAACCAGAACCGGTTCTGCCCGGGGGTGCCGAACAGGTACAGCACCAGGCTCGGATTGATGGTGATCCGGCCGAAGTCCATCGCCACCGTCGTGGTGGTCTTGGTGGCGACCCCGGTGGTGTCGTCGGTGCCGACCCCCGCGGTGGTCAGCACCTCCTCGGTCCGCAGTGGAGCGATCTCACTCACCGCGCCGACCAGGGTCGTCTTGCCGGCGCCGAAGCCTCCGGCGACCAGGATCTTGAGCGCCTGGGGGACCGGCGCGGTGTCAGAGCGCACGGAGTCCATGGATCACCGCCTGCAGGGTTTCGACGTTGGGGAGATGGTCAGTGGCCGGGGGATCGTAACGGGAGATCAGCCCGTCCGAAAGCAGATCACATAGCAGCACGCGAACCACACCCAGGGGCAGGTCCACGCGCGAGGCCACCTCGGCCACCGCGCGCGGCTCCTGGGTCAGCGCCAGGATCGCCTGGTGCTCCGGGCTGGGGGTGTCCGCGGCCAGCGTCGCCGTGGCCACCAGGTAGGTGATCAGATCGAAGTCGACGGTGACGGGACGGACCCGGCCACCGGTGACCATGTAGGGACGCACCACGGGCCCGGCCTCGTGGTCCCACCAGGCCGGGCCTTCCTCGACACCGTCGAGCGGGTCAGTGGACATCGGTGCCCGTCCGGGACGGTGTGGCCAGATGCGTGCCCACCCGGGTCGCCAGCATGGCCATCTCGTAGGCGAGGATGCCGAGGTCGCTGTCGGGGTCGGCCAGCACCGCCAGGCAGGAGCCCTGCCCGGCCGTGCTCACCAGCAGGAACGCCTCCTCCATCTCGACGATGGTCTGGCGCACCTGGCCGCCCTTGAAGCGCTGGCCGGTGGCGGTGGCGAGACTGGAGAACCCCGACGCGATCGCCGCGAGATGCTCGGCGTCGTCGCGGGACAGGCCACTGGAGACTCCGGTGAGCAACCCGTCGACAGAGAGCACGACGGCGCAGCGGGCCTGTGGCACCCGCGCGAGCAGGTCGTCGAGCAGCCAGTCGGTCGCGGGTCGGGTCGTCGTCGGTACCACGTCAGGCACGTCCTTCCAGGGTGGAGCTGTCTTCCATACCGGCGCTGTCTTGCGGGGTCTGTGCTGTGGCGGGTGCGTCCCCGTTCGCGGTGCTCTCGGTGGTGGCCTTCGCGCGCCCGCGCACGGTACCCGACTGGAACGCGGACATCATCGTCCGGACCTGGTCGGCGCTGCGCTGGCGGGGGACCGCGGCGGGTTCTGCGGAGCCGAGCGAGACCGTGGTCTCCTCGTCAGCGGAGGCGACCGGCGTGTCGGCGGCCGGCTTACGCACCCGCTTGGGCAGCACGGTGGTGGTCTCGTCGCCGCCGGCGCCCAGGTCGACGGTCTGCTCCTCGACGGGGGCGGCGGGCGCCGCCTCGACGGCGCGGGGTGCCCGCGGGGCGAAGATGCCCAGCGGCTCGCCCTTGTCGGTCGGGTCGGTCAGGGCCAGCTCGGCCGGGATGAGCACGACGGCCGTGATGCCGCCGTACGACGACGGGCGAAGCCGCACGGTGATGCCCTGCCGGGCCGCCAGCCGGGCGACCACCAGCAGGCCCAGGCGGGCGCTGCTGGCGGGGTCGAACGCGGGCGGCTCGGCGAGCTTGCTGTTGGCCTCGATCAGCTCGCTGTCGCTCATGCCCAGGCCGCGGTCCTCCACGTGCACGGCCAGGCCGTTGCCGACCTGCTCGGCGAAGACCCGGACCCGGGTGTGCGGCGGGGCGAACGAGGTCGAGTTCTCCAGCAGCTCGGCCAGCAGGTGGATGATGTCGCCGACGGCCCGGCCCACGATCTTCACGTCGGGCAGGCGGTCGATGGTGACCCGCTGGTAGTCCTCGATCTCGGAGGTCGCGCCGCGCACCACGTCGATGACCGGCACCGGGTGCCGCCAGCCGCGCCCGGGAGCCGCGCCGGCGAGGATCACCAGCGCCTCCGCGTGGCGGCGCATGCGGGTGGCCATGTGGTCGAGCCGGAACAGGTCCTCCAGCTCCTGCGGCTCGGTGGTGCGCCGCTCCATCCGGTCCAGCAGGGTGAGCTGGCGGTGCAGCAGCGCCTGCGAGCGGCGGGCGATGTTGAGGAAGACCTCGCTGATGCCGCGGCGCAGCACGGCCTCGTCGACGGCGGCGCGCACCGCGGTGCGCTGCACCGCGCCGAAGGCGTGGCCGACCTGGCCGACCTCGTCGGTGCCGACGGCGACGAGCGGCACGTCGGTCAGCGAGGGGTCGTTGACCAGCGCGCCGGGCTGGCGCAGCGCGGCGATGGCGCGGGGCAGGCGCTCGTGGGCGACCTCAAGGGCGGAGACCCGCAGGCGCTCCAGGCGCCGGACCACGGAGCGGCCGGTGCGCAGGGCCAGCACCAGGGAGATCGCCGCGCACAGCAGGCCCAGCAGGGCGGCCACGATGGTCTGCGCGAAGGCCGCGATCCCCAGCTCGTTGGCCAGGTCGGAGGTGGCCGCCGCGGCTGCGCCCTCGGTGGCGTCCATCTGCTGGTAGATGGCGTCGTTGGCGCTGCGCCACGTGGCGGCGTCGACCAGCACCTTGCCCGGGCGGGAGGTGCTGAGCGTCTCCTCCATGGCGAACAGGGTGCTGTAGGTGTCGCTGAGGAAGATCTGCTGGTAGCGCTCGCGGTGCGGGGAGGGCAGGGCGGCGACGGCCTCGTCGTGCACCTGGCGCCGGGCGCCGATGGCGCGCAGCAGGTGGCCCTGCTCGGCCAGGGTCAGCTTGCCGTCGGTGACCGCGCCGGTGATCACGGCGTCCTCGCGGGCGAGCAGCTCACGGGCCCGGCTGATGGCGAAGATGCTGTGGGCCAGCGCGGCGAGGTCGGGGTCGGCCAGCTTCGTCATCGGCGTGAACGCCTGGTAGAGCGTGTCGATGATGTCGGAGTAGCGGCGCACCACGATGCTGGCGTCGATCTTGCCGGCGTCCACGTCGGTGCGCAGCTCGGGCAGCCCGGCCAGCATGCCGAGGAAGGCGTCGACCTGCTTGAGCTGGTCGGGGGGCAGGTCGTCGCGCAGCTTGCTCTCGGCGAGTCGGGTGTGGAACTGCTGCTGGCGCTCGTCGGTGGCGCGTCGCTGCTCGGCCAGCACGGGCGAGCCGGGCTTCTCGGCGACCGAGATGCGCCGCTCCTTCTGCATCTCGACCATCATGCGCTCGCCGTATGCGCCGAAGACCTGTTCGTAGTCGCGGGCGGCGAGAAGGTTGAGCGCATCGCCCGCGCTGACGGCCACCCCGAAAACGGAGAGGCCGGTGATGGCAACCAATGGCACCACTGCCAGGGTCATGATCTTGGCGCGAATGCTCCAGCCACGGTTTCTCACACTGACCACGTCCAAGGTACGGCTCACCGCGACGTCAGCATCGTGATCCGGGGGCCAACCGGTGCACGAAGCGGAACCATGACACGCCACAGGTCGCTATCTGACAATGCCTCCGGGCAGTGAACCTAGTCGGCTCTGGGGGTTCCTGTCCACTGCGGTGAATCTCCATTGTGGACAAGGTCACTTAAGGCGATGGAGTGCTTGCGCTGGGTGTACGGGCTTGGCACGCTCATGGGCCGCCCGGCACACTGTCGCACGGCAGCGGCGTCATACTTGGAGGGTCATCGATGGGCGACATCGTCACCGTGGTCTCGGCGGCACTGTCCGTGCTCGGCGCGATTGTCGCCGGCGTCATGACCACCTGGTCGGCCCGCCGCAACGCCATGTTCGAGCACCGGCTGGCCGCCGAACGCCACGAGGCCAGCAAGGCCGAACAGGCCCAGGAGGTCATCAGCCGGTATCGCGAGCCGCTGCTGCTGGCCGCGTTCAACCTGCAGTCCCGCCTGCACAACGCCGTCGGCGGCACCTACCTGGCCGAATACCTCAACCACGAGGACGAGGACGAGCGGCGCTACGCCCGCGACTACACCGTCTACGTGCTGGCCGACTACCTGTGCTGGGTCGAGATCATCCGCCGCGACCTGCGCTTCCTGGACCTGGGCGACGAGGACAGCAACCGCACCTTCAACCGGCACCTGACGCTGGTCGGCACGGCGTTCTCGTCGCTGACGCTGCCGGGCACGCACTTCCGGCTGTTCAAGGGCCAGCAGCGGGCCATCGGCGAGCTGCTCATCGAGACCGCCAACGGCCGTGCCGACAGCATGACCTACCCGGCGTTCTGCGCCCGGCTGGATCAGAGCCTGGAGTTCCGCCGCTGGTTCCGCCGGCTGCTCGACGACGTCGCCGAGATCGTGGCGCACGACCGCGCGGGCAACGAGCGGCTGCTGCGCGCCCAGCACGCCCTGATCGACCTCATCGACTTCCTGGACCCGGCCCGCACCCGCCTGCCCGACGACCGCGCCAAACTGGTCGAGACCGCGCCGGCGGGCCAGGCGCAGAACACCCAGGCCGCGCCCGCGGTGCTCTGAGCCTGCCCCGATCGCGCCGGTCAGCCCGTCTGCGCGAGGGCCTCGCGCAGGAAGTCTTCGAACTGCTTCGGTGTGGAGAGCATCGGGAAGTGGTCGGCCTCGGCGACGACGGTGAGGCTCGCGCCGGGCGCCTGGGCGGCCAGCCGCCGGGCCCACAGCGCGGTGCCCTCGAAGTCGCGCCCGCCCACCAGCACGCTGATCGGCGTCGCGATCTCGGCAAACCGGGTCTTGACCGGCGGATCCAGCTCGACGCCGTGGTACTGCGCCAGGGTGATCCGATGTGTGTTCGCCACCTCCAGGCCGATCATCCTGCGCCGGTGGTACGTGTCGAGCGCGGGCGCCCACGCGTCGACGCCCACCTCGGCCGCGGCACGCACCCCCGCCTCGGCCAGCACGCCGTCGATCTGGGCGAACCTGTCCAGCATCACCTGCCGGGCCGCGGCTTCCTGCGGGCTCGGATCAGGGAAGTCGCCGAACGAGCCGCTCACCGCGACGACCCGGCGGACCCGCTCCGGGTGCCGGTGCGCGAACCCGAGCGCACGCCGCGCCCCCTCGGAGGAGCCGACCAGGACCGCCGACGACACGCCTACGGCGTCCAGCACCGCCGCGATGTCGTCGAGCTCGCTGAACGGCGCCGTGCCCGGCGAGGACAGGCCCGTGTCGCGGTAGTCGAAGGTCGTCACCCGGGCGATCCGGGCGAGCCACGCGACAGTCGTGTCCCACATGCGCACGTCCGCCGTCCCGGCGTTGAGCAGGAGCACGTCCTGCCCCTGGCCGCGGGTCTCGCGGTACAGATGACCGCCCGGCACGTCCACGAAAGTCTGCAGTTCCCCCATGGCCGCATCGTGGCGGTCCGATGACGACGGTGTCAACCGGCAGGGGCGCGACGGTCGTTGTCGGACGGGGTGGCTACGGTGGCGCGCATGTCCGAACCGACCGAGCCGCCCTGGACCGCAGAACAGGTCCAGGGACTGGCCCCCGACGCGTCGTCGTTCACCGCCGCGCGCAAGCTGGCCGGGGCGTCCGGCTGGAGCGCCACCGGCCACGGCGGCACCCCGGCGGGGCTGTGGGGGCTGTGCAAGGGCAGCGGCAGCAATCCGTACCAGATCTGCATCGATCTGACCGAGCCCGCCTACCGCTGCTCCTGCCCGAGCCGCAAGTTCCCCTGCAAGCACGCGCTCGCGCTGCTGCTGCGCTGGTCCGCGGGCCAGGTCGCGGCCGACGAGCCGCCGCAGTGGATGACCGAGTGGACCACCTCGCGCGGGGCGCGCGCGGTGAAGAAGGCCGAGCAGGCCGCCGCACCGCGCACCGAGGCCCAGGAGCGGGCCGCGCAGCGCCGCGCCGACAAACGCGCCGAATCCGTCGCCGCGGGCATCGCCGAACTGCGCACCTGGCTGTCCGATCAGGTCCGGCACGGCATCGCCGGGCTCGACCAGGCCGGCTACCGGCCGTTCGAGCAGGTCGCGGCCCGGCTCGTGGACGCGCAGGCCCCCGGCCTGGCCGCCGCGGTGCGCCGGCTGGCGCCCGTGCCCAGCTCCGGCCCCGGCTGGGAGCAGCGGCTGCTGGCCGAGTTGTCGCTGCTGCACCTGCTGGCCGGAGCCGCCGCGAGCCCCGACGGGCTGCCCGATGACCTGGCCGCGACCGTGAGCAGCCGGGTCGGCCACGCCGTGACCACCGAACAGGTGCTGGCCGGACCGCCGGTGCGGGACCGGTGGCAGGTCGTCGGCACCCGCGACGACACCGAGGACAAGCTGACCAGCCGCCGGGTATGGCTGCGCGGGCGCGACACCGGACGTCCCGCGCTGGTGCTGTCGTTCGCGATGCCCGGCCAGGCGCTGCCCGTCGACCTGGTGCTGGGCACCGAACTGGACGCCGACCTGACCTATTACCCCGGTGCTGCCCCGCTGCGCGCCCTGGTCGCGGCACGGCACGGCACGCCCCGCGCGTGCCCGGTGCCCGGCCCGGCACAGACCGTCGCACAGGCTCTCGACGAGGTCAGCGCCGCGCTGGCCGGCGACCCGTGGCTGTTCCAGTGGCCGGTGCTGCTGCGCGGCGTGCTCGCCCCCGGCAGCCCCTGGCACCTGGTCGACCCCGACGGCGACGCGCTGCCCCTGGACCCGTCGCTGGGCGAGCCGTGGCGGCTGGCCGCGGTCGCGGGTGGACACGAGATCACCCTCGCGGCCGAATGGGGCCCGACCGGGCTGCGCCCGCTCGCCGTGTACGACGGCACGGAGGTGGCCCGCGCATGAGCACGAGCATCTGGTCGGACCTGATGTCCAGCGCGCTCGTCGGCACCGACCGGCGGCGGCTGGTGCTGCCCGGCACGGACGGCCCGCTGGCCGGAGTGCTGTCGACGCTGGGCACGGAGCTGGATCCCGACGGGCTGCTGTGCGCGGCGGCCGCGGTGACCGTGGCCCGCCGCGCGGGGCAGGCCGCGGCCCGGCCGTTGCGCCCGGAGCCTGCCGCCGCCGAGACCGAGCCGTACGCGCCGGTCGCCGCGCAGCAGCGGCTCGCGGCGCTGCTGTCCGGCGGGAACGCCGAGATCGACCGGACCACGGCCCGCGAGCTGGCCGCCGAGTGGCTGCGCGTGGCCGCCGGGCGCGGGCTGCTGGCCGGACCGGCGATCCTGGTCGCGCTGCTGGACCTGGGCAGCTCCGACTCCTCGGTCCGCGCGACCGTGCGGGCCGTCGGCGGCACGCGGCTCGGCTGGCTCGCCCTGCAGGGGCCGGGCCGCTGGGCCTGGGCCGTACAGCAGGAGGAGACCGCGCAGCCGTCCGACTGGGACACCGGCCGGGCCGCCGACCGGGTCCGCTACCTCGGCGAGCTGCGTGCCCGGGACGCCGCCGCCGGGCGGGACCTGCTGCTGGAGGCGTGGCCGCAGGAGAAGGCGTCCGACCTGGCCGCGCTGATCGCCGCATGCGGCGCCGGGCTCGGGCCCGACGACGAGCCGTGGCTGGAGAAGGCCCTCGACGACCGGCGTGCTCAGGTCCGCGAGGCCGCGGCGCGGCTGCTCGGCGCGCTGCCGGGCTCGGCATACCGGCAGCGCATGGCCGACCGGGCGCTGGCCTGCGTACACGTCGCGGACCGGCGGCTGGTCGCGACGGCGCCGACCGAGTGCGACGACGCGATGCGCCGCGACGGGATCAGCGTCAAACCGCCGCAGGCCGTCGGCGAGCGCACCCACTGGCTGCGCCAGATCATCGAGTACGCGCCGCTGGACTGCTGGACGGCCTACGACCAGACCCCGGCCGGGCTGCTCAGCCGCAAGTTCGACGACACCTGGGGCCCGGTGCTGCGCGCCGGGCTGACCCGTGCCGCGATCACCCAGCGCCACGCGGCCTGGGCCGCGGTGCTGATCCTCGACGGGATCGGCCGCCACGACATGAACGAGCTGCGCGAACTCGCCGCCGTCATGCCCGAACAGGACCTGGCCGAGCTGATCGCCGCCCAGCTGCGCCGCAAGGTCGACGCGGTGGTGCGGTTCCTCGACGTGCTGCCGCAGCCGTGGCCCGCGCCGGTCGGCGACGCCGTGCTGGAGTGCCTGGCCGACACCGAGCGCCGCCGTTCGGGCTGGTGGCAGCTGCTGCGCCACGCCGAGTGGGGCTTCGACCCGGCGTACGCGGGCAGGGCCCGTGCCCTGCACGACTCCCTTCCGGTCTCGGACCAGCAGCTGCTGGCCCGCTTCACCACGATGCTGCAGATCCGCCACGACATCCACCAGGAGCTTTCATGACCGCCACCATCGACGCCACGCCCACGGTGCTGCGCCCGCACGCCGAGCAGCTCTACGCCGCGGAGCTGGAGGCGCTGGCCGCGGCCGACGACCTGCCCCGCCCGCCGGGCTGGCGGCTGTCCCCGCAGGCCGTGGTGACGTACCTGCTCGGCGACGGCAAGGACATCAGCGCCAAGTACATCGGGCCGCGGCGGCTGATGGAGGTGGCCGTGGCGACGCTGGCCACCGACCGGGCGCTGCTGCTGCTCGGCGTGCCCGGCACCGCCAAGACGTGGGTGTCGGAGCACCTGGCCGCGGCGATCAGCGGCGACTCGACCCTGCTGGTGCAGGGCACCGCCGGCACGCCCGAGGAGGCGATGCGGTACGGCTGGAACTACGCCCGGCTGCTGGCCGAGGGCCCGACCGCGGGCGCGGTGGTGGCCAGCCCGGTGATGCGCGCGATGCGCACCGGGGCGATCGCCCGGATCGAGGAGCTGACCCGGGTGCCCTCCGACGTGCAGGACACGCTGCTGACGATCCTGTCGGAGAAGACGCTGCCCGTGCCGGAGTTGGGCGAGGAGGTGCAGGCGGTCAAGGGCTTCAACGTCATCGCGACCGCCAACGACCGCGACCGGGGCGT
The DNA here is from genome assembly GCF_011297315.1 of Catellatospora chokoriensis. Lineage (NCBI taxonomy): Bacteria > Bacillati > Actinomycetota > Actinomycetes > Micromonosporales > Micromonosporaceae > Catellatospora > Catellatospora chokoriensis. The sequence continues at coordinate 410,154 of NZ_JAAOTI010000002.1, forward strand.
GAACGAGCTGTCCAGCGCGCTGCGGCGGCGGTTCAACACGGTGGTGCTGCCGGTCCCCGGCACCGTCGAGGAGGAGGTCGAGATCGTCGCGCAGCGGGTCGCGTCGCTGGGCCGGGCCCTGGAGCTGCCGGAGGTGCCCGACGCGATCAGCGAGATCCGCCGGGTGGTGACCGTGTTCCGGGAGCTGCGCGAGGGGCTGACCGCCGACGGGCGTACCAAGCTGAAGAGCCCCAGCGGGACGCTGTCCACCGCCGAGGCGATCTCGGTGATGACCAGCGGCATGGCCCTCGCTTCGCACTTCGGCGACGGCACCGTGCGGGCCGCCGACGTGGCCGCGGGCATCCGCGGCGCGGTGGTCCGCGACACCGTCTCCGACGCCGTCGTCTGGCGGGAGTACCTGGAGACCGTGGCGCGCGAGCGCGACGGCTGGAAGGACTTCTACCGCGCCGCCCGGGACGCGGAGTGAGCACCGACCGGGTGCACGTCTTCGGCATCCGCCACCACGGCCCGGGTTCGGCCCGGGCCCTGGTGCGGGCGCTGGACGAGCTGAAGCCCGACGTCATCCTGGTGGAGGGGCCGCCCGAGGCCGACGGCCTGGTCGCGCTCGCCGCCGACGAGCGGCTCGAACCGCCGGTGGCGCTGCTGGCCTATCCGACCAACGCGGCCAAGGGCGAGCAGGGGCGTACCGCGTCGTTCTGGCCCTTCGCGGTCTTCTCCCCCGAGTGGCAGGCGCTGCGCTGGGCCGTCGCCCACGACGTGCCGCTGCGCTTCTGCGACCTGCCCGCCGGCCACCGCTTCGCGGCCCGCGCCGCCGAACCGTCGGGTCCGCTGGACGGGACCGGCCCGGTCGATCCGGCCGTGACCGAGAACTCGCCGGCCAGCGCCGGCCAGGCGGCCGGGCTCGGTGATCCGACGAGCGGATCCGACGGCGGGCCGAAGGGCGCTCCGGTCCCCGCTGCGACGGGCGATGCCGAGCCTGACGGCGCGGCGCCGGGCAGCGCCGAGGACGAGCTGCGGGTCGACCCGATCGCCGGGCTCGCCCAGGCGGCCGGGTACGACGACCCGGAGCGCTGGTGGGAGGACGTGATCGAGCACCGGCGCGACGTGCCGCCGTTCGCGGCGGTGGCCGAGGCGATGGCGGCGGTCCGCGAGTCCGCCCCGGCGATCACCGAGGACCTGGTGCGCGAGGCGTACATGCGCCAGGTGTTGCGCGCCGCCCTGAAGGAGGGGCACCAGCGCGTCGCGGTGGTCTGCGGCGCGTGGCACGTGCCCGCGCTGGCCGGCGACCTGCCGCCCGCGAAGGACGACGCGGCCCTGCTCAAGGGCCTGCCGAGCGTGCCGGCGACGGTCACCTGGGTGCCGTGGACGCACGGGCGGCTCGCGTCGTGGAGCGGCTACGGCGCGGGCGTCACCGCGCCCGGCTGGTACCACCACCTGTTCACCGCCGAGGATCAGCCGGTCGAGCGCTGGCTCGTCGGCGTCGCCGGGGTGCTGCGCGACGAGGACCTGCCGGTCTCCAGCGCGCACGTCATCGAGTCCGCGCGGCTGGCCGACACCCTGGCGGTGCTGCGGGGACGGCCGCTGCCCGGCCTGGCCGAGGTCACCGAGGCGACCCGGGCGGTGCTCTGCGAGGGCGACGACACCCGCCTGGAGCTGGTGCAGCGCAAGGTCGTGGTGGGGGAGCGGCTGGGCGCCGTACCCCCTGACGCCCCGGCGGTGCCGCTGGCTCGCGACCTGGACGCCACCGCCCGCCGCCTGAAGCTCGCCCAGCAGGCCCTGGTCAGCGACCACGACCTCGACCTGCGCAAGCCCACCGACCTGGAGCGCAGCACGCTGCTGCACCGGCTGCGGCTGCTCGGCGTCGGCTGGGGCACCCCGGTGCAGCGCAAGTCCGGCAAGGGCACCTTCTGGGAGTCCTGGCAGCTGCAATGGCACCCGGAGTACGCGGTCGACCTCGTCGCCGCCAGCGCCTACGGCACCACCGTGGCCCGGGCCGCCACCGCGAAGGTCGTCGAGACCAGCGCGGACGCCGACCTGGCGACGCTGACCGGCCTGCTGGAGTCGTGCCTGCTCGCGCAGCTGCCCGACGCGCAGCCCGCGGTGCTGCGCACCCTGTCCGACCGGGCCGCCCTCGACACCGACGTCGCGCAGCTCATGGCGGCCGTGCCGGCGCTGGCCCGCTCGCTGCGCTACGGCGACGTACGCGGCACCAGCACCGACGCGCTCGCCGAGGTGCTCACCGGCCTGGTCACCCGGATCCGGCTGGGCCTGCCCGGCGCGCTCACCGGCCTCGACGACGACGCGGCCCGCGCCATGCGCGAGCACCTCGACGCCACCCACGAGGCGCTGAACCTGCTCGCCGACCGGCTGCCGCTGCGGGCGGAGTGGCTGGACACCCTGGCCCGGCTCGTGGACCGGGCGGACCTGCCCGGCCTGCTCGCCGGGCGGCTGCTGCGGCTGCTGCGCGACGCGGGCACCCTCGACGCCGACGCCGCCGAGCTGCGACTGGCCCGGGCGCTGACGGTCGGCGTGCCGCCGGTCACCGCGGCCGGCTACGTCGAGGGCTTCCTGTCCGGCGGGGGGCTGCTGCTGGTGCACGACGAGGCGCTGCTGACGCTGACCGACCGCTGGCTGGCGGGGCTGGCCCCGGACGTGTTCACGGCGGTGCTGCCGCTGCTGCGGCGCACCTTCGCCGCGTTCGCGGCCCCGGAGCGGCGCGCGGTCGGGGAGCAGGTCCGCCGCCTAGGCACCGGCGGCCCGCGACCCGCCTCCGATGTGGACGAACTCGGCGGACTCGACCCGGCGCGGGTCGCCCGGGTGCTGCCGACGCTGGAACTGCTCCTGGCAGCGGGAAGGGGAACACGGTGAGCGACGACGAACGGCTGCGCCGCTGGCGGCTGGTGCTCGGCGGCGAGGGCGCCGAGGGCACCGGTGTGACGCTGGCCGGTGTGGACAAGGGCATGGACGAGGCCCTGGCCGCGCTCTACCGCGACGGTGGCGGCGAAGGCGGCCCCGGCCGCAGCGCCGGGCTGGGCGGCTCCGCGCCGAAGGTGGCCCGCTGGCTCGGCGACATCCGGCAGTACTTCCCGTCCACCGTCGTGCAGGTGATGCAGGCCGACGCGATCGAGCGGCTCAACCTGACCCGGCTGCTGGTCGAGCCGGAGATGCTGGCAGCGGTCGAGCCCGACGTGCACCTGGTCGGCACGCTGCTGTCGCTGAACAAGGTGATGCCGGACAAGGCCCGCACCACCGCGCGGATGGTCGTCGCGAAGGTCGTCGCCGAGCTGGAACGCCGCGTCGCGCAGCGCACCCGGGCCGTGATCACCGGTGCCGTCAACCGCGCGGCCCGGATCAACCGCCCGCGCCACCGCGACATCGACTGGAACCGCACCATCCGCGCCAACCTCAAGCACTACCAGGCCGAACACCGCACCGTGGTGCCGGAGCGGCTGATCGGCTACGGCCGGCAGACCCGGTCCGTGCAGCGCGACGTGGTGCTGTGCGTGGACCAGTCCGGCTCGATGGCGGCTTCGGTGGTCTACTCCGGAGTGTTCGCCGCCGTGCTGGCATCGATGAAATGCCTGCGTACATCGCTGGTGGTGTTCGACACCGCGGTCGTCGACCTCACCGACCAGCTGCACGACCCGGTGGAGGTGCTGTTCGGCACGCAGCTGGGCGGCGGCACCGACATCAACCGGGCCATCGCCTACTGCCAGGGCCTGATCACGCGGCCGCGGGACAGCATCTTCATCCTCATCAGCGACCTCTACGAGGGCGGGGTGCGCGCGGAGATGCTGCGCCGCGTCGCCACCATGAAAGCCGCCGGGGTCCAGGTGATCGTCCTGCTCGCACTGTCCGATGAAGGACAGCCGGCGTACGACCACAGCAACGCCTCGGCCCTGGCGGCGATGGGGGTGCCGTCCTTCGCGTGCACACCGGACGCGTTCCCGGAGCTGATGGCCGCGGCGATCGAACGGCGGGACCTGCAGCCGGTCATCGAGAAACTGGGCCGCTGAGCCGCGGATCAGCCACAACGCACGGACCCGGCCGCGCTGACCTGGGGAGGTTGACGGGCGCGGCCGGATCACTCTGATCACACCGCTTGCCGGGCGTCCGGTCAAGTCCTCCGGACGTACGGGCCGTGCTGTCCGGAGCGCTCGGCCGCCCCGCTCACCGGTGGTTTCCGCCCTGCGTCCGGCACGTTTCGTCGGGGCGTCAGGCAGTCGTGACGGCGTCAGCGGGCGCTGACGTAGCCCCAGGCCTGGCTGACCACGTTGATGCCGAGGCTGTAACGCAGCGTGGTGATGAGCACCGCGGCCACGAACACCAGCCCGGCCAGGCCGATCAGCAGCCGCACCAGCAGCGACTGGCGGGTGACCCACTCGGTCCAGCCGCGCACCTTGTCCTTGGTGAACTGCAGCAGGTGGCGCGCCCACACGAACTCGATCGCCCAGATCGCGAGGCCGCCGATCACGATCAGCCAGCCCGGCCCCGGCAGCGGGATGAGCAGGATGCCGATCGCCACCACCACGGCGCCCAGCGCTCCGATGATCACTTTGAGGACGGCTGCCCCGGTCGGATTAGCCCGAACGGTCTGATGCGCTATCCGTGCCCGGTCCCGCCAGCGGCTGGAGCCCTGCGGAAAGTCCGGTTTGTCGCTCATCTCCCCACCCTTGTCGCCCATGTCGCCGGGGTCGCGGAATCACCCGTCACCAACCCCGATGACTGGACGTTACCGGAGTGTGTCGACGGTCTTGGCCGGCATCGCAGTATCGGCAATACCGGGCAAAAGCACGGCATCTTACTCCCTGTAGGTGGGTCCGTGCCCGCGTAATCCTCGATCTTCCCGCTATCGGGTGAGATCGTACGATGACGGAGCGTATAGGGGAGGGTCACCTTGAGTATGGGAGGGGCGGGGCGGTCAAGCTCCGCCGCAGTGCCGGGGGGAGTACGTCCATGAGTGCTATCCGTCCTACGACCGTCGAGGTCGAGACATCGTTGCGGCTGGTCGCGCCCGACGCGACCTCGCTTCCGGTGCGGGCGAGTCTTCGCTACGACCCGGTCGACCCGTACGCGGTGCATGTGCTCTTCCATGCCGAGTCTGCCGGCGGCGAGGCGGTGAGCTGGTCGTTCGCCCGTGAACTGCTGGTCACCGGACTCGACGAACCGGCCGGCATCGGCGACGTGCGGGTCTGGCCCTGGGCCACCCCGCGCGGAGACTTCGTCGCGCTCGCCCTGTCGTCGCCCGACGGCAACGCGCTCTTCGAAGTCCCACGAAGCGTCCTCGTACGCTTCCTGCGCCGCACCTACGTCGTGGTTCCCCGCGGTCGCGAGACCGACCACCTCGACGTCGACGCGGCGGTCAACCGGCTGCTCGCCGGACGATGATCAACTGCTGACCAGCGGCGGTCAGCAGGATGATCACTCCCTTGAGCTAGGCGAACTCCGGCCGGAAACCCGGTCAGCACTCCGACGAGGTGCTCGAGATGAGCACCTCGTCTCGTGCTGTTCGGGGTGGTTTGTCCGGTGCGACACGCTGGAGGGGTACCGAGATGCGCAGGGTGCCGCGGGTGCTGTAGAGTTCCATTCCGTTGCGGGCGATTGGCGCAGCGGGAGCGCGCTTCCTTCACACGGAAGAGGTCACTGGTTCGATCCCAGTATCGCCCACCAGCTCAGGGAGCACATTCTATTGATGGATGTGCTCCCTTTTCGTGCGTGTGTGTCTAACTGCGTGTCTAAGCTCTGCAAGCGCCTGAGTCAGACTGCGCCCAGCAGCGAGCAGGACACCGAACGGGTTGTGTGGCTAGGCTGCACGGCCGATCCGCCCGAATGTGGGACTTGGTTACAAAGTTCGGTGTGACCTTCCCATCCTGGATAAAGACCCGAGTTTCGGCCGCCGGTACGCAGCCCACCCCGCTCTGGAGCTTCCCGTACGCGCTAGCGGGCGTGATCCTGGCAGGGGCCGCTGTCTTTGGCGTCGCGGTCTGTGGGTTGGTCTAGATCGGCCCGCTATCAGCGGTGTTAGCGCCTGGGAAGCCAAGGACACTCTTGACCTGGTACGAATCGCCCTCATAGTTACGGGTGGCCTCGGAGGCGTAGTCGCCCTCGTCGTCGCCTACCGCAAGCAGCGTGTCGCGGAAGATACCAATCGGCGTGAGGACACCAAGCTGTTCAACGAACGATTCGTCGCTGCTAGTGAGCTGGTGGGCCATGAGTCGGCGGTGGTTCGGATGACCGGCATTCACGCCATGGCCGGTTTGGCCGATGACTGGCCCGCCGGGCGGCAGACCTGCATCAACGTCCTGTGCTCCTATCTGCGGATGCCCTACCAGTCGGACCCCACGGCTGAAGGCGATGGCTGGGTCAAAGGCGAACGTGAGGTGCGTTTGACAGTCATCGGCATTATTCGAGACCACCTTCGACGTTCCGACGCCCACAGTTGGCGAGGGCAGGATCTTGACTTCTCGGGTGCCACGTTCGACGGAGGCAGCTTCGCGGAGGCCCACTTCTCTGGTAGGACGTTGTTCGCCGGGGCGACCTTTACGGATGGCGTAGTTTTTCGTGAGGCTGTGTTCAGTGGCGGCACCACGTCCTTTTCAGGGGCGGTGTTCTCTGGTGGCCGGACGGCTTTCAGCGACGCCGCCTTCTCGGGTGGCGCTGTGTGGTTTGATGGGGCAACCATCACCGACGGATCCGTTGCCTTCGTCGGCGCGACGTTTTCCGGCGGTGAGGTCTCCTTCGAGAGCGCAGACCTCACTGGTGGTGCGCTCAGCTTCAGTGGTGCGAAGTTCGCCGGCTCCATGGTGCACTTGGGCGCGAACTACGCTGGCACCATGGTTGTCTTCACGGGGACAGCCTTCTCCGGCGGCGCAGTCTGGTTCACTGAAGCGACCTTCTCCGGCGGCGAGATCGCGTTCAGAGGGGCGAAGATTTCTGGCGGCGAGCTTTCGTTCGAAGGAGCGACATTTGCGGGCGGCCGAGTGAATATGTCGGAGCTTCGCGGGTCCAGTGAAACACTCAAATTTGATGAATGGGGCCAGATCCCGGACGGGTTGCTCCTTCCTGGCGGCTTTCTTCCAAGGTCTAGCAGGGTCATGGCTACCTAAAGCTGGTCCATCAGGGGGCGCTGCTCTGGAAAGAGCTGCGCCCCCGCTTGATAAAAGCGTATGACTATCGATAGATGTCATCCGCTGCGAAGAGGTGGTCCATCCTCGATGCCCCCTCAAGCAGCATGGGTCGCAGTTGGTGGCGATAGACCGCTTCAGTGACCCGCGTGCCGGCATGGCCGCACAGTTCGGCGATGTCCTCCAAGTGCATGCCACTGTCCGACAGCAGGGATACGAAGCTGTGCCGCAGCTCGCGTGGCGTCCAGGCCGTCGCATCTAGCCCGGCTGTCTTCGCTACTCGCCGGAATCCGCGCCGGACGTTAGCCGCATCGAGCGCCGTACCCACGCTCGACGTGAACACGAGGTCGGTGGTCTGCCACGTGTTCCCCGCGCGTTGGCGCATTTCGGCTTGGTGGTGACGGTGGTGGCGAAGCGCAGCGACGACCCGGGCTGGAAGGGCGAGCGTGCGACGCGATTGCTTCGTCTTCGTGTCACCGCCGTCGCGGACTGACCGCCACACTCGGATGGACGGAGGTTGCGGCGGATCTGCCTGGCCCTCTAGATCGACGTGGGCCCAAGTGAGCGCTCGCAGTTCTTCCGTGCGAGCCCCGGTGAGGAGAGACGCCACGACGTAGGCGAAGAGAGGACTCTCCTCCGCAGCGGCCAGCAGCGCCTTAGCCTGGGCGAGGTTGAGCGACTTTGATGGGCGGCCCTCCTGCCCCTTTGGCGTGCCACAGAGCGCCACCACGTTGCGCTTCACCTTGTCTCGGGCCATCGCCCTGGCGATGGCCCGAGACAAGCACTCACGCAGGCGCTGAACTGTGCTGGTGCTGAGAGTTTTCGCCTTGTCCGTCAACCAGCGGTCTACGTCGTTTGCACTCAGGTCGCGCAGCTTGCGCGCGCCCAGGTCGGGGATGATGTGCCCGCGCGCCAGGTAGCCGTACTTCTCGACGGTGTTCGGAGAGCGCCCGGTCAGCCCGTAGGCAAGCCAGTCCTCTACCGCAGAGGCGACCGAGAACGTCTGCGACGCGATGGCCAGGCCGTCCTCGTGGTCGCGGAGCACCTGCTTGAGCTTGGCGCGTGCCTCGGTCTTGGTCTTGCCGCTGCCGCGCCGCATGATGCGCTTGCCGGCGGGCGTGTAGCCGATGGTGACCTCGGCGATGAAGCGCTGCCGCTTCTCGTCCCAGAACAACGCACCTTCACCGCGGCCCCGACGCGTGCCGGTCATCAGGCGGCCCTCCTCATGCTCTCGCGCTCCAGCAGGGCTACGTAGTCAGCGATGGCGGCGGTAGAGACCAGGCGCGTGCGGCCCTGCGTGACGGATCGCAGACGTCCCGATCGGATCTGCTCGTAGATGACGGATCGGCTCATGCTGAGCAAGGCCATAACCTCCGGGATGCGGTAGAGCGCCCTGGACGGCGCCGGCGGTGTGATGGTGTCGGCAGTCCTGCGGACGGTTGTCTGGGTGGTCACCGGCCCCCCTCGATGACACGGAGGCGGGGGGTGTCCGTCCCGTCCGTCCCAGCCGTCCCAGGGCTGGTCAAGGCTGGGACGGAATCTTGGGTGGGACGGGCCGGTCCGTCCCACCCAAGATTCCGTCCCGGGGCTGAGCTGCTGTGGGACGGCTGGGACGGCTGGGACGGAGGGGTGGGGGTCGTGGTGTCGGTGGGCGGGCAGTAGCGGGTCCACGCGTCGGTGAAGTCGGCGCGGCTGTAGCCCTTGACTTGGCCGATGGGCGGGCCGAAGCGGATGTTGGCGGAGCGGATGTCGTACTCGCGCAGCAGCGTGCCGAGCTTGAGCGGCGTGAGGTTGCTGCTGCCGTGGTCAGTCCAGGGGCTCTCCGGGTCGGCCTTGAGCCGGTCGAGCAGCACGGCGGTGGGCAGGGCGTCGTCGTCGCCGAACGCGGCGCGGCAGTCATTGAGCAGCCGGATGCGGTCGGAGGCGACGGCGGCGATGTCGCGGTCGGTGGTCAGGATCAGGGCGGCGGCGCGGGCGCGTGCTGGCCAGTCGCCTGCGGCGAGGTCGGCTACGGCGATGAGGGGTTCCCAGGTGTCGGCGGCGCGGTCCTCCAGGGGCATGGCGGGTTCGGCGCGTTCCAGGTCGGGCAGGTTGGCGGTGAGCCAGTCGGTGAGGTCGGCGGCGAGCGCGGCGAGCGCGGGCCGGTCGCGTCGGTGCCGGTACGGGGCGACGCTCTCACCAGGGGCGCGGCGGCGCATCCGCACGACCACGGCCCGGTCCTCGATGGTGTCGGGCATCGCGCCGATACCCGCGAGGGCCGCCATCGCGAAGGTGGGGATCTTCTCCACACGCTGGGTGTTGGCGTCATAGCGCAGCGCGGGCCGGTTGCGCTGGTGGCCCGCGTTGAGCAGCCCGCGCAGATCCTCGTTGGCGGCGGCGGTGGCCGCTCCGAAGATGGTGTCGGCTTCGTCGACCAGCAGTGTGGGCGGGGTGTCCGACCCGATGGCGCGGTAGACGGCGGCCGGGCTGGCGTTGACGGTGATCAGGGGCAGGTGGCAGGTGCCCTCGACCACGTCGAGCAGACGGGATTTGCCGCAGCGCTTCTCCGGTGCGCGGATGACCAGCCGCGGGGCGTGCGCCCACGCGGCCTGGGCGTGGGTCGCGGCGATCCACAGCGCGACGGCGTCGACGGCCTCGGCGCTGGGAAGGATCACGTAGCGGGTGAGCGCGGCGTGCAGCCGGTCGAGGATCGCGCCGCCGTCGATCGCGGCGGTCTTCTTGCTGGTCACAGGAGGACTCCTTCGTCGGTGAAGCCGCCCTGGATCGCGGCGCGGGAGGACTTTTCGGTCTGGCCTACGGCCAGGCCCACTTCCATGAGGGCGGCGTAGGCGTCGGTGCTGCTAATCGCCCCGGCGGCGACCATGCGGGCCACGCCGCGGGCGGAGCCGTAGAGGGTGGTGCGGCGGCGGCCGGGGCCGCTGTGGCGTACCGCGTCCAGCAGTGAGGCCAGGAGCCGGTCAGGGGCTGTGATGGCCCCCGCGCGGCGGGTTTGGACCGGCCTGGGTGGTGCGGCACCGGTGGCCGGCTGGGCGGGCTGGCAGGCGGTCAGCAGCGCGGGGGCCATCTCGGTGATGGGCTGGTGCGGGTCGTGCCAGGTGTAGGGGCGTCGGGTGCGGGGGTGGGTGGAGGGCGGTGCGGCGACGTAGCCGCCGTCGGCGCGGACGTCGATGCCGGGGCCGAGCTGCCCGGCGCTGCACGGCACGCGGGTGTGGGTGCCGGGGTGGCGGTAGTAGAGGTGCAGGCCGCCGGAGCCGGTGCGGACGTACCTGGTGGGCGGGGTCAGGCCGCGGGCGACGAGGGTGCGCAGGGTGGTCAGGCCGTCGTGGTCGGGGTCGACGTCGACCACGACCAGGCCGGAGGGCGCGCCGGTGCGGATGGCGAGCATGCCGTGCGGGTGCAGGGTGAGCATGCGGCGCAGGGTGCGGGGGTCGAGGGTGGCGGCGTAGAAGCCGTGGCAGGTCAGGCAGCGGCAGGCCTGCGGGTCGTGGCCGGGCTGCGGGGTAGGGCAGGCGTCGCAGTTGGCCAGGGGCCGTTTGGTGCGCCCGAGCAGGAACACGGGCCACCCGGCCCGCGTGTACTCCAGCGCTGCCGCTTGAAGGTGGATCACCGCAGGTGTCCTTCCTGCTTGTCGGGTCCGAACACGCGGGTCACGACCATGTGGGTGACGGCGAGAAGGTGCCGGGCCTGGGCCTGGGCGGTGGTCTCGTCGTCGGCCAGGGCGAGCACGACGCGCAGCTCGACGCGGTCGTTGCCGGCGTGGTCGCGGTATCGGGTGGCGACCAGCCGGCCGAGGTCGGTGAGCCATACCTCGGGGATGGAGGCGTGTTCGCCGGAGGGCAGGCGGTTGGCGGTGCAGTGGTGGGCTCCGGCGCACCAGTCCGGGCAGCCCTTGCCCTTGTGGTGAAGTGCCGGGCGGCCAGCCAGGGCGCGGCTCATGACCCACCCCGACCGGCGCGACCGGACACGGGGCGGCTGGAGGCCGGACGAACTGCGATGATGCCGCGATGCATTACCTGCCGCCGCTGGCTGATCCGGGTGTCGACACCATCCGGCGGTATGTGATCGTCACGCCGCCTCCGGAGCCGCCTCGCTATCTGGAGCTGATGCGTGGCAGGCACAAGCGCCGTGCCGGCCCGGAGGCGGATGCGTTCCTGAGCGCGCTGCGCAAGGACGCTCAGACGATCAGCGATGAAGAGCTGACGTTCCTGCTCCAGCCGGGCAGGAGACCGAACTGGCGGCCGCGATTGGTCGCCGGTTACCTGGTCGGCATCAGTCGGCGGGGCCAGTTCCGGCAGACCATCGGCGATCTTCTGCTGGCCAGCGAGGTCTTTTCGAGTGGCCAGGGCTACTGCTTCGCGCTTGCTGCGCTGGGCTCGGACAGGGACGCCGAGCTGCTGACGGCCTACCTTGATCGCTACCTGCCCCGGCCTGACCTGCGATACGACCAGGCGTGGGCGATGGGGGCGCTGGTGCACCTGGACACTCAGCTCGGCACCGCCCACGCCGACCGTTACCTGGTCGAGGACGGGCTGTGGGCTCACTGGACGGCCGACCACAGCGTCAGCGACGTTCCCGCCTACGAGTACCCGCGGCAGTGCATCGAGCACATGTGTGGTGTGTGACCGGGCCGTCATGACGCGCTCCGACTGTCCAGCGCGGCGGCGACCTGCCCGCCGAGCCATTGGGCGACGTTGGCGGACACGGCGTTGCCTGCCTGCATGGTCTGTTCGGAGACGTTGCCGTGTACGCGGTAGGTGTCGGGGAAGCGCTGGGCGCGCAGCTGCTCGCGGGGCTTGAGCATCCGGAAGTAGCAGTCCTCGACACGTACGGCCGGGTGCAGCAGCGCGCCGCTGTCGCGGGTGGCCATGGTGTGCAGGGGTGCGTCGGTGGTGGTGGGTCGGTTGTTGCGGCGGTAGGGGATGACCAGGGCGTGGTGTCCGCCGCCGGCGGCCATGGCCTGGAACGGCTGGCGGATGGTGTGGGCGGTGGCGTGGTTGCGCAGGACGGTGATGAACGGCTCGGTGGTGATCAGGGAGTGGCTGGCCGAGCCGGTCTGGGTGCCCAGCGGTTCGGCGTCGACCCGCTTGGACATGCGGGCGGGGTCGGCGTAGCCGCCGTACTGCTTGACGTAGAACGGCGGCACCACGAGGGCTTCGGACTCGCGGGCGGTGCGGGTGCGCATCGGCCCGTCGGTCGGGTAGGCGGTGGTGTTCCAGCTCCCGCCCGCCGGTACGAGCATCGGCGGGGTGGCGAAGCCTTCGCCGACCTTCAGGGTCCGGGTGGGTAACGGCCCGGCGTCCAGGGGCAGTGCGCGGGCGTCGCCCGTGCTGTGGTTGACGGTGATGAGGGTCTGCTGGTCGGTGAACATGCGCAGGCCCTGCTCGATGCGGGCGAGGGTGGAGGCGGCCAGGCCGCGGGGGTGGTCGCCGATGCGCTCGCCGACGTCGGTCCAGTCGATGGCCTGCCGGGCGGGCATGATGTAGGGCTCGACGCGGGCCTGTCCGCAGGCGGTGTTGGGGCAGACGTAGATGTACTGGTCGCGGTACTTGCCGAGCTTGCCGAACTGGCGGACCTTGGCGGTGTCCTTCCACACCTGCACCGCGGCCACGTCGGTGCCGCAGGGGCCGCACCACGCCAGAGGCCGGGGCGCGACGTCGGGCAGCGGGATGCCGGTGCGGGTGAAGACCAGGTAGAGCCGGTCGCGCCACTGCGGCGCGTAGGGGTTGGTGTCCCCGCCGATGTGCGCGGAGGACACGCAGACGGTCTGCTGGGCGTAGCCGAGCTGGCGCATCCCGGCGCACCACCACTCGAACAGCTCCCACTTCCATGCCACGTCCGGGACGTTCTCGATCAGGACGGCGGCGTAGCGGTGGACCTCGGTGGCGCGGATGACGTCGTGGAACGTCGCGCGGGTCCGGGCGAACCCGGCCTGCTCGACGTGGCCGCCGGTCTCGAACATGTCGAGCTGCCCGCGCGGGCGGCGCTTGGCCTGCTTGGGCCGGCGCGGCGAGGACCCGCCCGCGGGTGAGGCCTCGGTGCAGATCGGCGACGCCCAAAGCACGTCGGTGGCGGGCAGGCGGCGCATGTCGTAGTTGTTGACGTCGGCGCACAGGTGCTCGGCGTGCGGGAAGTTCGCCGAGTGGGTGTCGATGGCGGTGCGCCAGTGGTTGGCGGCCAGGGTCAGCTCCAGTCCGGCGGCGGTCAGGCCGATGCTGGAGCCGCCGGCCCCGCAGAAGATGTCGGTGAAGGTGAGGCTCATCGGGTGCTCCTGATGTTGCGTCGCAGGTAGTTGGCGGCTCGGCGTCCGGTACGCAGGCGCAGACCGGTTCCCTTGCAGGGGCGGCAGTCGCGGGCGCGGCCGGTGAACGCGGCGGGTCGGGTGCCGGTGCCCTGGCAGCGGCGGCAGGGTCGGAACGGCTTGAGCCAGCACCGCAGCCCGTAACCGACAGTCACGACGGCGAGGGTGGCGGCGAGGGCGCTAGCGGCGAAGGTGTGGGGGTCCACGGGGGCCTCCTGGGCCTGTTTTCGGGTGCACTCGGCTCAGGCCTGCTAGTTACTAGCGGCCTGGCAGGGTGTCGGATGGGGTGCTAGCGGGGGTGCTATCGCTAGCAGCCGGGGCCGCTAGCGATAGCACCGCTCCGGGGGCTAGTTGCCGCCCCTCTTCCGATTACGTTCAGTAATCGCGGCGGTCAAGTCGTCGAGGCGGATGCCGCGCCCGGCGGTGGACTTGCCTTCCACACGGGGTCCGGCCACGGTCGTGACCGTGACCGCCCGGTGGGGCTTGAGCGCGGCGGTGAGCTGCGCGGACTCCCACCCGGTGTAAATCTCCGGGCGCAGCTCGGCCAGTGCTGCGCACAGCACGCTGTTGAGCGCGCTCTTCGCCCCCGCCGGCCACACCGTCGACAGGTCCCCGAGCAGGTCGTACACCGGCGCGGCGGTGCGCTCGGCGGTGGCGGCGGGCAGGGTGCCCGCGTCGCGCCGGTAGCCGGTGGCCCGCTCTACGACCTTGCGCACGTCGGCCTCGGTGAGCAGGAACGACCGGTACGGAGCAGGCTTACCGAGGCCGACCGCGATGCCCCAGCCGGAGTCCTCGCCCGGCTCGAACACCGTGGCCCGGTGCCCGTTCTGGTACATGCTGGTGCCGAGGATCATGTCGTTGGCGATCTGGTCGGCCACCGAAAGGCAGAACCGGTTGGACACATTGCGGGTGATCCCGGTCGGCAGCGACGCCTTGTCAGGGATCTGGGTGCCCAGCAGCAGGATCACGCCCAGGGCGCGACCCAGCTTGATGACCAGCTCGGCGACCTCGCCGGCCTGCTTGCCGAACGTCTTGTGCGCGAACAGGTTCTGCACCTCGTCGATGAACGCCACCAGGGGGTGCAGGCCCGAGCCCTTCAGGCTCGCCAGCTCCGGGGTGACCTTGCCGTCGGGGGCCATCCCCTTGGCCTTGAAGTGCGCGATGCGCTTGGAGCGGCGCTGGCACTCCTCGAACAGCCAGTCCACGAACGCGGCGGCGCGGGCGATCGTGTCGTCGTCCATGCCGTTGCCGTACTCGGCCAGCAGAGCGGCGACGTCGGAGAAGTCCCCCACGCCCTTGAGTTCGTACCCGCGCACCTCCGCGCGGGGGTCCAGCAGCGTGGCCAGGACCAGCACCCGCAGCGCGAACGTCTTGCCCGAGCCGGGCTGGCCGCCGAACAGCCAGTTGCGGAACATGACCTCGGCGTTCTTCGTGCGCAGCCGGGGGTCGGTCGCGAACGGGAACGGCGCGAACAGGTCGACTTTCTTGCCGTCGACCAGCGGCCAGGCAGGCTGGCGCATCGCGGAGGCGGGCTCGAACCCGACCCACAGGTGCAGGCGGCCGGTGTGGGTCCGCGACGCCTCCGGCCACACCTGGTCCATGGGCAGGCGCAGCGCGGAGGCCAGCCGTCCGCGGCGGGCGATGACGTCGGACGCCTCGACGCCGTAGGGCAGGTCGATGACCGCCATGTGCCCTGGCCCGTCGCGGTGGATCTCGGTCGGGAACGTGATGGCCCCCGCGTCCTTGGCCACCGCCGAGTTGATCCCGGCAATGCCGAGGCTGGTCAGCGCACGGCGCACCAACTCGGCGGTGAGCTTGCGGTAGGTCGCGCCCTGGGTGACCCGGTCGGTGATCCGGGCGTCGGCCGGGCGGCCGAACTGCGCGAACACCGGAGCCGCGACAGCCGCGACCGTGATGCCCCACCACGCGGGGACGGGGCCGACGGCGAGGTACGCGACGGTGCCAGCGCCGCCGAGCAGGGTCGGGGCGGCGACCCACCAGCGCCACACACTCTCGCTCTGTCGCTGCTTGTCCAGCTTCAGCCACAGCTCGGCCTGGTTGGTGTTGGCGGCGTGCTGGCGCAGCCCGAAGTTGCCCTCCTCCGCCATCGCCCACTTCACCAGGCGTCCGGCGCTCACGCCCGTGCCGAGCAGCCCGTACCAGGCGGTCTTGAGGAGGTACTTCGGGGAGCGGCTGGTGTGGTAGGCGGCCAGGTAGCCGACGTACTTCAGGCCCCAGCGGGCGGTCAGGTACAGGTCGGCGCGCGAGCGCGCCCAGTCGGGCACGATCGGCTTGGTCGGCAGCGGCTGGCGCGCCCACACCCCGGCCGGGGCCGCGTCGGTGGGGTCGACCGGGTTGCCCAGCGGTGCCGGGGCGTAGTCGACGGCCTCGGCGTCGGTGCCCTCGTCGAGGTCGGGGCTGTCGCCCTGGGCGTGGTCGTTGGGGCGGGGCTGGCGGCGGGCGCGGGCGGTGTCCAGGTCGAACACCTCCGCCTCGCCGTGTGGCTCGGGCTCGTCGGGGATACCGACGGGTCGGGTTGTCATGATGGTGCTGCTCCTTCGCTGGGGCGGCGGGGCGCGACGCGGTTTCTCAGGCCTTGGGTCGCGCCCCGCGCAGGTTCACGGACGGGTCGTGTGCAGGTGGCAGACGCAGCCCGGCTCGGGCTGGGTGTGGGCGCAGGCGCGGTAGAGCACCAGGTCGTCGAGGATGTGCGGCAGGTGGGCGTTGATGACCCAGACGATCCGCGACATCGGGGTGTAGGGCAGCGGCTGGGCCTGGTGCTCCAGCACCGTCACCACGCACAGCGCGAAGGTCAGCAGCACCGCGAACAGCGCGAGCATGTTGACCCCGGATCCGATGCCGAAGAACCAGGCCACCACCGCGCCGGCCACGGTGCCGAGGGCGAGGATGGGCGGGGCCAGCATCTTGAACAGGCGCGGGAACGGTGTGCGGGTGTAGGTCGACATTTGGGTCTGCTGGTCGGCGGTGCTCACGTTCTCTCCTCCTTGTCGGGGTCGCCGTCGTGGCGGCCACCGCGCGGGCCGGGATGGTGCCGGGTCCGGCCCGACGGTGAGCGTCAGGCGGCGACGGCAGCCAGGTGAGGTGTGCCGACGTCGGCGGTCGTCGTGGGCGTGGTGGCGGCGTAGATCTCGCGCAGCCGCCGGTCGGACAGGCCGAGCTGGGCGGCGATGTGCGCCCGGGGCAGGCCCGGGTTGGCCGCGGCGATCGCGTCGGCCAGGGCGCGGGTCTCCGCCGGGCTGCGCCGCACCGGCGCGGCCGGTGCACGCCGCGACGAACGCGGCTTGCGGGCGGCGGCCGGTGCCTGGGCGGCGTGGCGCATCGGCTCGGCCGCCGAGGCGCGGTCGACCGGGACCAGTCGCCGGGCCACGGCAGGGCTGGGCTGGGTGTACGTCGGCGACTCCGCCGCTGCGGTCGTATCCGTGATTTCGGCGGGCTTGAGCTTGCCGGTACGCGACAGCACCTCCACCGCGATGAGGAACGCGACGGCGGGAACGGCGGCGACCAGTCGCGCCAGAACCGTGGGCTGGGCGCTGGCGACGTTGGCGGCCAGGGTGGCGACGATGCCGAACCCGAGCGCGAACCTCGCCGACAGCCGCGGGTAGCGGTTGGCGCTCTTGTCGGCCAGCATCGCCACCGTGCCGACCACGATCAGCCCGTCGATCGCCAGGGGGTAGACCATGGCGACCTCGTGGGACTCGCCAGCCATCAGCGCCACGTGCGTGATGTGGCGGTAGGACGCGTACCCGGCGACACCCGCCACGGCGGCCGAGCCCGCGCGGCTGGCCCAGGTCGTCAACGTGCTCGTGCTCATCGGGGACCTCCAGCAAGCGGGTAGCGGCGGGAAACGATCGCGGTGACCCGCACGTCGTAGACCCCGTACGGCATCGGGTCGGACACGTCCGACAGGCTCACGGCCTCGTCCAGCACGGCAACCAGCCGGCCGACCGCCGCGCGGGAGCCGACCAGCGTCATCAGCACCGGCTCGGCGGGGGCCATCTCAACCCCATGGGGGCACTGTCCGCTCATCGCCCAACCTCCCGTCGCGCAGCTGCGGCGCGGGAGCACACATACTGGTAGCTGCGGTTGCGGCGGTCGCGGATCTGCCCCAGCCGGCGGCGGACCTCGGCCCGCTCCAGCTCGGTCAGCTCCAAGGCCTCACCGCGCACGGCCCGGTCCACGGCGACCGTGTCGACGTAGGAGGGATCGACCTCCAGCGCCAGGGGGAGACCGTGCTCGGCCGCGAACAGGTAGTCCGCCACCAGCGCGTCATCCCAGCAGGGAGAGCACGCGACTCCACCGATCAGCTGGGGCAGCGTCGTGGAGTGCTTCTGGCAGTTGCGGGCGGCGACAGCCGCCAGCGGGTGAGCCCACGACAGTGGGCCGGTTCCGGGTTCGTCGGCAGCAGCCGACGCGATAGCCTGAACAGGCATCGCTCAGTCCTTCCCTAGCAGCGGAAACGGATTGATGCATCGGCCTCAGCGGGCTGCAACCCGCTGGGGCCTCTCTTGATTTGCAGAGTACGCACTCACTGCGTACTTCGTCAACGACTAAGGTCGGTCGACGCCGATGGACTACGGGAGCCCGAGCGGTGCCGACCGCTGTTCCCTGGGGGACGAAGATCAAAGTATGGAACATGTGCAGAGAACCGAGTGCAGCTGTGAGCTGGAAGGTTCCACTATGGACTTCTCAACGAACGCAGATCTTGTAGACGCGTGTAGTAACTAGCTGATGTACTGCGATCACGGATGGTGAAGCCCCGGCGTGGTGACTGCCGTTGGCCCGGTGTTGCCACTTCGGCCGGGGCTTCTATGGGAATCTCTTGCACACCCATTACGCCGTCCGGATGGCCTGTCGCGCTAGGCGACAGCACTGGACATGGGGGGACATAGACGATGTCCACAGGCGTGAACAGCGCCAATGAGGACGTGGGTGCCTTGACGGCTCGTCTTCGGCTCGATCGAGGGTGGAGCCGACAGCGGCTCGCGCATGAGTTTGAACGGCTAGCTCGCCAGCGCGGCGAGAGTCTTCCGCCCAAAGACTCGATCATCAAGCAGATCTACCGTGTCGAGAGCGGACGGATCCAGATTCCTCAGCAGCCATACGTCAGCCTCTGGTGCGAGGTGTTCGGCGTTGACCCAACGGAGCTGTTCGCCGTGACTCCGCCGGTCGGTACAGCACCGATGGATGAGACGGGCTCGTACGCGGTGACGAGCCACAAGTTCATCCCGGTCTACCTCGGTGGAGAGGGCGCTAGCGCGCTTGTCGACCGGGGAGGCCTGGCACCCGCCGCCGGACAGTGGTGGGTCGGGTGTCACAAGCAGTCAATCATGGCCACAGACGCCAGCGCGGACCTCTACGTGTGGCCGTGGGGTGTAGCGCTGGTCCACCTTCGTGAGGAGTTGGAATTCGACACACTGACGGAACTCGCGTGCTGGCGGCGCGGCTCATACCCCGAGTCGCGGGCCTGGGTGGATGCGCAGGTCCGAGCAATCACGGGTGACCCGACCGTGTCTTCGCACTACTGCTTCTCCGGATACTGGCTGACCCGGGCCAAGTGGGAGGGGGAGCGGCTGGATAGAGCGGTGCGGCTGTTGTCCATGCCGGCGCAGCTCCTGCAGAGAGTGGATCAGACCGACGACGCGGCGGCGCTCTTGGCCAGCGGGCGGCAGGTCGAGCAGGTGATGATGAGCGATGGCGTGGAGCGAGCCGACCTGGTGGGATTCGGTGCCAGCGGGGTGTCGGTGGCTTACGCGAGTTGGTCCAGCGTCGCGTACCACCCCTTGGTGACCGACGCAGCACTGCCAGAGTCCGAGGTTGTGGCCTGCGAGCTGCTCGTGCAGGGAATCTGGTGCTACACGCGGCAAATCCTGCGCCAGGTGGAGAACGGAGTCGATCCGGTGGTGTCGGCATCGTTTGGGTGGAGGTTTCTTCGCGCCGTACGCTCACGTCTAACAGTCGCCGCGGCTGAGGAGACCGGGCAGGCCCACTCGATGCGGGCGGCGGTCCTGGAGACCAGCAAGCTTGTCCCTCAGCTGGACGCGGCCTTGGCCGCGCTCCGTGACACAGAAGCCGGAGCATAACGTGGACATCAGCCGGGCAGTGCTCGTGGTCGTCGACATGCAGCAGGGATTCGTGCATCCAAACTCGGCGTACGTAGTTCCGCGGGTGGTGGACCTGGTGAAGCGCTGGAGCGATGCGGGCGGCGCGCTCCTCTTCACCCGGTTCCAGAACTGGTCGGACAGCCCGTTCGAACGTTTCTTCAACTGGTCGGCGCTGATGAGCAGCCCTCAGACGGACCTGGTTCCAGAGCTAGAGCCATACGCAGCAACTTCGGCCATGGTTGACAAGCCGTTCTACACGCCGTTCACGGCTGAGGGAGAGAGCCTGATCTCGGCGAACGGATGGACCGACCTGGTGATCTGTGGCCTGACGACCGAATCGTGCGTACTCAAGACGGCGGTAGATACGTTCGAGCGACACCTCACGCCCTGGGTCGTCGCAGACGCATGCGCCACTCACGCTGGCCAGCAAGCTCACGAAGCAGGCCTACTGGTGCTTTCGCGGTTCATCGGCCGGGGCCAGATCGTCACCCTCGCTGACCTTGCGCTGTCGCCCGGGGCGCTTGAGATTACGGCAGACAGGACGCCGGTGGTGCACAACATCGTGGCCTAACCTGGCCAAGGGAGCCTCTACGTCGAAGAGGCTCCCTTGGTGTCGGAGGTTGGGCGACCGCCGGTGCCCGGACGAGGGCGAGCCTCATGCCACCCGATGATCCGGGCAGGCTGCCAGACGTGGGTACGGCCGATCGTCTTGTCGGGCGCTGGCATCTGTCCACGCGCCCGGTAGGTGCTGACTGTTCCAACTCCCACACCGAGGTAGGCGGCCACGTCACTCGTGGTCCACCACTCCGCGGAGGGATCCGGTGCTGCCGTCACGGTGTCACGATAGCGGCCGCGGCCCGGTTGGCGCACAGCATGCTGCCTGGTCTACGTCGCCAAGCTCGGCAACCCCGAGCGATCCGACGAGGTTTCCGTTGATGACTTGCTGCGGCTCGTGCCCTATCAGCTTCGTCCTAGGTCCTGCGGCAGGCGGATGAGCCGGTCCTCCTGCGTCAGATTGAGCACGACATCGTGGGCGAGCTGCAAGAGAATCTTCGGCGATAGAACATTGTCGACCGCAACTATTTGCAGCTGTCCCTCGTACCCACTTGCCGTCTCCTTGAGAAGGCGATAAACGTCATTGACACGCTCCTGATCAAAGCCCTCAAATCCAGCGTTTGCGGACAATCCGTCGAGAATGAGCAGCCCAGGCATCGGTAAGCCGCGGTCGATCGCCACGGTGTGATGTGCCAAAGCATGGGCGATGTTGACCAGGGTTTTAAGGCCTTGGCTTGAAAGCTCGTCGAACGACCGGCCGGCAACGATGGGGAGATACGTATTCCTGTTGATCTTCACGGTGAGTTCTTGGCCAAGGTCGGGAATGCGGAGCTGGCGCAGGTACGCCAGCATGCGCTCCTCAAGCGCGATTACATTTTGCTCAGCATCTGCCCGACTGAGTTCCCAGCTTCCGATCAAGTTAACGATCTCTTCGCGCGCCGCCTCCAGCTCGCTTCGACTGCCAGCCTGCTGGTCGAGGCGATCCAAAATGAGAGCGAAATCCGCGAGTCTGCGAAGTTCGCCTTCAGTGCGAGCGATCTCACTCGCGAAGTGGGCGATGGCAGCAGCGTGGTCTGACACGAACGTGCTAGTTAACTCATCGAGGGTTCGTGCCGTGTCAGACGCCTCATGGTCGAGCCGAGCGATTTGCGTCTCAAGTTTGGCGAGAGCGCTCTTGCGAAGGTCAAGTATTTCCGAAGTCTCAATAATCTGGTTTGAGACCCTCTCCTGTTCGATCAGCAGCTGGTCACGTGAGGTTGCCGGCTGTGGCTCTTGGTGGCACAGATAACAGAGATGAGCGGGCGTTCGCATCGGTTGCACATCTGTGCCACATCGAGGACACACAACAAAATCGAAGTCGACCAACCATTCGTCGGCAACAATAGCGCGGGTCAACTTCGCTGATTGCGAATTCAACTGGCGGTGCAGGTCGGTTAAATCAGTGATTTGGCCCTCCAGCCGTGAGAGCCGGGATGCTGCTTCTCCGCGCAGAGCCCGAACAGACAGGAGCGACTCCCGGAGATTTGCTACACCCGGTACTTCGGCAACCTCAGAGCTGATAAGGCGCTGTTCTCCGCGAAGGTGCGTAAGTTG
Source organism: Catellatospora chokoriensis (assembly GCF_011297315.1). Taxonomy (NCBI): domain Bacteria; kingdom Bacillati; phylum Actinomycetota; class Actinomycetes; order Micromonosporales; family Micromonosporaceae; genus Catellatospora; species Catellatospora chokoriensis. Next base: position 431,846 of record NZ_JAAOTI010000002.1, read on the forward strand.
TTCGGTGAGACGTGCTATACGCGCATCAACCGTCTTTCTGTCAGAGATAGGTGTACTCGCTATGAACCGTCTATGAAATTCAGCTTCGCGACCGAGGGTTTCTAGCTGTAAGTCAATTGTGCGTAGTTTCGCGTTCAGAGAAGCCATCTCAGGGTCGTAGTACCCGTAGGCAATCTCAAATACCCAGCGCCGTTTCGCATCGCGAAATACTCGCTGGTGGCCAAAAACCTGTGTATCAATCTCGTCGCCTGTGATTATGCAATAACCTAGCCAATCGGTCATCGTCACAGGCGTTTGGGCACCGCCGGGCTCACTCCGGGCTTGCGGGACGCTAATCGACGGAATTCCCAGGCGGTCCAGTATGAATGTGCTGTAGGACTGCTCTGCGCTAGCTGCCTTCAGCCGCAGCGCTACGGGCGGTCGGCCGGGCGGTACATCGTTTTCTCCTAGTTCCACTAGTGCATCGCGGGTCGTGGTTTTTGGGCGGTAAATGCTCCAGGATCGATCGCCGAGCACGACTTCGGCACGCACAGCTTGCACGTAGTCGACCTCCGGCGGAAAGCCGCGCGGAACAGTTCCGAGCAGCGCGCGTATAAGGCCTATTAACGTTGTCTTTCCGGTGGAAATATCGCCTTGAATGATATTGAGACCGGAGTGGAAGCCTATCTCTCGCCCGCCGCCGACGAGTTCAACCTTCTCAAGTTCTAGTCGTCGTACGCCTGGGTGGTCACCCGAGCTCCACGGTCCTGGCGATGGCGTCACGTTAGCTCCTCATGCCACTCGGCGTCAGCGACCTCGGGTAGCTGATACAGGTAACTTTTCAGGGTGGTTCCCTGCTTGTCGAGATACTTCTTTAACAAATAGAGCCTGGCGACAATCTGGTGGAATGCCTCGTCAGACCGTAGACCGGCTGCAAGGATGGCTCCTGCCTCGGTGGTGCGATAGCCAAGTGCAGTCGATGAGCCTAAAGGCGATACTACGACAAGGCCACGCCCTATCAGGGATCCAAGGATCGCATAGTACGAATGATCCCATGGGCCGTAGCGATATCGCATCATCCGCGAATCCAGTGGAGCATCGGTGATGTCTATGGTCGCTAGATCTTTGGATTTGGCGTTTCTGCCTTCCAAGACTCGATGCAAGTGCCGTGGATACCTGAGGAGGAAGTCAAGCTTCGCTAGCTTTACGCGTCCTTCTAGGTGCCTGGGCATCCCCTTTGGTGTACGGCTGAATTCGTCAATCAATAGGAGAATTCGTGCCTCGCCGTCGCGTGACGGGCGAAATTTGGCCTTCGTGGGGGAGCCATCAGATCGTGGCGGGGGAACATCCCCGCCCACCACCGCGCCTGCGTGTGCGGTTGCGACGCTCACGCTGGCCTCCAGGGAAACCGGCACTCGTCAGAAAGGTGCGCGATGTATCCGTATAGGAGAAAAGGGTCACGAGAGAATAGCGCATTTCTATCGCACTGGCTTAGGTCCGCCGGATTAGCAAGCAGCGTCGCGGCTATGGTCTCCGCTGGCCTGTGCGCTTGTGTTGGGTTGACTGCCCCGTCGAGAGCGACTCGTGTCGCCACGGCGCGCACGTATGTAAGCGTGCGATGTGCCAGGCGTTCCAGTTCCTCTTCGGCGTTCGCTCTGCTTGCAAGCAGCAGCTGGCGTTCAACGTCCATCTCGGCTCTGAAGCCTTGGGCTTCCTGAATCCTGTCGTGTGAGGCGCTTCCTGCGCGCATCTTTAACTCAAGCATGGACGTTCCTTGCCCGGCGGCGAGCCTTTGCATCAGCACGTCCACGTGCTCGTTGGGCAGGGGCGGACACAGGGCGAAGACGACTGATCGAGTGAGCGTTTGCCGTCGAACCTCTAACGGTACGAGCGTCGGCATGTCTTCGAACATCGGTGCCGATGCGGGCGGGTCGGCGAGCCTCGTCCCAAGTAGAGCAGTAATGCTGGCCGGCTGGTCGGCCGCTTCCTGTGCCGCGGTCGCTGCTTCAAGCAGCCGCTCATAGACGGTTTTCAGTTCACCAGACGACGTGCCGGGCCACAGCGCAGTCATCTTCCAGAGTGCCGTAGCGTCCATATTCGCCCGCGAGGGCTGTCCAGGCTCGATTCGAAGTCGCTGCAAGAAGTCGGTTAGCTCGCGGGCGGAGAGACCGTACGTGCGGAGCTTCTTGCACACCTTGGCGTCTGCCGTGGTGGGATCCTCAACAAACGCAACCGTAGCTTTGACTTCGGATATGGGGCCTTCAAGCCACAGTTCAAACGTGGATTGTAGGTGAAGATCCTTCTCTTTTGCCTTCTTGTAAGACCTGACTAGGGAGTCGAAGCCGCTGTCGCACATGTTGACAGCTGTCCATGACCCCCGGTCGCGCGTCTTGAGCTGCATAAACTTCAACGAACGTGGATACACCAAAATGATGTCGTCGATGTGCTCGCAGATCACGTAGTACGGGCCGCCGACGTCGGGCAGGCACGTTAGCCATTGAAGAACTGTTTGCTTTGCTTGCCAGGTGTATCGGCTGAAGGTATCGACACCACTTCTGTCGCCACTCAGTTGGCCTGCTCGTTCCCACAAGTCCCGAGCTGCCGCGACGTCCGCCTCAGTCACCTGACCACCTTCCGGGCTAGCGGCCGACGAGCGAGGCAGGCTACTGAGAGTAACTGTTCGATCGTCAACATGTGACCGATGCTAGCCACGTCGCCTACGGCGCACGATCCTCCGTATGGAGAGCATTTGACGGTTTCCCGGGATCCCAGCGGCTTATGGGGGGAACCCGCATGGACCAGATCTCTACGCGGTTGCGCGCCGTGCGGCCGAGGGGTGGGGCGTGGATCTGGTGGCGGCGGCCGATGCTGGAGTGCCGAGTTAAGGCGAGTGTCTAACTGAGTGTCTACGGTGACGTACGGGCCTGCACGGTTGCGTACGCTGGCGGACCGGGCGTGCAGCTAGCGGTGCCTTCTGTGGCCGATGAGGTAAGGATGCTTTGTCCTTCACACGGAAGAGGTCACTGGTTCGATCCCAGTATCGCCCACCAGCAGTTGCATCAGGTCAAAGCCCTTCTTCGGAAGGGCTTTCGCCGTTCTGCGAGTCGTCCATGAATTGCGGAGTCAGCGAAGGCACTTCGTATGCGGCCGTCGTGCTCACCTGATTGATGCGTGTGTCGATTGAGTGTCGCTGATGCTTGCTCGTGTCCCATGACCTTTTGAACGTCGTCGACGGGCACGCCGCTGGAGATCAGCCACGTCGATGCACCACACCAACGGCCAGACCTCGGCAAGGCCGGGTTGACGGCTACGCCGAGCGTGAGGGGATCTGGCTTCCCAAGCTGCTTGTCCACTCTGGTGGCTCAGACGATCGGCTATTCTCCGCGGATGTCTCTGACCGATGCGGAAATCACTGCGGCGCTGGCCCCAGCCGGGCTCCAGTTCATCGAACGTGTCCGACAGTCGGTCCAGCTCCCGTTGCCGGCCGGAAGGGGCGCGGCAAGCTGTGCGTCTGAGGACGGGCGGTTCGACTGCCTCCCTCACGAGATCGTCGACGTCAACGACCCCGACCTGTCACCGAGGGTCAACGCCGGCTGGTGGCGCATGGCAACCGAGTTCGGGCTACTCGACGAACAACGAGAGTTCCTACTGGCCGTGGACCCCGAGATCGCCTGGGTGAGAGTCCGGCTCCTTGACGAGTGGGATATCGCGGGTAGTGGCGTGCCCGCACTTAGAAGCAGCTTCGCTGGGCTGTTCACGGATCGTTTCGTGCCCGAGTTCACTACGGTCTCGCTGGACGGCCGGATGCTGATGAACACGACGGTATGGGGAGACGGCACGGTCAGCACCATCGTCATCCGACCGGACCGGCTACCAAGCGGAGGGCCATCCACGGGCCATCAGTCCGTGTGAAGGAGGGGTCACCCGGGCCGCTCGGGACCGCGTTCCACCAGGTGAGCCGAGGTCAGAGCTGTTGATCTGGGCGATTCCCAAGCTGAGAGTGGGTCTAGGGTCAGCAGGCGGGTGCGGTGTTGTGTAGCGTCTCGCGACTATGGTGCACCCCCTCAGCTCGGCAGGTCGTGCGCGAGCCCTCCTTGCGATCCTCCTCGCTGTCATTGCCCCGGTCTCCGTCGCAGCCTGTGGATCTTCCGAGCAGGAGAAGGCACATGCAGCCGCCCAGAGCGTCTACTTGAAGGCGGTGGAGCACCGCAACGAGGTTCTCGATCAGATACTGGCTGATCCGCAGCCGTCTTGGACCGAGTTGCGCACGCTGGCTCAGGAGATGGCCGAGGCCGAAGTTGATGAGCTCGCGCAGCTCGAAGCAGCCACCTGGCCAGCCAACGCGCAAGACCCCATCTCCGCCTTGAAGGGCGACATACGATCCGCTATCCCCTTCTGGAACAAGGCCGCGGTGGCGGTCGATGAGGACGCGCTCTACGAGAACATCAATCTGGCACTTGAGTACTGTGGCGGCCCGGCAGCGGGGGAGGTCCGGGTCGCCTTGGGACTGCCGACGGCTGGGTAGACCAGATGCAACGGCCGGAGCGGGCTTCCGCTGTCGATGAGCGAGAGTCCGTCGGTGGGGGGAAGTCGATCACCAGTCGGGGTACTCAGTGGTTGCCGAGCCCGTTGAGGAAGATGTCGACGACCAGGTCAGCCGCCTGGGCGGCGTCGATCTCCGGAAACCGGTGAGCACCGGTGTCCACCAGTTGATCAAGTACTGCTCTCGCCCAGGGCAGCGGGATGTCGTTCCGCAGATGACCTTCGTCGACCGCGCGCTGGACGAACGCGTCTACCCGTGCGCTGAGCTGGTCACGCCTGACACTGGCGGCCGGGTCCTGCTGCATCATGTGCCGCGTGTCGACCGGCCATTCCCGGCTGACCGGGATGATGCCTTCCACGTAGCGGTGCAGTGCGACCGCCACGGGCGCCGTTGTCAGCCGGGCCGCGTCGAGGACTTCCTCCGACGAGTCGAGTTTCGCCTGGAAGACTGCGCTGAGTAGGGCTTTGCGTGTAGCGAAATGGCGATGCAGCGTGGTGCGGTCCACGTCTGCCGCAGTGGCGATGGCGGCCAGTGAGGTCCTCGGGTCCTCGGCCAGTAGTCGGGCGCCGGTGCGCAGCACCACGGCGAGATTGCGGGCGGCATCGGCTCTCATGATGGGCAAATGCTACCAGCACGTGGCGCTCAAGCGCTTAATGGCGTCAATCACGCTGTAGTTGAGTCAGTAAGTGCTACATTTTTGTTGCAGTTAGGGGCCAGCTACAGGTGACCCCTTCAAGATCGGGCTCGCGAAGCGATCATGGAAATGGGAGAAATAATATGAAAACGTGGCTTATCACTGGCGGTTCGCAAGGTCTGGGCAAGGCATTGGCGGTGGCGGCGCTGAGCGCGGGCGACCGGGTCGCGGTGGCTTCCCGGCAGCCGAAGGCACTGGACGAACTGCAACAAACCTTTCCCGACAGGCTCCAGTCCCTGCAGCTGGACGTGACGTCGCCCGCCTCGGCCCGGGAAGCGGTCGCAGCGGTGGTCGACCGGTTCGGCTCGCTCGACGTGGTGGTCAACAACGCCGGCTACGCGACCAGCAACTCGGTCGAGGACTTCCCGGAGGACGAGTTCCGGGCACAGATCGATGCGAATATGTACGGCGTGATCAACGTGACGAGGGCGGCGCTGCCCGTCCTGCGCCGTCAGCGCTCCGGCCACATCGTGCAGGTCTCGTCCATCGGGGGTCGGGTCGGCGGCACACCCGGGCTCAGCGCCTACCAGACGGCGAAGTTCGGCGTCGAGGGCTTCTCCGAGGCGCTGGCAAGCGAGGTTGCCCCGCTGGGGATCAAGGTGACCATTGTCGAACCTGGGGGCATCCGTACGGGCTGGGCCGCTGGTGCTGCGAGCGCCTCCGGGAGCATGAACCCCGACTACGCCCCGACGGTCGGGCTGTGGCTCGAGCGCTTCGGCGCCTACAGCGGCAACGAGCCCGGCGACCCCGCACGCATGGCCAAAGCCATCATCGACGTCGTCGGCGAGCCCGAGCCTCCGCGCAGGCTGCTGCTGGGCAGCGACGCCCTGGAGATCGCCCTGAGCGCCGAGCAGGCGCGGATCGCTGAGGCCACGAAGTGGGCCGCGGTCAGCCGGTCCACGGACCATCCGGCCGGGGCCTGAGCCCGCCCGCCGTCGCGGCCGCTCCGGCTCCGCCGGCGGTGGGCTGGGCCATCCGGCGGTTCAACAAACTGCGTGAGGCCAGCGCCGACGAGGTCGCCGCGGCGATCTCCGCCGAGAACGGATCGGCGAGCTGGTTCACCAGGATCGGGAAGCCGTTCCTGACCCGGCAGGCCAACGCTACGATCCACTAGTTCATGATCCGTCTCACCGGCGCGTCCGTACAGGTGCAACGGTTACGACGGATCCTTGAACTGGCGAAACGCGGTTCGGATTGTGCCAGGTACGGTCCACCATCGGACATATGATGATATGTCCGAATATATCGATTGGTCCAGCTCTCTGAGCTGGGCCTTTCGTGTTAGAGGAGCGGTTCGAGCACCGTATCACCGCTCCCAGCGCCGCCATTCATGCGGGCCGAGTCCTGCAGTCACGCGCGTTCACCTCGTGGGAGCGCGGGCGGGACGGGCTTCTGCGGGAAGCGCAGCACCGGTGGCGATCGTGCGCTTGAACCTAGATGTGCTCTGTTTTCGCAGTTCATGTAGCTTCTCCGGATGGCGAGTCGTGGGATTCAGCGCGGCGACGTGGCGGTCATGGGCCTGCCTGACGGCGGGTTCGGCGCCTGCCAGGTGACCGCGGTCGACAAGGACCTCGTTTCGGCGTATCCGCTGCGGTGGCATTCATCGACCCCGCCGACGCTGGACGATCTCCGAGGTGTCGAGCCGCTCATACTTGATCACCATGCTCACGGTGGGCGGATCGCGCACCTGAACATCGGCAGCTGGCACGCGATCCCGCCGGGTTTCCGGTGGATCGGCGCCCTGCCCGTGCCGCCGGACGTGTCAGATCGGTCGGACGTGTATTCGGGCTGGCAGGCACTGGGCGCTGACGTGGTGCATCAACACCGATGGGATCACCAGCTTCCGCCGCCGGCGAAGGCCGCCTATCGCGCGGGGGCTCGCGGCCACGTCAACATTGACTTCGGTGGTGGCCGGGTCTGGCTCGCCGGGGTGACGGGTCAGCTCGACCTCACGGACAACGGGCCGGTCGAGATGCCGGCTTCCGGCGCGGTGGACTGGGCGGCGTTGGATGAGCTGCCACGCTGCACTGCGCTGACCTGGGGCGGGCCCGATCGCGGCCTGTGCTCTGCGCTGGCCGATCACCCGATGATCTCGTCGCTGGCCTGGCGTGACGCGCCACATGTCGTCGACGTGTCCGAGACTGGTCTGACGCACCTGAGCCTCGCCGGGGACGTACGTGAGGTCCGGCTGCCACGTGGGCTGCTGCACCTCGATTTGGATGCCCTCGGCCCGGATACCACCGTGACCGCGGTCGATGACGGTCACTGGCTGTCCCTCACTGTCACCGATGCGAAAACTCTCGTCGGCCTGCCAGCAGGACTCGGGCGAGTGCGGGACGTGACGGTGATCGCTGGCGGGGTAGCGTCTGCGGCGGTCGTGGCGCACCTGGCCGAGCTGGAGATGCTGCGCATCCGGTGGCGCAGGCCACCAGGGCAGCTGACGGACGCGTCCGTGCTGGCGCGGCTGAACCGTCTGGCGGTGGTTGAGCTGATCGACGGGTATGGGCTGGACGCGGACACGCTGCCGGATCTGCCGTCGCTGACCCACGCGGCCTTCAGCGGTGTCCGCCGCTCGATCGTCGCGGCGGTGAAGAGCCGCTTCCGCAAGACTCCAGTGCGGCTGATCGTCGACGGCGCCAAGGGTGACACCTGGCTTGCCGTGAACCTGAACAATCCGTTTCGGGACTGGGTCGACGATCATGCCCGTGGTGGAGCAGCCGCTTGCAAGGCATATGCCGTGGCATCGCGGGCCGTGGACAAACTTACCCAAGGCGATCGGATGCCAGGTGAAGCCGAGCCCGTCCTGCAAACCTTGATCAAGGCGCTCAACGATCTCGACCACAAGCACAGCCTCGTCGACACGCTCCGCCGGGAGCAGGCGTATGACGCATTCCGGGAGCTCGCCGATAGGGCCGGCGTTGCCGCGGACACCGCTGACGAGTGGTTCGACGATTGGCGGGATTTCTAGACCGGCGTGAGCTGGACCCGGCGCCCGCACAGCCGACGACACGCATCGCAGGCATGAGCGAATGTTTGGTAGACCATGAGGGCAAACCCGCCTGGCACTGACCGGGCGTGACGTTAAGGAATGTGCTGTGTTGACTGACGACGAGTTCTGGGAGCTGGTGGCCACGCTCGGCGCACGACCGGACGCCCAGGACGACACTCCCTATGAAGAGCTGACTGAGAAGCTCGCGCAGGGGCCGGTCGATCGCATCACCGGCTTCGCGGAGGTGCTGGCCCGGCAGCTATATGAGCTGGACCGCAGGTACCTCGCCCAGGGCACGGGCCTTTCCGACGACGGCTTTCTCTATGCCCGCTGTGCCGTAGTTGTCGCCGGCAGGGAGGTGGTGGCGACGGTTCTCGCAGACAAGGCTGCCTTCGCCCCGTACGCCACTGACGAGGCAGCGCACGCAGAATCGATCCTCGATGTCGCATCGAACGCTTACCGGTTGAAGACGGGTCGCGAATGGGACCACATCGAGAAATTTGACTACGAAACCGGTTCGAACGAAAAATGGTGGTGAGGCAAGCCTCAGAATGGCGCGGCGATCACAGCGGCCAGCCTCCGCGCCAGCCCCGCGACGCGGTCGCCGCTACGCGGCATGCGGTGGATCTCTCCTCGTGCGCATCCGCATCGCTCGTGCCGCGATGATCGAGTGGTGACGGTCCGCGATCGGATCGTGCCCGTCTCGGAGCTGTGTCACCTGCGCGCCAGAGAGCGGTTCGGCGTGGCACCATGTGCTGACCTTGCCGCGGGAGCAGAGAACGGACACGCATGGCCGCTGTCGAAGGAACCCGTTCCGCCGAGCAGTGGCGGCGCTACCTCGCCGAGTACAGCGCCGACGTCCTGCGGGTCGCCGCAGATGACGAACTCGGCCAGGTCAGCGACACCCAGCGGGCAAGTCGCTGGCTGGGCTTCGACGGAGCGAGCGCCGCACAGCTCGCGCTGCTGGAGCAGCGTCTGGGCACCGCGCTGCCGCCAAGTTACCGGTCGTTCCTGGCGGTGTCCGACGGCTGGCTGAACATCTCCACGTTCATGTGGACCCTGCGCACCACCGGCGATGTCGACTGGCTCCGCGACGCCGACCCGGACCTGCGCGACATCCTGCTGGACGGCGCCACACCGGCGGAGGAGTCGCTGGCCGACCGGGCTCTGCTCGTCTCAGGCGACGGGGACGCCCAGTACTGGCTGCTCGACCCCGGTGACGTGTCACCGGACGGCGAGTGGGCGGCCTACATCTGGGCGAGCTGGTACCCCGGCCTCGGCGAGCGGCACGAATCGTTCGCCGCCCTGGTCGACACCGAGCGGGCGTCCTTCGAGCAGATCAGCGGACGAGCCGGCCGGTCGGTCGATCCGGAGGGCGCAGCGGACCTGGTGGCTGCGGGCCGCGACCTCGCGCTGCGGGGCGACGCCGACGCAGCGGCGGACGCCTTCACCCGCGCCGCGAACAAGGGCTCCGGTGCCGGCGCCTACCTCGCCGTCATGCTGAACGCCTTCCGCGCCCCAGCGACGGTGCACCACGAGATCCGCAACAACATTCTCGCCCACCCGCATGTCATTGAGGAAGTCGGCCTGGATCAGGTGCGCGCGGAGGCGGTGCCGCTGTTCCTGCACCGGTCGTCGATCGGCCCGTACCGCAAGCTCTTCGCCGGCATCCTCACCGAGGAGGAGATGGAGGCGATCGACGGGTTCACGCCACCGCTGCTGCCCGAGCCGCGCGACTTCAGGGAGGCACTCGACCGCGGCCGCCAACTCCTCCGCAACGGTCTTCCCGACCACGCGTGGGCTGTGCTCGAAGCCGCGTTGCCGAGTTGGCACTCCGACTCACCACACCGCGTCGCACCCACCGTCCTCCTCACCGACCCCGAGCTGCGCAACCTGATCACGCCCGAGCGCGCCCGAACCGTCGTGACGATGCCACGAGGAACCAGCGCTCCGTGACCGATGCTGGTGTCGGGCCCGACGCACCGATCTGCGCGACGCTGATCGGCGTCAGCCGACCCCCGCGAACATCCGGCGTGTTCGGACGGCTGGAACGGTCATGTCTGGGCCGTGAACTGCTGGAATGCGGTTCGGATTCTGCCGGGTATCGTCCACCGTCGGACATATGCTGATATGTCCAAATCTATCGATTGGTCCAGCTCTCTGAGCTGGGCCTTTCGTGTTCAAGGGGCGGTTCGAGCACCGTATCACCGCTCCCGGCGCCGCCATTCATGCGGGCCGAGCCCTGCAGCCATGCGCGTTCACCTCGTGGGAGCGCGGGCGGGACGCGCTTCGTTCAGGAAGCGCAGCACCGGTGGCTGGAGAACGTGTGGGAGCCCGAGAGGGCCAAAGCCTGCACCGTGAGGTACGGCTGTGCCGGTGCGCGGACTGCCGGGGGGTCTTCGGCGTGTACGACGAGGTGGATGAACACGCTGCCAAGCGGGTCTGTCGCGGCTGTGGTGCGGAGCATTTCATTGCTGACAGCGGCAGCGATTACTGGGACTACACCCGGTCAGCGGCCATGGTCTGCGAGTGCGACGGTGACGGCGACGAAGAGGACTTCAACGTCGCGGTGGGCTTCTCCCGCTACGCCGACGGCGGCGGGATCCGCGCGCTCGCCATCACGAGCCGATGTGTCGCGTGCGGGCGGCTCGGCTACTGGGCGACTGGATGATCCGCGGTAGCGACATGCACCTTCTGGGTCTGGCGTAGGACGCCGTCGGCGCTGACCTTGTCTCCGGCGGGCTCGATCTTTAGGGGTCGTGAGGTGGGTTAGGCGGCTGCGCGCACGTGGTGAACTCGTTAGGGTGCTGGACGTGCTGAGTGACCGTGATCGCCTGCTCCGGATGTACCACCAGCGCGTCGCCGCCTACGACGACACTGTCGACGGCTTCCGTGACCGCTGGTCGGCATGGTGCCGAATCGCGCTTGCCTACGGCGGTGATCTGGTGGTGCCGCCGCTGCGGCCCGAGCCGGACCTGGACTGGCTGCTCGCCGACGGCGTGGAGCACGGCCCGCGGGTGAGGGTCGTGTCGTCGGGCGGGGACTGCCACCGCAGTGTTGCCAAGCTGTGGATCGACGGCAAGATCGACGTCATCGGCACCGGCTACGCGCTGTTCGAAGGGCTTTGGCGGCAGCACTCGTGGGGCGTCGGCGACGGCGACGTATTGGAGACCAAGTGGCTCTGCGAGCGGTATGTGGGCGTGGTCCTGCCGGCTGGCGAGCAGACGGTGCGGTTCGCGCTGAGCAACTTCGACGGCGACGTCAAACAAGTGCTGAAGCAACGTACACGTCGGGCTGACGAGATCGTGCAGGTGTTGCAGGCCGTGCGCCGCCGGCGAATTGGACGGCGAGCAGTCTCGTTCCACGTCTGGGGTCGCCACATGACGTGGTTTGGACGGGATGCGAGGTGAGCAGGCGGAGGTATGTAGCCCGCGGGGTGCCCGGCGGTTACCGGATCTGGGACAACCGGGGCCGCCGCTGGTGGGGCGATCTGTACGAGTTGTGCCCGGACGGACTGCTCACCGAACTCAACGGCGAGGCGAACTATGAGAGGATCACTGCGCTGCTCAAGCGCTACCGAGCGCAGAAGCGTTGAGTTTGTCGGCGCTGCTAAAGGTGATCGTGGGCGGTGGTGGTCAGAGCCGGCCGTGGCTGGTCTGGTACCTGCGGGTAGGTGATCGAGCCTCTGGACGCTGGTCAGCCAGGTGGGGGACTGGCGATGATCTCGGACGCGGTGGGAATCGACCTGCCCAGGCCGGATTCGTGGACTGATGCCGAAGGGCACGCTCCGGCACGGTCAATCTGAACACCGTGGCGTTCGAGGTGTTCGGGCGGCTCGAAGCGGCGGCGTATCCGGCCGATGCCAGAGTTCCTATGCGGGGATCGGGATGAGTAGGGTGCGGTCTGCTCGCAGCAGCAGGATGCGGCCGTCCGGTGCCTGGGTGAGCTGGACCCCGGGTGGGGCCATGGTCGAGTCGTCGATGCTGGCGGTTACGTCGAGCAGGGTGCGGTCCGGCACGTGGCAGCCGGGTGCGCAGTGCCACAGCACCCACCGCCATGCGGTGCCGACCTGCTCGCCTCCTGCACTACGTCCCAAGCTGATGTGTAGGCCGCGCCGGGTGATCCGCTCGGCGGTCACCGCGTACGTGCCACGGCCGGGCAGGGTGAGGGTCGAGTCCGGGCCGAACTCCAGCCGCGTGCCGGAGGCGTCGAGATGGCCCGCGTCAGATCCGGCGCCGGGCAGGCTGGCGAACGGCTCCCTGTACGGTGGGGAAATGCTGATCACCGACCAGATCGGCCCGGAATTTGCCTGGTGCGGATGGTCGACGGGCACGATCTGCGGGTCGGCGCAGGTAACGGGCGCACAGGTGGCGGTGACGTAGCCGCCGTCGATGCGGAAGCTCGCATGCGGTGTGCCGTCGGCGTCGACGACCAGCCGGCCGGTCGCGCCACCGGAAGACCAGCTGGGGTCTACGCGCGGGATCGTGCCGAGGTCGTAGCGCTGCGGCTGTGCGCAGTCGAAGTTCGGGCACCGAATCAGCCGCAAGCGCGTCCGGACCGCGGTGGGCCAGACGCCGTCGGCCGCCGCACGCCGGTCTTTGTCGGCTTCGGGGGTGGCGAGCGCGAACAGCAGCCCACCGCCGACGCCTGGCGCCCCGGCGAACATCGACCAGCCGGCGAACTCCTCCTTGGCCGAGCCTCGCATCGCCAGCCATTGCTCGGCGCACTGCCCCTTCCCGGGCGTGCAGCGCGCGTAGTGCAGGAATGGGCCGCCACTTTCGGCACTGCCACTCGTGCCGATCTTCAGCGCGTTGCCGTCCGGTGTCAGCGTGACGGTGCCAGTCATCCACTCCGTCTCCGGTCCGCCATGTGCGGGGCTGGCCCTGTCGCAGACGGGGTCGTGGCAGAAGACCACGCTGCCTGGGGCCGACAGCACCGGATTGCCCTCGGCCGACCAGCCGACGATCCGGGAGTAGCCGCCCTGTCCCAGGGTGCTGGTCTCGATCGTGATGGAGTTGTACGGGTTCCATGCGGTCACCGCGGCGACGACCACGGTCGGCGCGGCCAGCGCGACCACCGCTGGCAATGCGGCGAGGCGGCTGATCCAGGCGCCGCCCGATGTCGTCGGATCGGGCACCGAGGCGGCCGTGGTCGTGGCGTGGCGCGGGGCCCAGCTCGCCAGCCGGGCGTCGACGGCGTTCAGGGGGTCCTCGGCCGGCTCGGCAGCCGCCTCGGCCTGCGCAAGCCGGAGATATCCTCGGGCCAGCAGCATCGCCTGGACGGCGACCATGCCGGTCAGCAGCACGGTCTCGGCCAGCCGTACCAGCCACGACCAGGTGCCGACGAGACCGGAAGCACCACCCGCGCCGGCTACTGCGGCCAGGAGGAAGCCGGGCAGGACCCCGCCGAGCAGGAACGGGACGGCGGCCTGCCGCACGTGGCGCCACGGGCGGACCCGGACGTTCCTTTCCACCACAGTGCCGACCAGCGTGAACATCAGATGGCCGGCCGCGACTGCCGCTGCCGCCGCGGCGGCGGCCAGCGCCAGGAGTCCGAGTAGCTGGCCCGGCGGGCCCCCGGTGCCGAGGAACCCGGCGACATTCACGGCGACCCACATCCACGCCGCCACGCCCAACCCCACGACGACCAGCTCAGCCGCGAGCAACGGCAGGCATCCCGCGACCGCCCACACGCAGCGCAGCGGCGACACGCGCACGCCGCGCAGCACTCCGATCCCGGCGACCGCCCCGGCGGTCATCGCGACCAGCCAAGCGGTGATCATGATCGCCAGGCGGCCCCATCCGGACCATCCGTTGTCCTCGGCGATCACGAAGGTGCCGTCGATGATCGGCGCGTCGCCACCGGCCGTCACGAAATCGGCCAGGCTCGTCACGATCAAGGCTGGGATCACGGCGGGCAGCAGCACCACGGCGAGCGTGCGCCAGTGGTTGACCGCCAGCTCGTAGCCGCCGATCTTGTTGCTCGCCGCACCGTGTGGACCGATCTCCGATGGGGGCATCGGCACAGGCTATGTCAGCTGCTCAACCCGCGCAGACCGGCGCTACCGCCGCCCGCCACCAGGAGGATGTGTCAAGGGCGATCCGCGACTCGCGGCAGAGTATGGGGCGGGCCGAACATTGGATGGTCACGAGGCTATGTTCGACGCGATCGAACTGCCGGTACGGTCACCACCGGTCCATGAGCTGCTGGAATGCGGTTCGGATTCTGCCGGGTATGGCCCACCAATACAATACGGACATTTTGCCGTCTCGAAGTCCCAGCTCATTGAGCTGGGACTTCGTTCGTTCTCGGCTCCGATAGATGGCGGTAGGGGCGTAACGCCCGGTTGACCCGGCGCGAACCGGTATTACGGTCCAGGGATGGACCGATGCTTCTGTGCGTGATCGGCGGCCTCGGGACAGCGTCGCCGTTCGGAAGCGATCTTGACCGGCCGGTTCCGAAGCGGTGGCGGTGATGGTGGGCGGTCTGGGCACGCTGGACGAGCTGACCGAAGTCCTGGAGCTGAAGAAGCACGGGCTGTACGACCGCCGCTGGTGCTGCTGAACACGGCGGGCTTCTACGGCGGGTTCCTGTTGCAGCTGCGGGTCACGGACGAGCAGGGTTCCCGCCGCTGCCCTGGCGGAGCTGATCTTCGTCGCCGAGAGCGGTGCGCAGGCGCTCTCCTAACTGGAGGCGGGCATCGCGTCGCACAGGGCCTCCAGCGTGCCGGTCCAGGCGCTGTCCGATGGCGCCGCGTAGTTGACCACCAGGCCGTCTCGCGGCGGCTGCGGCGAGACGGCCTCCGGTGTCCGGTGGGCGAACTGTGCCAGGCTGCTGACTGCCAGTCCCAGTCGGGCCGCCTGCTGGACCACCGTGTTCTCGGTGCCGGGTGGCAGGTCGAGCACTGTCTGCAGTCCCGCGGCCATGCCGGCGACCCGGATGCCGGGCGCCCGCTGGTGCAGTGCGTCGACCAGCTGCTCGCGGCGGGGCCGGTAGCGCTGTCGCATCGAGCGCACGTGGCGGTCGTACATGCCTGAGGTGATGAACTCGGCGAGGGTGAGCTGTTCCAGGGTGCTGGTCATGTAGTCGCCGTAGCCCTTGGCCGCCACGATGTCGGGGATCATGTCCGGGGGCGGCACGATCCAGCCCAGCCGCACGCCCGGGGCCAGGGCCTTGCTCGCCGAGCCGAAGTACACCGCTCGTTCGGGGTCCAGCCCTTGCAGGGCGCCGACCGGCTGGCGGTCGTAGCGGAACTCTCCGTCATAGTCGTCCTCCAGTAGCAGGCCTCCGGTGGCACGTGCCCAGTCGGCGGCTGCGGCGCGCCGCTGCGGGGACAGTGCGACGCCGGTGGGGTACTGGTGCGCAGGGGTCAGTAGAACCGCGCCCACCTGCGGCAGCCGGCCCAGGTCGTCGGTGCGCGCCCCGTCCTCGTCGACGGCGAGCGGCGGGGTGTCCAGGCCGGCGTTGGTCAGCAGGTCGCGGTAGAGGTCCAGGCCGTACGCCTCGACGGCCACGGCGGCGATCTGTCGCTTCTTGAGCACCTGGGCGATCAGTGCCAGGCCGTGATGGAAGCCGGAGCACACGACGATGCGATCCGGGTCGGTGTACACGCCGCGGGCCCGCGCTAGGTAGTCGGCGAGCGCCGTCCGCAGCTCGGCGCGCCCGCGCGGGTCGCCGTAGCCGAAGGCGTCGTTCGGAGCTTCGGACAGTGCCCGGCGGGCGGCGGCCAGCCACTGGCCGCGGGGGAAGGTCGCGAGATCGGGTGTGCCCGTGAGCAGCGCGTATCGGGGCCGGCGCGAGGTGGCTCCGGCGCTGAGGGGCGCGGGCGTGGCCGGGGGCGGCTCGGTGCGGTCGGCGACCCGGGTGCCCGAGCCCTGCTGCGCGGTGAGCCAGCCCTCGGCGACCAGCTCGGCGTAGGAGTTGACCACGGTGTTACGGGAGACGCCGAGGTCGGCGGCCAGTGACCGGGAGGCCGGCAACCGGGTGCCCGGCGCGAGGCGGCCCGCGCGCACGGCGTCACGCAGGGCGGTCGTGAGGCCGGCACGCAGCCGGGATCCGTGCAGCTCCAGGTGCAGGTCAGTGCCAGTGATGGGCGACTGCTCGGCAGAATTGGTCTGAGCTTCTGTCACAAGAATGGACCATACTCTGGTACCACTTCCGCCTTACGGTTGTCGGCATGACGATCAACGAAACACCCCCCATGACCCGCCTCGCCGAGCACACCGCCCGCCTGGACTTCGCCAAACTCGCCCCTGAGGCGTTCGCGGCCCTGATCCGCCTGGACGGTGCCGCTCGGCGCGGCCTGGAACCGGCACTGCTGGAACTGGTCAAGATCCGCGCATCACAGCTCAACCACTGTGCGTACTGCCTCGACATGCACAGCAAGGACGCGCTGGCGGCCGGAGAGTCCTTCGAACGGATCATGCAACTGGGCGCGTGGCACGAGTCGCGGCACTTCTACACCGCACGGGAGATCGCGGCCATCGAACTCACCGAGGCCGTCACTGTGATCACCGACGGGTTCGTCCCCGACGCCGTGTACGCCAGGGCCGCCGAGCAGTTCGACGAGACCGAACTCGCCCACCTCATCGCCGCGATCGTGACGATCAACGCGTTCAACCGCATCGGTGTCACCACCCGGTCGGTGCCCGGCCACTACACACCCGCCCGCTGAACCACAGCCGGCCCAACCTCACCTTCCACACCACCAACAGCAACGGTGTCCCGCCGCTCAACCGAGCGGAGGGACACCGGATCCGACAGCCACAGACCCTGGCAACCTCGCCCAGCGCCGATCGCCCACGTCTGATCGAAAACGCGCGACATCCGAACATCTGGAGATCCACGTGAGCACCACCACCTCTTCTGAGCGCAGGCAGACCTTGCTGCGCGCCGCCGATGAGTTCCTGCTCGCCACTGTCCTGGTGTTTCTGGCGGTGACCGTTGTGCGATGGCTACGCGACCCGGCCTCCCCGCTCTACATCGCCGACCTGCGCCGCGCGCTCACCGCCATCGGCACCATCAGCGGAGCCGTCCTGACCGGACTGATCCTCAGCCCGCCCGGAAGACGCAGCGGCGGGCACACCAACCCCGCCGTGACCGTCGGACTGTGGCTCATGGACGCCTTCCCGGGCCGCCGGGTCCTGCCCTACGTAATCGCCCAACTCGCCGGATCTCTGATCGGCACGGCCCTGGCCCGATTGACCTGGGGGGACGTGGTCTCACTGCCGTCGGTCGCATACGCCGCGATCAGGCCCGCCCCCGCCTGGCGACCCGACTCCGTCTTCCTCGCCGAAACCGCCGGCATGTTCGCGCTGACCCTGCTCATCGGACTGTTCGTAGCCCGTCCGCGCCTCATGCGCCTGATGCCCTACGCCATCGGCGCAGCTGTCGCGCTGGTCATCGCCGTGTTCGGACCGCTCAGCGGCGGATCGGTGAACCCGGCTCGCCAGCTCGGCCCCGCCCTGCTCTCCGACCGGACCACCGACCTGGCGATCTACCTGCTCGCGCCCATCCTGGGCGCGGCCCTCGGCGCGGCAGTCCACCACCTGCTCGTGCGCCGCATCCAGCCATACGGACAACCGGCCTGACCGCCAGCGGCCGACGGACCCGCCCCGTCGCCTGAGTCAAGGAAGGTCACGCCTGGTCAACCGGGCGTCCTGCAATCCAACGGGATGGAGAACCCACGTGTTCTACATCATCATGTTCGCCCTATGCGCCCGGCTGCTGCTCACCGTCGGATTCGCCGCCGGACTGTTCTCGACCGTGCCCAGCCTGTGGAGGATGCGCCAGCAGGTCCGGCGCACCGGCTGGTGGCTCACCCACGACTGCTTGACCCGGCAACTCAACCGTGCCGGCCTGCTCATGCTCGAACACGAGCCGCGCTGGCCGGGCTGCAGCATCGTCATGCTCCTCGACGTCGACGAGTTCAAACAGGTCAACGACGGCCACGGCCACGACGTCGGCGATCAGCTCCTACGTGTGATCGGCCAGCGACTGGCTCGCGCTGCCCACCGTCACGGTGGGGTGGCCGCCCGGCTGTCCGGGGACGAGTTCGCACTGGCCCTGCCCGCCCGCGGCGACGTCGCCACCGTGACCGCGACGGTCGTGGCGATGACCGTCGGCCCGATCCACGTCGAGACCGGCAAAGGGCCTGTCGCGCTGCCGACCAGCGTCAGCGCCGGGGCCTGCGTCATCGCACCCGACGATTCGATCGAGCGGGTCGGCCTGCGCCACGCCGACATCGCGATGTACCACGCGAAGAAGCGGAAAGACGGACCCGCATACGCCACCTACAAGCCGGGCATGCAGATGCCGGCCAAGGCGTCGCGGCGCCAGCTGCGCCCGCTCGACACGTTCCGCAACGGTGCTGTCGAACCAAGCCGGGAGCCTGTCGATTGGCCTGGCCCGGCCGACTGAACAACGCAGCACCGCGCACGACCCGGCACGAGACCGCGGTGCTTCCGCATGTCCTGGACATTTGGACTGGCGACGCGGTGCCCACAGGAGACGCTCCACCATGAAGGTGTCGGGATCCGGAACCCCGCAATGATCATCGGATAGCTCAACCGGGATCGATCTCGAAGGGATCGGACCGGTTGAGCTTCGGTGCACGTTACATGGCGAGCCGGGCACCCACGCCCGACCACTGATGGATGACGTCAGGTGTAGATCTCGCCAGGCCGGAGACATCCAGCCTGGCGGACTCCAGGACACGGGCCGTTCCGCTTCAACTGCTGCGGTCCCCGAGTTCTCAACGTCGCGGGCCGAAGGGGATTCGAACCCCCGGTGAGGCTAGGCACGCCAACTGCCCCACACGCCACCCAGTCCCCGCGCGTGCTCGGCATCGGCTGGGGTGGCGCTGCAATAACCCTGCTCTGCCACCGACCCGCAAGGACTATGCCAGCCCAGCGCTCGGCCCGCGACACCAATAAGTCAGCGAAAAGTCAGCGAACCCTACTTCCGCCTCCAGCACGGGGACTGGGGCGTTGGACGGTCGGGAAGGCCGCCGGGTCGCCTGGCCCTGACGGTCCAGCACGGATCGCGCCACCTGCTCGACGGTTCCTGGCGGTGGAACTGGTACTACTCCGACAACCCCGACACCCCGCGCGATACCCCGGCGGAGGAGTGGACCGAGCCGGCACTCGGCGTCAGGCTGCGGGTCCACGTCAGCGGCGACTGGTGGTTCACCGTCGAGCCTGGCGACTGACCCGGCGGCCCGTTCGAGGAAGCGAACGGTGCCGGCCCGGAAGGAGGCGGGGTGCCCGCAGAAGGTGGTCGCGGACGTGCAAACTTTCGGGCGTCCCCGTCGTGAGGAGGGCGAAAGGAGGTGCACAGTGCAAGATTCCGAGGGGGCCGACTTCACGGCATTCGTCGCCGACCGCGCTCACGCCCTGCTGAAGACGGCATACGCCCTGACCGGGGACCGGCACGCCGCCGAGGATCTGGTCCAGGCGGCGCTGGCGAAGGCGTTCGCACGCTGGCGGCGAATCGAGGAGCCCGAACCCTATCTCCACAAGATGATCTACAACGACTTCGTGTCGGGCTGGCGGCACCGGCGCCGCCGACCGGAGGTCGCCATGTCCTGGCTGCCCGAACACGCCGCCGAGGAGCACATGGAGTCGACCACCACGTTGCGCCTGATGATGCGTGAGGCGCTGCTGTCGCTGCCGCCCCGCCAGCGCGCGGTGCTGATCCTGCGGTACTTCGAGGACCTCAGCGTCGAGGAGACCGCGCAGGTCCTGTCGTGCCGCCGCGGGACGGTGGCCAGCCAGGCCAACCGCGCCCTGACCAAACTGCGCGAGCTGGTGCCCGCGCTGGACCTGGCTCCCGATCTCGTGGAAGGGCGACGATGACACGCTTCGGACAGGTCTTCTCCGACACGATCGAGGAGATGACCGAGGAGATGACGGGGCCGCCTGCGGGCCTGGCCGGGGTCGCGATGGCGCGTGGCCGGCGCTTGCGCCAGCGGCGGCGGCTCGCCGCCGGTGGCGGTGCGCTGCTGGTGTGCGCAGTGCTCGCGCTACCGTGGCTGGTTCTGTCGCCGGCTGCGGACGAGCCCCAGCCCGGGTCGCCGGCGGGGGTGACCGAGACCGGTCCGCCATCGGACACCGGCCTGGCCGGCGGTTGGGTCATCGTCGGCAACGGAAGTCGCGTCCTCGACCGCTCCACCGGGAAGCTCGTGGCCATGACCGGTTCGATCCTGCCCGCACCGGCCGGTGGCCGGGTCCTGATCGAGGAGCCCGGCGGCGGGCTGCGGATCACCGACGTGAACGGCTCGCAGCCGGTCGCCGTCGACCCCACCGACCTCGGCGGCGCCTACCAGTGGTCGCCCACGGGCGAGCGGCTCGTGGGCCGGATATCGCAGAAGGAACCGTTCCGCATCGGCTTCGCCGTCATCGACGCCCGGACGGGCGCGGTGACCAAACGCTGGATCGACCACAGCGCGTACGGCTGCAGCCGGTGCTCGTTCAGCTGGACCCGGGACGGGCGCGAGATCGTCATGGCGGTCGCCGACCGGTCCGGCGGCGAGGCCGCGGAGCTGGTGAGCCGCTTGCAGTTGTTCGATGCCGCCACGGGGGCGCCGACCCGTTCGCTCGCGGTCACGGCGATGCCGTCGGGTCCGTTCTCCTGGTCGCCGGACGGGCGGTATGTCATCGCCGACGTGGATGTCCTGGTGGGCCGGTGGCAGATCGTGGAACTCGCCACGGGCCAGGCGCGCCCGTTCCCGTACGACGCTGTCTGGGCGACCGGCGACCGGCTCCTGGCCACCGCCGACGGCGAGCTGCTTACGTTGAGTCCCGACGGAGCGGTGCTGTCCACGGTCCGGATCAATCCCTCCGGTGTACGGGATGTGATCACTGTGGGCCCACCGGCCTGACCCGTACGACGCCGCCGACGCCGGTCCTTCGCCGGCGTCGGCGGCCGTGCCTGCCTGGACCTGAGGGTGAAAGAGTCTGCGCTCATCATGACAACCTGGACTTGTCACCTACGGTAGGGGAAACTGCACTGGTAGTGAAAATGATTGTCACTATCCTTGACTTCCGAAGGGGTGAAGCACGGGACGGCCGTCACGCGGTCGCCGGCCGGAATGCTGCCATCGCGCCCTCGGGAAAGGGGGCTGTGCCGTGGTGGACTCACCGGATCCGGAAGCTGCGAGAGCCGAAGCCGGCGAACCGGCGACTGGCTGGATCGTGGTCAGTGGAGAGCGGGTCGTCGTCGGCGACGAGGTGACGGTCGACCTGGGCGCGCCGGTGCTCGCGGTCGTCGACGACGTCGACGTCGTTCTCGGGCTGCCGCTCGTGCGGATCCGCGAAGGCGCCGCAGCCGACGAGGTGATGGTCATGACTCCCGGGCAGATCATGGGCCTGGCCGCCGAGCGCCGGTGGGACGGCGGGCGCCGATCGCGCCGCTGACCCGGTTGGACCTATGGGCAGATCGGCAGGATGCGGCCGCGGCGCGAGCCGGCGTACCGCCGAACGGCGTTCACGGGTGAACGCCGGCCAGGCGTGTCGCGCCGCGCACCGCGCGGGCGTGTTCGACGAGGGCGATCAGGACCTGCTTGCCGGACTGCCGGGACCGGGCGTCGCAGAGCACCACCGGCACGTGCGGATCGAGGTCGAGGGCTTGTTTGACCTCGTCGGGCTGGTACTGCTTCGTGGCATCGTCGAAGCAGTTCACGGCCACGATGAAGGGGGTGCCTCGGCGCTCGAAGTAGTCGACCGACGGGAAGCAGTCGGCCAGCCGACGGGTGTCGGCCAGCACGACCGCGCCGAGCGCGCCGAGGGCGAGGTCGTCCCACACGAACCAGAACCGGTCCTGCCCCGGGGCGCCGAACAGGTAGAACACCAGGTCGTCATTGATCGTGATGCGGCCGAAGTCCATCGCGACCGTGGTGGTGTTCTTCAGCTCGACGCCGTCGAGGTCGTCGATGCTGAGGCCTTCGTTGGTGAGGTACTCCTCGGTCCGCAGCGGGGTGATCTCGCTGACCGCGCCGACCAGGGTGGTCTTGCCGACACCGAACCCGCCCGCGATGAGGATCTTGACCGCGAGGGGCACCCTGGCGGTGGGTCGGTTGTCAGAGAGCTCGTAATCCATCCAGCATCGCCTCGTATATCGCGTCGTTGTAGGGCAGGTCGTCGATGGGCTGGGCATGGTGCACGGTGATCAGTTCGGCCTGCAGCAGGTCGCCGAGCAGCACCCGGACTATGTTGATCGACAAGTCGAGGTGCGCGGCGATCTCGGCGACGGACAGCCGCTGCTGGCTCATCCTGACGATCGCGAGCTGTTCGGGGCTGCGGCCGGGGCTCAAGGCGGTGATCGGCTGCGTCGCCGCCACGAGCGACACGAGGTCGAAGGTGCCTTTCGCGGGCCGGGTGCGTCCCGAGGTCAGCGCGTAGGGCCGCACGACCGGCCCGGCCTCCTCATCGACCCAGGTGTCGTCGTCTGTCGGTTCAGGAAACGGCATCGGCTACTGCTCGGCGGCGGCTGCGGCGACGGTCCGGGCAGGGCTGGTGAGGAACTGGCCGACGCGCGTGACGAGCATGGCCATCTCGTAGGCGACCAGTCCGACGTCGGCCTCGGTCTCGGCCTGTACCGCCAGGCAGGCGCCTTTGCCGGCGGCGATGACGAACAGGTACGCCTGGTCCAGTTCGACGATGGTCTGCCGGACCGTTCCGGCGTCGATCTGGCGGCCCACGCCGCGGGCCAGGCTCTGGAAGCCCGCGGCTGCGGCGGCGATGTGCTCGGCGTCCTCGCGGTCGAAGCCACGGGATGCCGCCATGAGCAGGCCGTCGGCCGACAGGACGATGCCGCGCTGGACGTGGGCGACGCGATCGACCATGTCGTCCAACAACCAAGCGAGGTCGCGGGTGGTGCTGCTGTGCTGAGTCACTGCTCGTCCTTCCTGGGCGCTGCCGGGATGGCCGCCGGTGACTGCTGGTCGTTTCGCTGGGCGTCGTGCCGTCCGGTGTACTCGTCGGTCGTGGCGGCGTCGCTGCGGCCGAGCCGAGTGCCGAGCTGGAACGAGCTCATCGCGGCTCTCACCTGTTCGGGGTCGCGGGTGCGGATTTCTTCGGTCGGTTCGCCGTCGGGTTCGGGCAGCGCGTCACGCAGCTGGGGCGCGATGCTGGCCTGGCGCACCCGTGCGGGCAGGCCGGTCGGGGCGTGCATCGCCGGGGCGGTCGATGGACTGGTATCGGTTCTTCTGCGGGGCATCACGGGGTGCGCCGAGCCAGTCACTGCGGCGGTGGCAGGTTGCGGCAGTGCTCCCAGGTCCAGCTGGTCGGCGATAGCCCGGGGGTGTGGCACGCTACGGCGCGCCGGCGCGCCGGTGGCTGCGAGTTCTTCATCGGGCGCCTCGACGACGAGCGAGGCGGGGATCAGGACGATGGCCACGGTGCCGCCGTATGGCGAGTGGCGCAGGTGGACCTTGATTCCGTGGCGCTGTGCCAGCTTGGCGACGACGTAGTGACCGAGCCGCGACGGGTCGGCGAGGCTGAAGTCCGGAGGCTCGGCCAGCTGCTGGTTCGCGACGGCCAGATCGTCATCGGTCATGCCCAGCCCACGGTCTTCGACCTCGACGACGAAACCGTTCGCCACCGCCTGTCCGCCGACGTTGACCGTCGTGTACGGCGGGGAGAACGACACCGCGTTCTCGATGAGCTCGGCGAGCAGATGGATGACGTCACCGACTGCCCGCCCGGCCAGCGCACCGGCGTCCACGGGCAGCAGGCTGACCCGGGTGTAGTCCTCGACCTCGGCGAGGGCGCCGCGGACGACGTCGATCAGCGGCACGGGCAGCCGCCATGTCCGCCCGGCGGTGGCACCGGACAGCACGATGAGATTCTCGGCGTTGCGGCGCATCCGGGTGGCGAGGTGGTCGAGACGGAACAGGTCGTCCATCTCCTCGGGGTCGCTCTCGCGCCGCTCCATGGTGTCGAGCAGGCCGAGCTGCTTGTGGACCAGGTTCTGGGTGCGCCGGGCTAGGTTGAGGAACACGTCGCGTACACCGCGGCGCAGGTCGGCCTGCTGGACCGCGGCTTCGATGGCCGTCTGCTGGACGGCGTTGAACGCCTGCCCGACCTGCCCGATCTCATCGTTGCCGAAGCTCAGCGGGGGTGCCTCGGCGGCGACGTCGACCTGCTCCCCGGTGCTGAGCCGCTGCACGACGCGCGGCAGGCGGTTGTCGGCCAGGTCACGGGCGGCTTCGCGTAGTTTCTCCAGCTGGGCGACCAGTGCCCGGGCGGTGGTGACGGAGATGATGACGGCGGTGATGACCGCGATCAGCCCGAGGCCGCCGGCGAGGATCAGGCGCACGATGACGCCGATCGCCGCCGGGGTGACGCGTTGCAGGGTCTTGTCGGCCGCGGCCAGTTCCATCTCGCGCAGTGCCTGGATCGCCGGAGCGCTGGCGGAGGCCCACGTGTCGGCGGTGATAGGGGGCTTCTCGCCGGCCCGGGCGTTGGCCAGCAACTGGTCCTCGAGACGGCGCAGGTTTGCCACGGCCGGCCCGGCGACCGCCTGCTCGTACAGGGCGAGGGAGTCCGGTGGCAACTCGGCGGCGGTGCTGCTGTACAGGAAGCGCTGTGCGCCGACCAGTTTGGTCAGCTCGACGACGTCGGTGCCGCTGAGGGATTCGGCGCTCAGCGCGCCGGCGAGCAGGGCGTCCTCCTGGGCCAGGAGCTCCCGGCCGCGGGTGAGCGTGATCAGCGCCCGGGACTCCTTGGCGATCTCCTGGTCGTCGAAGGCGGAGACGGAGGCGTAGATCCGGAACCCGCTGTCGATCATCGAGGTGTAGTTGGCCAGCACCTCCGGCCGGCTGATCTTCGCGGAGTCGACGTCGGTCCGCAGGGCGGTGAGCCGGTCCAGGTCGGCGGCGGCCAGGCCGATGTTGTTCAGCAGCTGCTGGCTGGCGGCGGTGTCGACGTCACCGGTCAGGCTCCGCCAGCCGGTCAGCGCGGTGTCGGTGCGGGTGCGGCTTTCGGTGAGTTCCTGGCGGTTGGCGGCGGTGTCGCCTGCGCCGAGCGCCGACACTGACAGCTTGCGTTCGTGCTGCAGGGCTCCGATGAGAGCTTCGGTGGGACGCCCGACATTGGTGTCCAACGTGCTGACGAAAAGTAGGTTGAGACCTTCGCGGAGCGTGACGACGGCGGCGAACACCCACAGCGCGGTCATGGACACCAGAAGCGCCACGACCTTAGTTCGCACGTGGGAGCTGCGGGATTTCATGATGCTGGCCCCCTGACCCTTGCTGACCTTCCGGACGGCCGCAAGCGTCCGGGCGCGCCAGGCCGCCATCCACAATGGATCGGCGGTAGGGTCAGTAAGTTATCAGCCGAGGACGGACCGCTCAAGCTATGACATAAGACACTTTCACCTCGGTTTCGTTAATACGCGTTAGATGCGGTCGCACGTGGTGGGCGTGCTCCGGCGCGGGGCGCTCGCTGAGCACCGAGATCAGGTACTGGTGGGGAACCTCCGACAGGCGCTGGCGCGCCGCGGATTCCGGGAGCACGCGCAGCGCCAGCCGTGCCTGGCGTGCCTCATGTGCGGCGGCGGCGATCACCGGGCCGGTGCCGACGGTGCGCGCGGCCTTGGCGACGGCGGCCAGCGCGGCCGCGTCCGCGTCCGGGGACAGCGGCCGCGCCAGCTCGGGTCCGTGGCTGGCCGCGGCGTGTATGACCGCGAGGGTGTACACGCCGTTGCGCAAGTCCTGGCCGACGGGCTTGCCCCACAACAGGTCGGTGGACAGCAGGTCCATCAGGTCGTCGAGGATCTGCAGCAGCATGCCGAAATGATGGCCGTACCTGCCCAGCGCCGCGGCCGTGGCCGGCGGCAGGCCCGCGGCGCGGGCGCCCACGTGCCCGGCGGCGGCGAACAGGGCCGCCGTCTTGCCGGCGATGACGGTCCGGTAGTCGCGTGCGGTGCCGAGTCGATGCGTGCCGACCAGTTCCCTGGCTTGCCCGCCGCACATGGCCCGGTAGGCCTTCTGCCACTGCGCCGCCGCATCCAGAGACACCTCCGCGGCCAGGCGGCCACCCGCCGCGGCCAGGTGGTCGCCCACCAGCAGCGCGGCGGCCGCGCCGTACGTGGCGTGCACCGCCGCCAGGCCGCCACGGGTCGGGGACCCGTCCATGATGTCGTCGTGCACCAGTGAGCTCAGATGCAGTAGTTCCACGGCGGCGGCACATCGCGCGACGTCGTCGCCGGCGGGCGCGTCGCCGCACGCCGCTGCGGCATGGACCAGCGCAGGGCGCAGCTGTTTGGCGGGTCGCGACAGCAGGCCGGCGACGGCCTCGTCCAGCCATGCGACGTCGGAGGCGGCGGCGGTCCGCAGATGGTCGTGCACCCGCTGTCGGCTATGGGGGTCGAGCGTGATCGCGGCGATGGCGGGGGAAACGGTCATCTGGTCCCTCTCCGTTTTGCGGAACCCACTGCAAGAGCGTGCAAGTGAGTGAAGGAAAACACGGGATCCTTCACTCATCCGTCGCCAAATGTCTTGCATACTACCGACCGTAGATAGATCATTACAGTAGGTCCAATCAGGTCACCGGCCCCCCGTGGCCGCACCACCCGGGAGTCGCGATGACCAGCCTGCTCAACCGTGCCAACCGCCTGCTCGCCGAAGTCGCAGCCGATGAATGGGGCAGCGTCGCAGTGTCCCTGTACGACACTGCAAGACTCATCACCCAGGCGCCATGGCTGGCCGGACACCACGCCCGCGTCGACTACCTCTGCGACACCCAGGGCCACGACGGAGGCTGGGGACAGCCCGACGGCTACCGGCTCGTGCCGACGCTGGCCGCCACGGCCGCACTCATGACCCACCAGCGGACCCAGACCACCATCGCGCCGCCAACCCGCGTCGCCGCCGCCACGGCCGCAGGACTCGACGCGCTGCGGCGCTGGCTGCATCCCGCCAATCACCTCACCGTCGCCGACACCATCGGCGTCGAGATCATCGTCCCTGCCCTCACCGACGAGATCAACGCGCTGCTCGCCGACGCCCCCGACCTCAGCCCTCCGCTGCCCCTGCCCGACGGGTTCGACCACGGCATCCTCACTGCCCTGCGGGAACGATCGAGGCGGGGCACCCTGTCCCAGCGGGCCTGGGCCTGCCTGGAAGTCCTGCACATGACCCCGCAGGCACCCGGCGTGCAGCCGGTCGGCGGCGCCGTCGCAGCCTCCGCCGCCGCCACCGCGGCCTGGGTGGGCGGCCCGGACGGCGACCCGACCGCTGTCGACTTCCTGCACCGGCTGCAGGCCCGAGGCGGGGGACCGGTCCCCGGCGTCACCCCGATCAGCTACTTCGAGCCGGCCTGGATCCTCAACACCTTCGCCGCCGCCGGGCTGCAGGCAACCGTCCCGGCGACGGTGCTGGACCGCCTCGAAGCCGGACTCGACCCCACCGGCGCACCCGCCGCGCCCGGCCTGCCCGCCGACGCCGACGACACCGCGGCGGTCCTCGCCGCGCTGCTGCGCCACGGCCGGATCCACGCCCCCGACGCGCTGCTGCGCTACCACACCGGCGACCACTTCGCCTGCTTCCTCGACGAACGGAACCCGTCGGTCAGTACCAACGCC
Source organism: Catellatospora chokoriensis (assembly GCF_011297315.1). Lineage (NCBI taxonomy): Bacteria > Bacillati > Actinomycetota > Actinomycetes > Micromonosporales > Micromonosporaceae > Catellatospora > Catellatospora chokoriensis. The sequence continues at coordinate 459,635 of NZ_JAAOTI010000002.1, forward strand.
CACGTCCTGGAAACCCTCGCCCTCTACCTACGCGAGCGCCCCGCCGACGGCGCCCGCTTCGCCGGCCCGGCCACCGATGCCGCCGACTGGCTGATCCACCAGCAGCAGCCGGACGGCAGCTGGGAGGACAAGTGGCACGCCTCCCGCTACTACGCCACGGCCTGCACCGCACTCGCGCTGGCACTGCACGCCGCACCGACCACCCACCGGGCCCTCGAGCGCGCCACGGCGTGGGTGCTCGACACCCAACGCGAGGACGGCTCCTGGGGACGCTGGACCGGCACCGTGGAGGAGACCGCGTACGCCGTGCACACCCTCCTGCACGCCCGGCCCGACGGCACCGTGCAGCTGGCGGTCAAACGAGCCTGCGCCTACCTCACCGGCGCCGCCCCGGGCCACCACCCCCCGCTCTGGCACGCCAAAGACCTCTACACCCCCGTCGCCGTCGTCCACGCCGCACAACTGGCCGCCCTGCACATCGGCGAACACATCACCGGCGCGTGAGCCCGCCCGGCTCAGGCCGCCGGGTCCAGCACCATCCGGGCCCGCTGCCGAGGCCGCAGGCTGGCCGTCGCCCGCGGTCGCAACGACACCTCGCCCGCCACCCGCGGCCGGAACCGGCTGAGCATCCCGGCCACGATCAGCTGCGCCTCGACCGTGAAGAAATGACTGCCCAGACACTGGTGCACCCCGGCACCGAACGGGAAGTACGCGAACCGGTGCCGCCGCTGCTCGCGATCCGGCGAGAACCGCTGCGGCCGGAACGCCTCCGGCTCGTCCCAGAACTGCGGGACCCGGTGCGTCAGGTACGGGCTCAGCAGGACGGTCGTCCCCGCACTCAGCCGCGTGCCGGCGAGCTCGTCAGGTTGCGCCAGAGTCCGTGGCACGACCCAGCCGACCGGGTACAGCCGCAGCGCCTCCTGCAGCACCATCCGGGTGAACACGAGGCCCGGCAGGTGCTGCGGCGCGGCGGGCCCGTCACCGACCACGTCGGCGACCTCGGCCACGACCTGCTCGCGCACCTCGGGGTGCTCCTGCAGCAGCAGCCACAACCAGGTCAGTGCCAACCCCGTGGTCTCGGTGCCCGCGACGAACATCGACACGACGTCGTCCCGCACCCGCTTGTCGTCCAGCAACTGCCCGTCCTCGCCGACCGTGCGGGCCAGCACGGCGACCAGATCGTCGCCGCGGCTGCCCTCGGCCCGGCAGGCCCTGATCCGGGGATAGATCAACTCGTCTACCGTCCGCACCGCCCGGGCGAAGGGCCGATCGCCCGGCATCGGCACCGCATCGGGCACGAACGGCATGAGCATCCGCGAACCCAGCGACGTGAACGCGGCGGTGATCGCCTGCCCGAGCCGCTCCGCCTCGGCGAAGGTGATCCGATCGCTGAACAGGACCCGGATCAGCACCCGGTGTGCGATGGCAGTCATCTCGTCGACCAGGTCCACCTCGCGCCCGCGGGCCGCACGCTCCTGTAACACCGACAGCGACTCGGTGACGGCGTCGGCCATCGTCCCGAACAGCCCGCCGAGATTCCTCGCGGTGAACATCGGCTGCAGAATATGTCGGCTGACCTGCCAGGACGGGCCCTCGCCGGCGATGCCGTCGCCTTCGAGCCGCTGCAGCGGCTTCCACATCATGCCCTCGCGCCGGTAGAGGTCCGGGCGGCGCAGCACGTGCTGCACATGATCCGGATGCGTCACCAGATAGGGCCTCGTCAAGCCGAGGTTGAGCCGAGCAAGCCGACCGTCGGCCGCTCGGCCGATCCGCTCGAAACCACCGAGCGGGTCACGTGCCAGCGGCACCAGCGTGCGTCGCAGGGACACCTGCGCCACGCCCGGCGGTGCGGTCCCGGCCGACTCCTCGTACACCTCGGCAGACGTCATACGTTCCTCATCTCAGATCGGTGACCCGGTACATGCCGATCGACAGCCGCAACAGCCGCTTCAGCGTGCCCGCCGCAAACACCAGGCCGGTACGCCCCCGATCAGGGGCCGATAGCCCCGCCAGCAGCGTGTCGTGCGCCGCGACGTAGGCGCGGATCCGTGCCTGGATCAGCCGCCGCGTCACGGGTTTCCCGGCCGGGGAGCGCAGCATCAGCGCGTTGAGCGACACCTCCGCCCGGTCCCGCCCCACACTCCGCAGGTCGTTGGCCAGCCGCACGGCGCCGGCGGCATACCGCAAGGGGGCCTCCAAGCGGTCCAGGGCCTCGCCGGACAAGGCATCGTCGAGCACCGCCGCCATGGCGACGAACGCGAAGCTGCGGTAGTTCACCGTGGCCGCCGCGACACGCAGGTAGTCGTCGAGATCGGGTGCGGGCTCGGCCCCCTCGGCCACCGCACGCCCCAGGGCGGCATGTTCGATGCCCGCGGCGACCGCCTCGTCGACCGCGGCAGAAAACCGGCGCGCGACCACGGTCTGGCGCAGATGATGCAGCGCTGCCGCGGTGGATGCCAGCTCGCCTACGAACTCGCCGCTCAGCTCGTCCGACCGGGCCTGCGACGCGGCGCTCACCTGCTGGGCGAGTGTGGCCAGGTCGGCCGGTGATGCCTCCCGCGCGTCGAGGCGATCGTCGAGCAGCACGGACCACAGCGCATAGCGCACAGGAAGGACCAGCCTGTCGACAGGCGCACCAGGCGCGCTGGCCGCGACCACGCCGGCGATACGGGCACACATCCCGCGGTCTGGTCGCTGTGCCGCCGGCCAGTGCCGCAACGCGGCGAACCGCAGCCGCGCGAGCGCCGACCCCGCGGCAACCGCTCCCCACTCGGCCGTAAGCGGCTTCAACTGTGCTTCTCCCCGCCAATGACGACTGACCGGTGTCCTGGCGATCATATGGTGAGATCATCGCCTATGGGTGTGTAGGTGGCGCCTGATCTTTGGGCCGCGTCGCGGTGAGGCTGTCGAGCATACGCCGCGACCGACCACTCCGGACACCGCGCCGCAGTCGACGGATTCAGGCGTCAGTGCGCTGTGGCACCAGGGCGTCCACGCCGACGGCGTCGGCGATCGCCCGGCGTCGGCCCGGGCCACATCGACAACGGCGTCGAAGACGCCAGTCATGATGGCTGGAATCCGGTTCGGATTCTGCGGGTATGGTCCACCATCAGCTACAGCAGGTCAGAGCCCTTCTTCGGAAGGGCTTTCGCCGTCTTCCGGGTCGTCATCGTGGTCCGAAGTCAGCGAAGGCACCGCGGACGCGGCCGTCATGCTCGCCCGAGTGATGCGTGTGCCGGTTGAGCGTTGTCGAGGCCTGCTTTCGTTCACCGGCACGCCGCTGGGGATCAGCCAAGTGGCTTGAGAGTGCCGGAGATCGTGGAACCTCAGACCGCCGGTTGCGTGCTTGGCGACCAGGGCGACAGCGTCGGCGCGAGTGGTGGCGTCAGCGGGCAGGGGCAGGCCTGCCCGACCGAGGAGATCCCGAAGCTCCGTACTCCGTGGAGACTGCTGCGCGGTCTCCACCACACCGTCAGAGCATCACGCAGGCACTATTCGTCTCCGGGCTTGGACGTCGTGTGCTGCTCAGGCTTGCCCCAGATCGGACTCTCTGGCCCTGGCCGGCCGATCGAGGTGGCCAGATCGATGCTGCCGGGCAAGAGATGGCGCCGTGCGGTGTTGATGAAAGCGAGATGCTTGGCTTCGAGCCCCGCCTGCATCCGAAGCCAGTTATCGACGCCGAGCTTGCCAGCCTCAAGTTCTGCCTCGATGAACCAGAACTCGGCGTCTACCGCGTCACCTGCCTGTACCAGCTTCGGCGTACCCACCAGACGAAGCATGTTCATGGCCCGGTTCCAGCTCGGCCAGTCAATCTCTGGGACCTTCGAGTGCCGCGCCCAGAAGCTGAACTCATCGTGAATCTTGGCGTAGCTGGCGAGGACGTCACCGCACGCGTCGCGGCATGCCCCTCTCGCCCAGTTCCGCTCCTGTGAGCGGTTGCCGATGCGGCTCCCCGTGAGTACGCCCACAATGGTGGCCAGGGCGCCGATTGCCGGCCCGATGAGGCTCCATATGCCCGTCATCGGCCAAGTCTCACGGACACATGCAACTGTCGAACTGAGGAGCGGCGCTCGGCCTTGCCTCCCGCCCTCTGGCCGTTGTCCGGTCGCCAGAATCAGCCTGAAGTCGCGGGCAACCTTGCATGCCCTTCGACCGTGGTAGGACCGTGACGAACCGAATCAAGGCACCGCATGGTGCCGACGCGGCGTACACGGCATTCGTCGAGGCCGCCTGGCAGCGCCAACTGCGATTCGCTCTGCTCCTGACCGGCGATCGGTGGCAGGCGGAGGAGCTGCTCCAGGACAGCCTCGTGCGGATCTACGAGCGGTGGCGTCGGTTGTCGAGTGCCGACGACCTCCAGGCATACCTGCGCAAGGTGCTCGTGAACAACCACACTTCGATCTGGCGGCGGCGACGGCGCGAAAGCCTGGTCGCCGCCGTGCCCGAGCGGTCCGCGCCGGACAGGTCAGTGAGCGCCGACGCGCTTGTGCTACGTGACGCCCTGCGGGCGCTGCCGCCGCGCCAGCGCGCTGTCGTGGTGCTGCGTCATTACGAGGACCTGCCCGAACGGGAGGTCGCGGCGGTGCTCGGCTGCAGTCTGGGCACCGTCAAGAGCCAGCATGCCAAGGCCCTGGCCAAGCTCCGTCATCTCGTCGGCGACGCCGGCGAGTACCACCTGGTACACGGAAGAAGCAGGTGAAACACGTGAACTACTTCGACAGGCAGCTGACCGAAGGGCTGCACGAGCTGGCCGCCGCCGAGTCGCTCTCCGCCGCGCCGACGCGGCAGCTGCTCGACCGCGGCCGGCGGGCACGCCAGCGCCGGGCCGCGTCGCTCGCCGGAACCTCGTTCGCGGTCGTGGCGCTCGGCGCGGTCGCCGCGGTCGTGATCGCCGGGACGCCGTCCACCGCACCCGGCGGCCCGGTCGGGCCGGACGCTGCGGCGACGTCGGCCACCGTGACCGACCCGCGGCTGGAGCTGGTCGCCGCCATCGCCAACAGCCAGCACCTCAGCTTCCGGCTGAAGACGACGACGACCGACCAGAAGGGCGACGGGAAGACGACGGTCCCGGCGTACACGATGGTCACCGAGACGGCGTTCGACCCGGCCACCGCCACCGGATACGTCCGGAGCGAGGACGGCTTCGAGTACCGCCTGGTCAACGGTGTGCTCTACATGACCGACGGCGGACAGTGGTTGCGCGATTCCGGCACCTACACCTCACTGAACATGAACGAGGACAAGCTGCGCGGCGCGTTCGTCGAGTCCGCCGACTCGCAGCAGCTGTTCTCGGCGCTGCGCAGCGGCGGCAAGGTCGACAAGACGGGTGCGGACACCTACCACTTCGCCGTGACGAGCAGCAAGCACGAGGGAACTGTCACCTTCACGGGCGACATCGTCGTCGGCGCGGACAAGCGGATCGTGAAGGTGGCCTACGACTGGCGGCTGGACTACGGGCTGGGCGGCTTCAAGAAGTCCAAGGTCGTCCTGGAGTACTCCGGCTACGGCGAGCCGGTGGCCGTCGAAGCACCGTCGAACCCGGTCCCGGTCTCGGCCGGCTGACCTCCACTTCAGATAGTCGCCGAACTCCCCATTCACGCCAGCAGAGGCTGCCCGCGACCGGACGGGTCGCGGGCAGCCTCTGCTCTGCCACGGGCAAGGAGATACTCACATGCGTAGAGTTCCATGGCGGCCTGCCGCAGCGGCCGCGGCTGCTGCGGCGCTGGTCGCCGGTCTGCTGACCGGTATCGGCACACCGATCGCGGCGGCCGCGCCCGCGGCCGCCCCGCCCGACGCCGCCGGAGTCACCCTGGTGACCGGCGACAAGGTCACGGTCTCGGCCGACGGCCAGGCCGCTGTCGAGCCGGGGCCGGGTCGAGCGGGCATGACGTTCCAAGTCACGACGGCGTCCGGCCGGGTGCGGGTGATCCCGGCCGATGCGGGAGCGCTGCTCGCCGCGGGCAGGCTCGACGTCCGGCTCTTCGACGTCACGGGGTTGATCGAGGGCGGGTATGCCCGCCGCGACGGCCTTCCCCTGATCGTCACCGGCGACGGCTCCGGCACCCGGGCAGGCGTCACGACGGCCGCACGGCGGGGTGTCACCGGCATCGCCGGCCTGACGGGAGTACGCGATCTGTCTGCGATCGACGGGGTCGCCGTCCGGCAGGTGCGGACTACGGCCGCTGATGCGTGGCGCGGGCTGACGGGGTCGCCGGGCGGTGCCCGGCTGCGGGCCGGTCTCGGCAAGATCTGGCTGGACGGCGTACGCCGGCCGGCGCTGGACACCAGTGTCGCCCAGATCGGCGCGCCCACCGCCTGGGCGGGCGGCTTCACCGGAACGGGCGCGAGCGTCGCCGTCCTCGACACGGGCATCGACACCGCCCATCCTGATCTCGCCGGGCAGGTTGCCGCACGCCGGGACTTCACCGGCAGCGGTGAGTCCGAGCTGGACCTGAGCGGGCACGGCACGCATGTCGCGGCGACGATCGCCGGGACCGGTATGGCGTCGGGCGGCACGTACCGGGGCGTCGCACCGGGTGCGAAGCTGCTCGACGCCAAAGTGTGCGACCGTTACGGCTGCTACGACTCGGCCATCATCGCCGGGATGATCTGGGCCGCCGAGCAGGGGGCGAAGGTCGCCAACCTCAGCTTCAGCGCACCCGACAGCCCTGGACTGGATCCGGTGGAGCAGGCGGTGCAGGACCTCAGCACGAGCCACGGCATGCTGTTCGTCGTAGCCGCGGGTAACGCCGACGGCCCGACCTACGGCGCGGTGGGCTCGCCGGGCACGGCGCCCGCTGCGCTGACCGTGGGTGCGGTGGACAGCACCGACGCGGTCGCCCCGTTCTCCCGGCGGGGACCAGGCCCGGACGGCGCGCTGAAGCCGGAGATCACCGCCCCCGGGGTCGCGATCACCGCAGCACGCAGCACGACCGCCCTCGACGTGCCCGGCGCGCCGACCGACGCGTACACGCAGCTGTCCGGAACCTCGATGGCCACGCCGCACGTCGCCGGCGTTGCGGCGCTGCTGTACCAGCGGCACCCGGGCTGGACGGGGCAGCAGCTGAAGGCGGCGCTGATGGCCGCCGCCCAGCCGCGCGCCGACCAGGGCGTGTACACCCAGGGCGCGGGCAGGGTCGACGCCGCACGCGCCGTCGCGCAGACCGTCACGAGCACCACGGCAGGCATCTCGTTCGGCGCGCTCAGGTGGCCGCACACCGACAACGGGCTGACCCACCAGCAGGCGGTCTTCCGCAACACCGCCGCCACGCCGGTCACCCTCGACCTGCGGCTGAACGTGACCGGGCCGGACGGCGCGGCCGTCCCGGCGGGAATGTTCACGGTGACCCCCGCGCAGCTGACCGTCCCCGCAGGCGGTGAAGCGACCGCGACCGTCACGGCCGACACCCGGCTCGGGCCGGACGGTCTGGTCGGCGGCTGGCTGACCGCGACCGCGGGCGAAATCGTCGTCGGCGTGCCCGTCACCGTCGACAAGGAAGTGGAAAGCTACGACGTCACCCTGGTCCACACCGATCGGGCCGGGCGGACGCCGTCGTTCTTCCTCACCCAACTGGCCCGGCGCGACAGCGACCGGCCGCCGCTGGACCTGTGGGGGCCGGACCCGGACGGCACCGTGATCCTGCGGGTCCCGAAGGCGCACTACTCGCTGAACGGCTTCCTCCACGTCTACCCCGAAGCGCCGCCGGTGACGAAGGGCGCCTCCGCCACCACCGCGGAGGATCGCTACGACGTCATGCTCGCCCAACCTGATCTGCTGATCGACCGGGCGATGACCATCCGCCTCGACGGCACGCGGGGACTGCCGCTGTCGGTCACCGTGCCGCGCACGTCGGCCCGGCAGTACTACGCCGTCCTGGCCGCGTACACCAGGCGTCCACACGGGACCGCCGGCGGCGCGCTCGTCGGCGGCGACTTCAGCCGCATCTACGCCGCCCAGCTCACCCCGGCACCGCTTGATCCGGACTTCGTCTCGATCGTGTCAGGTCAGTGGGCTCGCGCGGACACCTCCGGAAGCCTCTGGGCCAGCCCCTACGTCTACGCGCTCTCGTTCCCCCAACGAGGCCGGATGGTGACCGGCTACCAGCGCGCCGTCACCGACGACCAGCTGGCGTCCGTGCGGGCCGACTTCGCGCATACGACTGCGGGCACGAGCGGAGCCAAGCGCATCCGGGGCGCGCTGACCGACTACAGCGTCGGCAACTTCGGCCCGTACCTCGGCTTCCCGCTGCCGTTCACCCGCAAGGAGTACTACACCGCAGACCCGCTCGTCACCTTCGCCGGCGACTTCGCCGAGATCGACGCCACCACCAACGAGCAGATCAGCGGCGTGTCCGGCGAACGCCGGGCCTACCGTGCCGATCGGAGCTATCTTGAGCGATGGAACCGCCCCGTCTTCGCACCCAGCCTCAGCGACGGTGTCCTGGGGGGCGTCACCCGCACCGGCGACACGCTCACGATGGACATCGGGCTGTACGGCGACGGTGCCGGGCGGCCCGGTCGGTCGCAGACCGACTCGGTCTCCGGGACGCTGCACCGTGACGGCGTCAAGCTCGCCGACCTCGACGGCGCCGAGTACGCCGAGATCGCTCTGCCGGCGCAGGACGGCCGCTACCGGCTGGAGCTGCGTGCCGAGCGCGGTGCCCGGTTCGCGCTCTTCACACGCACACAGATCGCGTGGACCTTCCGGTCCGGGCACGTCTCCGGCACCGCGCTGCCGCTGCCGCTGTCGGCGATCCGCTGGACCCCAGCCCTCGACCGGTTCGGCACCGCGCCCGCCGGCCGGCTGTCCGCCGTCCCGGTCACGGTGCTGCCACAGGCCGGTTCCACAGCCGGAGCCGTCACGTCACTGTCCGTTCAGGCGTCGTTCGACGACGGCACGACGTGGCAGAACGTCTCGGTCAAAGACGGCTGCGCATGGGTACGCCATCCATCCGGCAGCGGTTTCGTGTCGCTGCGAGCGCAGGCCGCCACTGCCGACGGCTCAACAGTCGAGGTGACCGTGATCCGGGCATACCGGTACGCCTGACCACGAGGGTGCCGGGCCTGCAGCCCGGCACCCTCACCAGGTCCAGCCGACCCCGGCACCGCCCGGCCACACACGCCGGGCGGCAGTTGTCAACGGACATCTGACCGATCATTCGAGCCGATCGAGAGGCCTTCCGGGGCCACCCGTATCACCAGCGGGCGGTAGCGTCGCGGATCATGGAGTTCCGTCTCCTGGGGCCGGTGGAGGTCGTCGCCGGGTCGCGGCGTCTGCCGCTCAACGGGGCCAAGGTTCGTACGCTGCTCGCCGCGCTGCTGCTGGAGCAGGGACACCTCATTCCCGCCACGCGGCTGGTGGACCTGCTGTGGCCGGAGGACCCGCCGGAAACGGCACGGGCACTGGTGCAGACGTACGTGTCGAACCTGCGCCGGACGCTGTCCCAGCACGGGGTCGACGACGTGGTCAGCACCCGCTCGGCCGGCTACGTGATCCGGCTGCCCGCCGGCGCCCTCGACCGCGACGTCTTCATCCAGCTCGCCGGCGACGGTCGGCGAGCCGCCGCGGCGGGCCGCCACGGGGAGGCGCTGGGCCTGTTCGACGCGGCGCTGACGCTGTGGCGCGGCCCCGCGCTGGCCGGCCTGGACAACACCCGCTTCGATGGTTTCGCCGCCCAGCTCGAAGAGATGCGGCTGGCCGTGACGGCCGAGCGGGCCGCGGTCCGCCTGGCCGCCGGCGACCACCAGCGGCTGATTCCTGAACTGTTCGCGCTGGTCGAGCTGCATCCGGCCGACGAGCGGCTACACGGCCAGCTCATGCTCGCCCTGTATCGGCAGGGCCGCCAGGCCGACGCGCTGGCAGCCTACCGCCGCGTCCGGAAGTGGCTCATCGAGGAGACCGGCCTGGAGCCGGGCGCCGAGCTGACCGCGATGCACGATGCGATCCTGCGCGGCGACCCTGCCCTGCTGCCGGCTGTGACGCCTGCCGAGCAGCCCCGACCCGCCCCGACGCCGCCCGCCCCGGCCGTGCCCTCCCAGTTGCCGATCGCGCCGCCGGACTTCACCGGCCGCGCCGACCAGCTCGCGGCGTTCACCAGCGGACTGCGCGCCGCCACCGACCGCACCGTGCGGGTGATCGCCGGCCCCGGCGGCGCCGGCAAGACCGCGTTCGCCACGTACGCGGCACACCGCATCGCCGCCGACTACCCCGATGGCCAGCTGTACATCGAGCTGCGCGGCATGAGCGACACGCCCACCACCCCCGGGGAGGCACTCGGCCGCTTCCTGCGGGCGCTCGGCGTCGCCCCGGGTGCCGTTCCCGACGACCCGGACGAGCGGGCCGAGCTGTTCCGCGCCACCATCGCCGGACGCCGGTTGCTGATCCTGCTCGACGACGCCCGCTCCGAGCAGCAGGTACGCCCCTTGCTGCCCGGCGCCCCGGGATGCGCGGTGATCATCACCTCGCGGGACCGGCTCGGCGGGCTCGCCGGCGCCGCGCACCTCACCGAGCTGGAGACGCTCACCGAGCAGGACTCGCTCGAACTGCTCGCCCGCATCGCCGGCGAGCAGCGGATCGACGCGGACCCCGCCTCAGCCCGGGAGATCGTCGAACACTGCGGCCGCCTCCCGCTGGCCATCCGCATCGCCGCCGCGCGGCTGGCCACCCGCCGGCAGTGGCCGCTGTCCATCATGGCCACCCGCCTGGCCGACGAGCGCCAGCGGCTCGACGAGCTGTCCATGACCGACATGGCAGTGCGGGCCACCATCGCGCTCAGCTGCCGGAGCCTGGACGAGCAGGCCCAGGCGTTGCTGCGGCGGCTGGGCTACCTGGGCGTGTCCGACGCGTCCGTGGAGCTGGCATCCTGGCTGGTCGACGGCACCACCGCCGAAGCCGAGCGCCTGCTGGAGCGGCTCGTCGACATGCACCTGGTCAACATCGGTGCGATCGGCAGGCACGGGCAGATCAACTACCGGCTGCACGACCTGGTCCGCCTGTACGGCCGGGAGCAGGCCGAGGCGCAGGAGCAGCCTGCCGACCTGCTCGCCGCGGTGGAACGGGTCACGGCCAGCTGGCTGACCATCGTCAACGGCATCGCCGCGACCATCCCCACCGGGGAGATGCGCTGGCGCCACGAATCCTCGCTCGGGCGCGACGTCGAACCCGCCGTGCTCGAACGCGTGCTCGGCGACCCGCCCGAATGGTTCGACCAGGCACGCACCCCGCTGGCGGTGAGCCTGGAACGCGCCGCCGACCTCGGGCTGCAGGAGCTCGCCTGCCAGCTGGCCTCGGCGCGGTTCACCGTCGCGCTGGGCGGAGCCAACCGGTACGAGATCCGGTCCCGGCTCATCGACGGCGCCCTGGCCGCCGCGCGCCGCGCCGGCAACCGGCGCGGCGAGGCCATCCTGCTCGCCGAAGCCGGGCAGTTGCGATACGACCAGGACCACTACAGCGAATCCCGGCGGCTGCTGGGTGAGGCGCTGACCGTCTTCCGGGAGATCGGCGACGTGCCCAGCGAGGCCGCGACCCTGGCCGACCTCGGCGCCGCCCACCGCGAGACCGGCGACTTCACCGAGGCGCTGCGACTGCTCGACGCGGCCACCCGGCTGTGCGAGCAGACCGCCGACGCCGCCGGGATCGGCTACACCCGGCGCCTGGCCGGCTCCGTGCGCCTCGAACTCGGCCAGTTCGAGCAGGCCAAGGCCGACCTGGACCAGTCACTGTCGGCCTACCGCGCCGCCGGAACCCCCCGCGGCGAGGCGATGACGCTGCGCACGCTGGGCCTCTACCACCGCGGCCGTGCCGAGTACGCGCAGGCCGTGGCGGTGCTCGAACGCTCGGCGGCCACGTTCGAGCAGCTCGGCGACATCCTGATGCTCGCCTACGTGCAGCGCGCGATGGGCAAGACGAAGCTGCGCATGGGCCTGCACGAGCAGGCGCTGCCGCTGGTCGAGACGGCGCTGGCCACCAGCCGCAGCCTCAACGACCGCTGGGGGGAGGGCAGCGGCCTGCGTACCCTCGGCGACCTGCACCTGCAGGCCGGGCGGCTGGATCTGGCCGAATCCCTGCTGCGGCAGTCGATCGAGCACTGGGACGCGCTCGGCCTGCCGCTGATGCGGGCCCGCTCGCAGCGTGACCTGGCCACCCTGCACGACGCGCGCGGTGACGCGGCCGCAGCCGGGCGGCTGCGCGACGCCGCCCGGCAGGTGTTCGCCGAGTACGGGACCAGGGAGTACAGCGAACTACAGAATCTGTAGCCGCGACTGCAGCGGCGCAGGAGGCCGACTCAAGCGCGGCCGCCGATTGTTCTCGGTGTCAGGAGATCCCCCTCACCGAAGGACAGCCCCATGAACCTCAAGCGAACCGCCCTGTCGCTGCTGACAGCGGCCATGATGGCGACCGGATTCGCCGCGGTCGGCGTGGTCACGACGGCCACACCGGCGCTGGCGAACAACTGTGATCCCAGCGGCAACGGCCCGGACGAGATGATGTCGCGGGGACGCGCCATCGCCCGGGCCCAGAGCTGGGCAGCGAACACGTCGATGACCTACGACCAGGGTCTGTGCAGCGACCCGGAAGGCAACGGTGCGAAGTATCGACATGACTGCTCCGGCCTGGTCTCGATGGCATGGGGCCTGGAGGGCAACCTCGTCACCGAGAACTTCTGGAACCCGGCGACAGGTGCGTACTGGTCGGGGGTCACCCCCATCGCGCTGGACGACCTGCGGCCGGGTGACGCGCTGGTCCGATCAGGGCACATCGAGCTGTTCGCCCGCTGGGTGTCCTACGCCGACCACAACCAGGGCGCCTACGTCTACTCGTTCAACGAGAACAACGAGCGGGTGCGCAACCCGTACACGGTGACGCCCGACTTCTACGACGACGAGGGCATGTTCCACAGCGGGCAGCTCGGCAAGAACACCATGTCCGAGATGCAGGGCTACCACGCGATCCGCTACAAGCGGATCACCGAGGACGAGGGCCAGTGGGCCACCACCTACAACAAGGACGGCACGCTGCGGGTGTTCGCCCGCGGCGACGACGACACGCTGCGGGAGTGGAAGAACCCGGGCAACACCTGGACCAGCCTGGGCGGCAGTATCGTCGGGCACCCCTCGGCCGCGGTGTCGCCCGACGGCAACCTGCAGGTGTTCGCCCGCGGCGGCGACGGCACGCTGCGGCAGTGGTCCTACGTCACCGGCTCCGGCTGGGTGAACAAGAACATCAGCCTCGGCGGCAGCATCACCGGCGACCCGGTGGCCACGTACTTCGTCGACAACAGCCTGCAGGTGTTCGCCCGCGGCACCGACGGCACGCTGCGGCACTGGGCCAACATCCCCGGTTCGGGCTGGGCCAACAGCAACCAGAACATGGGTGGCAGCCTCGCCGGCAGCCCCGCCGCCACCACCGACGGGGAGAACGCGCTGCGCGTGCTGGCCGTCGGCACCGACAGCAAGCTGCACGAGTGGAAGTTCGTGATCGGCTCCGGCTGGAGCCCTTCGAACGGCGTGGTGGGCGGCACCAACCTGGTCGGCGACGTCTCCACCACGATCACCCGTGACCGGGCGCTGCAGGTCGTGGCCCGCGGCAGCGACTCCACGGTACGCCGGTTCGCCCACCTGAACGGGAGCTGGGCCGTCAACAACGAGAACCTGGGCGGCTCGGTGCTGTCCACCCCGGCGATCACGACCAGTCAGGACAGCACCGTGCAGATCGTCGCCCGCGGCACCGACCACGCGCTGCACTACAAGGCGTTCGTGTGGGGCAGCGGCTGGTCGTCCTGGATCAACAAGGGCGGCAGCATCATCGGCGACCCGGCGATCACCAACGGGCCGACCGGCAACCTGCAGATTTACGGCATCGGCTACGACGGCCACCTGGACCAGTGGCACTTCGACTACGACACCGGCACCAACTGGGGCACCGCCGACTGGGGCGGCAACCTCTACCCCGCCAACGGCGCCGGCAACTGAGCCGGCTCCCTCCCACCCGAGCCGCCCGGACGCCTGCGCCTGGGCGGCTCGGCCGTCCGAAAGGACCTGCCATGGACGACATCGTGCTGCTGTCGGACCCCGCCATCGCGGCCATCGAGGTGGCCGAGAACCACGAACCCCTGGTCGACCTGCGTACCGTGCCTACGCTGCGGATCGACCCCCGCCTCGCCGATCCGGCCGGTGCCTACGCCCACGTGCGGGCCGGGCTGGCCGAGCGGCTCGTGAAAGCCCAGGCGCTGCTGCCCCGCCAGCTGAGACTGCTGGTCGTCGAGGGCTACCGGCCGCTCGCGCTGCAGGTCGAGTACTTCGAGGCGCGCGTGGCCAAGCTGCGCCCGCACCACCCGGACCGGGACGAGACCTGGCTGCAGCGGCAGGCCAGCACCTACATCTCCCCACCTCACGTCGCCCCGCACGTGGCCGGCGCCGCCGTCGACCTCACCCTGGCCACCGACGACGGACACGAGCTCTGGCTCGGCACGGAGGTCAACGACTCGGACACCACGGCCTGCCACACCGACTCGCCGCGGATCACGCCGGAGGCTGCGGAGCTGCGCCAGGTGCTGGGCGACGTGCTGCGGGCCGCTGGGCTCGTCAACTACCCGACCGAATGGTGGCACTGGTCCTACGGCGACCGGTACTGGGCGCACCACAGCGGGCTCACGCAGGCCCCCTACGGTCCGGTGGCGCACCTGCCCGAGAGCTGATGCGGTGCGGCCGGCCGGAGCGAACGCTCCGGCCGGCCGCACCTCTGTCGCACATCACCCGGCACCTGACAGGGATGCGTCGCAGACCTAGCTTCTGGCCGAAGATCAACACGGAGAAGGCGGCGCTGATCGAGAGCGGACGCGGCTCACTCCATTGGTGCTGTGCACTGAACGCGGAGACCGGTCCGGCGCCCGTGAGAAGGGTCAGCGACCAGGGAGCCGCCAGGTCTGGTTGAGCGGGCTGCCCTGGCTGGCCGGGTTGCAGGTCCACTGGTGGATCAGCGCTCCGGGGGCGGTCGAGATCTGGCTGACGTCGACGCACTTGCTGCTGTGCCGGGCGACGAGCTGGTAGTCGCGCGAATCGTTGCCGGAGTAGGTGACCTTGCGGAGTGCGAACTGCTGGTTCAGCGAGCTGCTGTTGCAGGTCCACTGGATGACCGCCGCGCCGTCGGCGGAGGACACGCCGTTGACGTCCAGGCACTTGCCGCTCTGCTGGTTGACGACCGTGTAGGTGTCGGCGACGCCGGCGACCGGCTGGAAGTTCCACTGCTGCTGGGTGCTGCCGTTGCAGGTGTACTGCCGCTGCTGGGTGCCGTTGGCGGTGCTGGCGTTGGGGTTTTCCATGCACAGCTGCGAGTGCTGGGCGACGGCGGTCGACTGGAAGGCGCCGCCACCGCCGCTGGAGGGCGGGAGCAGGGTGATGGTGAACGTCTCGTCGATGTTGGTGTGTGGCAGGTTGACGGTGATGGCGTTGCCGGACAGGGTCACGGTCGTGTCCTGGACGGTGACGGGCCCCGCGACGGCGCCTCCGCCGTTGTACGGGATGCGCTGGGCGAGCACGCGCACCTGGTTGTTCTGGACGATGCCGCTGGTGGTGTCCAGGCGCTGCAGGTTGACGGCGATGTTGCCGGTGGTGCCCCCGCCGCCGACGAGGATTCTGGCGACTCCGGTGTCCTTCGTGGCGAACGCGTCGTAGGCGGTGCTGGGTGTGGTCTGCGCGATCTGGCCGGTCTGGGAGCCGTAGAAGTTGTAGACCCACCATTCGCCCTTGGGCTGGTGCACTCCGGAGGCGTTGCGGGTGAGCAGGTTGCCGAGGTCGTTGTGCAGGTTGCCGGCGCTGGCCCAGTTGGCGCGCAGGCCGTCGGCGCCGGCGCGTTCCAGGCGCGCGATGTACCAGGAGCCGTCGCCGGGGTTCTGCTCGTTGGACGCGCCGTACTCGTTGATCTGGTAGGGGCGGGGGTGGGGGATGGCTCGTGCGTTGAGGCTGCTGTTGGCGGCGTTGACGTTGGCGACGGGGTCGCTGGGCAGGCTGTGCCAGCTGACGATGTCCGGCACGACGTTGTTGGCTTTGATGAAGTCCAGGTACTGAGTCCACCAGCCGGTGGAGGTGCTGGGCACCCCGGCGTGGCTGGGGCCGACGATCAGGTGGTTGGGGAACTCGGCACGCAGCCGCTGGTAGGTGCGCCGCCAGAGTTCGAAGTACTGGGCCTGGGACCGGTTCCAGAACAGGTTGAGGTTGGGTTCGTTCCAGATGTCCCACTGCACGGTGATCCCGGCGGCGCGTACGTCGCCGATCAGCCGGGTGAGGAAGTTGTCGTAGTCGGTCCAGTCGCCGTTGTCGCCGGGGAACCTGGAGATGGCGTAGCCGTCGGCGCCCCACAGGTCGTGCGGGAGGATGACGAACTGGCCGCCCAGGGCGCTGGTGCGCCGCGCCTGGGCGAGGGTGGCGTTCCAGCGGCGCTGGTAGCGCCCGGAGACCCAGCCGCCGGGGGAGTCGAGCTGCGCGCCGCCGGCGCGCATGTAGCGGAACTTCACGTCGGTGTAGAAGTGGTCGGCGGGTCCGGATGCGTCCTCGGTCATGCCGTAGATCCACCCCGACGCGCGGTAGGTCGGCGATCCGCCGGTGACCGAGAAGTTGACGGCGATCGACTCGTCGGCCGCCGCGGCGGGCAGTGGACTGGCCGTGGCTGCCGCGGCCAGGGTGATGACGGCGAGGATGCGCGCGGCTGGTGCGCCGCGGCGGCGGGGTCGGTGGCTTGGTGCGATGTTCACTAGCGGCTCCTTCGGAGGTCAGCGGCCCGGGACGGCTCGCGCCGCGCGTGCGTCGCCGCTGAGAGCGGGTGGGTCGCCTGTGTTCCGACCTCGGCCGGGCGGTGTTCCGGCCTGCCGGGACACGAGACGTGGTGCTCCGGTTCGGCGTAGTGGTTCATCTGGTTCGTCGCGCCGCTGAGCAGTGGGGCACGGAACTCCTCAGCTGTTGCCGGCAGCTGGGGAATCGATTCGATGACCTGATGCGAAGACTTCTGCTGTATGCAGTCGATCCAGGCACGGGGTGTTGCAGCGATGGTCGAATCGATTCGCCACGACTGTAGGGAGGTGTTGCCGGTGTGTCAACGGCAGGTTTCGTGGCGGTGCGTGGATAGCCTGACCTCCATGGCGCACGACATGAGCCCTGAGCAGGTTCGGTCTTTCCTCTCCGGCGGCACCCGCACCGCGAAGGTGGCGACCGTGATGAAGGACGGACAGCCGCACGTGATGCCGGTCTGGTTCGTGCTCGACGGGGAGCAGATCGTGTTCACCACCGGGGCGGACACGGTCAAGGGCCGAAACCTGCGGCGCGATCCGCGTATCGCGCTGGTCGTCGAGGACGACGAGCCGCCGTTCGCGTTCGTGCATGTGCGAGGGCGGGTGACGCTCCACGAGGAGCTCGCTGACCTGCGGCGGTTCGCCACCGCGATCGGCGCCCGTTACATGGGCGAGCCCCGGGCGGAAGAGTTCGGGCATCGAAACGCGGTGCCGGGGGAGCTGCTGGTGCGGGTCACCCCCGAGCGCGTCATCGCCGAGGCCGCAGTCGCCGGCTACTGATGACCCCGGTCCGTCCTACCACGCCCCCTCGGCCGGCGACGGTTGGCGAGTCGTTCCTCGCCCGGACGGACGGCGGCGCGGCGCGGCGGAGGTTGCGGGTCACCGGACGTCAGCCGACAACGGGCGTGGTTCTCCGGTACGAAGGGCCGGTTCGTCTGGCGCCGCTGCTCAGTGCCCGGCGATCCGGGCCGCGGCCGGGCCCGTCGAGGCGCGCAGCGCGATCGGGGGCGCCATCAGCAGGTGCCGCGGTGCCGAGTCGGGTTCGGCTATGCGCTGTTGCAGCAACTCCACCGCGCGGGCGCCGATGTCGTGTGCGGGCACGTCGGCGGCGGTCAGCGGCGGGCGGAAGTCCTCGGCCCAGTGCTGGGCCACCACACCGGTGATGGAGAAGTCGCGGGGGACGGCCAGGCCCGCGTCGTCGAGGGCGCGCTGCACGCCGGGCAGGGCGGCCTCGTTGACAGTGGCGATGGCGGTGATCTGCGGGTGCTCGGTCAGCAGCTGTTCCATGCACGCCTGCCCTGCCGCCGCGTCGTCGGCGCAGCACACGGTGATCCCTTTGAGGTCGCGCTGGGTGGCCGCGTCGGTGAATCCGGTCAGTGCCCGGTGGCTCGGCCCGTAACCGGCGGCGACCAGTTCGGCGGAGCGGTTGATCAGGGCGACGTGCCGGTGGCCGAGGTCGGCCAGGTGGTGCACGCAGCGGCCGATGAGGCCGGCGTAGTCCACGTCGATCCAGGACATGTTCTCGGGGAGCGCGGTGCGGCCTATCGTGACGAACGGCAGTCCGGCCTGCTGCAGGCGGGTCACTCGGGCGTCGTCGAGCCGGATCTCCATCAGGATGACGCCGTCGACGCGCTGGCCGGTGATGACGCGCTCGAAGGAGCGGTCGTGGTCGCCACCTGACGGTGACAGCAGCACGTCGAGGTCGGCCCGCGCGGCGGCCTCCACGACGCTGGCGACGAAGCCGAGCTGCATGTCGGTCAGGCGCTGGCTCGCCGGTGGGATGACCAGGCCGAGGGTCCGGGTGCGGCCCTCCTTGAGGGCCCGCGCGGCGGCGTTGGGCCGGTAGCCGGCCTGGGCGATGACCTGCTCGATGCGCTTGCGGGTCTCGTCCGACACGGTTCGCCGACCGCTGAGCGCGTACGAAACGGTGCTGCGCGACACGCCAGCCAGCCGTGCGATCTCGCCGATGTTCACAGGACCTCCCCAACTGACGTCGTTTATACCCTGCCCGCCGCCACTGCGGCGGACATGGCCGACACAAGCGTAGTCGAATCGATTCTTCTGGCCGATCACGGTCCTGGCCTGCGCTTGCTTCGTGGCGCATGCCGCAGCTCGGCGTCAGTAAAGGTAACGAGACGGAAACAGGCCATTGACCCTAGCGCGACGGGAGTCCTATCGTCTGTCGAATCGATTCGCCGAATCGATTCGACATCTCCGCGTAACGGGTTGGTGGCGTCCGCCGGACGTCGCAGGCCCGTTGCGAGGCTCCCCAGCCGGACGCCACCACCTCGACAGCCGACCGCAGCGTGCCGCGGCCGCAACGACCGGAACAGGGTCGGCTCGCCGAGACGGCGCACGGTGACCTGTGCTGATGAAGGGAATGTCCATGCGCTCCACCACGGCCAGGCGACGTGTCCTGGCATTCGCCCTGACGACAGTGGCAGTCACAGCCGGTACCGTGGCCTGCTCCTCGGCCGACCCCGCCACCGGCCCCGCCGGCACCACTTACACGATCTGGGACCCCTACCCCCAGTACGACGGCAGCTCCGACTGGGTCAAGCTGCTGAACAAGTGCGGCACCGACGCGGGTGTCACGATCACCCGCACCGGCTACGACACCACCGATCTGACCAACAAGGTCCTGCTGGCCGCTCAGCAGGCCAACGCGCCCGACGTGCTGATCGTCGACAACCCGGTCATCTCCACCCTTGCCGAGGCGGGCGTGCTGGCCTCCTCCGACGACACCAAGCTCGACACCACCGCGATCTCGGCGAACCTGCTCGGCGCCGGACAGAGCGGCGGCAAGACCTACGGCATCCCGATCGGCGCGAACACCCTCGCGCTGTACTACAACAAGGCCGTGCTCAAGGCCGCCGGCGTCGACATCGCCTCGGTGACCGACTGGAATTCGCTGACCGCAGCTCTGGCCAAGGTCAAGGCGGCGGGCAAGAAGGGCATCACCTTCTCGGCCATCGGCACCGAGGAGGGCAGCTTCCAGTTCCTGCCGTGGTACTGGGGGTCGGGGGCGAACCTGACCAAGCTCGACTCGCCGCAGGCCGTGGCCGCGGTGTCGCTGTGGACCGACTGGGTCAAGCAGGGCTACGCCCCGAACTCGGTCATCAACAACACGCAGACCACCAGCTGGCAGGAGTTCGCCACCGGTGAGTACGCCTTCGCCGAGAACGGCACCTGGCAGCTGGGCAACGCCAAGAAGGCCGGTTTCGAGTACGGCATCATCCCCGTGCCCGGAGTCGACGGCGGCACCGCCGCCGCGCCCACGGGCGGGGAGTTCGTCAGCGTGCCCGTCCAGAAGGACACCGCCCGCTACACCACCACGCAGAAGCTGGTGTCGTGCCTGGCCTCGACCGACAACTCGCTGGCCACGGTCACCGCACTGAACTACATCGCACCGACCGAGGCGGTGCAGGCCAAGCAGGTCGCCGCCAACGCGGAGCTGCAGGTGTGGGTCGCCGCGGTAAAGGCCGCCAAAGGCCGCACCGGCGACAACCTGGGCACGGACTACCCGAAGATCTCCCAGCAGCTGTGGACCGCGGTGCAGGCGGCGCTCAGCGGGTCGAAGACCCCGCAGGCGGCGCTGACCGACGCCCAGACCGCGGCCGCCGCGGCGACCAAGTGAACCGGTAGCGCGACGGTCATGAACATCCGGACACAAGCACCGCCTACCCGGTCTGTGGACGGCCGGAGCGGGGCGGCGTTCAGCGCCGCCCCGCCGCGGGCCGCCCGCCGGCGCGCGGCTCAGGTCACATCGCAGTGGGCCGCGTGGGCGTTCCTCACCCCGATCACCGTTTACCTGATTGCGTTCTACGCCTACCCGCTCTACCGCAACCTCGATCTGAGCCTGCGTCACTACACCGTGCGCTCCTTCGTGTACGGCAACGCGGAGTTCACCGGCCTGGACAACTACCGCACCGTCCTGGTCGACCCGACCTTCCTGCCCGCGCTGGGTCACACCGTGGTGTTCACCCTGGTGTCGCTGGCGCTGCAGTTCTCCATCGGCATGGCGCTGGCGGTCTTCTTCACCCAGCACTTCCGGCTGTCGGTCACCCTGCGGGCGCTGTTCCTCGTGCCCTGGCTGCTGCCGCTGATCGTGTCGGCGTCGACCTGGTCCTGGCTGCTCAACAGCGACTCGGGCATCGTCAACACCGCCCTGGCGTTGCTCGGCGTCGATCCGGTCAATTGGCTCACCTCGCCGGACTGGTCGCTCGCCTCGGTGATCATCGCGAACGTCTGGATCGGCATCCCGTTCAACCTGGTCGTGCTCTACAGCGGACTGCGGGGCATCCCCCCGCAGGTCCACGAAGCCGCGGCACTGGACGGGGCCACCGGCTGGCAGCGGTTCTGGCGGGTCACGTTCCCGCTGCTGCGCCCGGTCTCGGCGATCACACTGCTGCTGGGCCTGGTCTACACCCTCAAGGTCTTCGACATCATCTGGATCATGACCAAGGGTGGCCCGGTCGACTCGTCCACGACCTTCGCCACCTGGTCCTACCGGCTCGGCTTCGGCAACCCCTTGCCCGCGTTCGGGCCCGGCGCCGCTGTCGGCAACCTGCTCATCGTCATGGCGGTCGTCTTCGGCCTGATCTACATCCGGGTCCAGCGAAAGCAGCAGCAACCATGACCACGAAGAGGAGCTGGGTCAAGACCGCCGCCGGCCTGGCGGCGACCGCGGTGATGCTGTTCCCGGTCTACTGGATGATCAACGTCTCGTTCACGTCCGACCAGCGGATGCGCAAGAGTCCACCCGACTGGTTTCCCGTCGACGGCACTCTCGACGGCTACCGCGCCGTGCTCGACCAGCAGTTGCCATACCTGGGCGCCAGCCTGATCATCGGCCTGGGCACGGTGGCGCTCACCCTCGCTGTCGCCGCCCCCGCCGGGTTCGCCCTGGCCAAGCTGCGTCCCCGGGGCGGCGGCGTGCTCAGTTTCCTGTTGCTGGTCGCGCAGATGATCCCCGGGATCATCATGGCGATGGGCTACTACGCCTTCCTGCTCAACATCGGCATGCTCAAC
Organism: Catellatospora chokoriensis; assembly: GCF_011297315.1. Taxonomy (NCBI): domain Bacteria; kingdom Bacillati; phylum Actinomycetota; class Actinomycetes; order Micromonosporales; family Micromonosporaceae; genus Catellatospora; species Catellatospora chokoriensis. Next base: position 481,447 of record NZ_JAAOTI010000002.1, read on the forward strand.
ACACTGCCCGGTGTGATCATCGCCGACACCACCATCGCGGTGCCGTTCGCCGTGCTCATCTTCACCGCGTTCATGGCCGGCATACCCGATGAGATCATGCAGGCCGCGGTGACCGACGGCGCAGGGACACTGCGCACCTTCTGGTCGGTGGTCATGCCCGTCAGCCGCAACGCCACCGTCACCGTGTCGCTGTTCGCGTTCCTGTGGGCGTGGTCGGACTTCGTCTTCGCCAGCACGCTGGACAGCGGCGGCACGCTGCGCCCCATAACGCTGGGCATCTACCACTACATCGGCAACAACAACCAGGAATGGAACGCGATCATGGCCACCGCGGTCGTGGCGTCGATCCCCGCGACCGTCCTGCTCGTCCTCGCCCAGCGCTATGTCGCCGCCGGCGTAGCCGCCGGAGCGGTCAAGGACTGACCCACCCCGATCCGCGCGGCCGGCCTGCCCACGCGTGCCGGCCATACCCGCCTGCCCTGCCCGCCCGCGACGGCCGGGCGTTCGACGCCGCACCCGAAAGAGGCTCACCATGACCATCGTCGCCCCGCAAGGTCCGGCGTTCTCCCTGTGGGAGATCCCGTTCAGCCACAGCGGATCGTGGTTCAACTTCTCGCCGGTGATCGCCGAGAAGACCTATGCAGACGACGTACACCTGGTCTCCCACCACAGCGGCATGCACCCCGTCCTGCGCATGGTGCCGGTCACCGCGGGCAGACGACGCCTGCACACCACCATCACCGCCACCCCAGCCCTGCTGACCTGGACCCACCACCAGGGCGCCATCGCAGTGGCCTATGACAGCGGCGACACCGTCCGCGTCACCGGCACCGGCCTGGACCTTCTCATCACGGCCGCGAACCCGTCACTGACCCCGTTCACCGGCCCCTACTTCTTCCGCGACCCCGCCGACGGATCACACGTCTACACCCTGTACGAGACCGGCCGGCGCTACCGCATCACGGTGCTGTCCGGGCGTCTCGCCGAGGTCACCGGTGAGCAGGCTCTCGGCACCACCGAACGCGGTGTCGTCTGCACCGGCGACGGCCGGCGTTGGGAGATCGCGATCGAGGAGTACGCCACCGCCCGCGCCCCCTACCGGACCGAACGCCGCTTCGACGAGATCCACGCCGACGCCCAGACCGCGTTCAACACGTTCGTCGACGCCGTCGCACCCTGGCGCGACGAGCGGACGCCCGCCGCCGAACTCGCCGCCTACGTGCTGTGGTCGGCCACCGTACGACCCGCCGGATTCCTCAACCGCCCCGGCGTGCTCATGTCCAAGCACTGGATGAACAAGATCTGGAGTTGGGACCACTGCTTCAACGCCCTCGCCCTCGCCGACGGACAACCCGACCTGGCCTGGGACCAGTTCCAGACCCCCTTTGACCACCAGGACCCCGCCGGAGCGTTACCCGACTCCGTCACCCACTCGGAGATCCTGCACAACTTCGTCAAACCGCCGATCCACGGCTGGACCCTGCGCCAACTGCGACGCCGGCTGCCCTCGGTGCTCGGAGACCTGAACCAGGCATACCAGCGGCTGGCTGCCTGGACCCGCTTCTGGCTCGACCACCGCCGCGCCCCGGGCAGCCCACTGGCCCACTACCACCACGGCAACGACAGCGGCTGGGACAACGCCACCTGCTTCGACCGCGAACGCGTCGTCGAATCGGCCGACTTGGCCGCCTTCCTCGTACTGCAGATGAGTGAACTCGCCGACGTCGCCGCCGAACTCGGCCTTCATCACGAGGCAGCCGCCTGGCGGTGCGACTCCGAGCAGATGCACGCCGACCTGATCGAGCACCTGTGGACCGGACGACGATTCCGCGCCCGCGGCGTACTGTCCGGTCACACCTGGACCAGCACCAGCCTGCTCGACCTCATGCCGATCGTCCTGGGCGCCCAGCTCGAACCCGCCATCGGTGATGCCCTGGCCGAGGGCATCCGCGCGCACCTCACCCCCCACGGGCTCGCCACAGAACTGCCCACCTCACCGCACTACACCGCTGACGGCTACTGGCGTGGGCCGATATGGGCACCCTCCACCGTTCTCATCGAGGACGGGCTGCGACGCGCCGGGCACACCGAACTCGCCGACGACATCAGCACCCGTTTCCGGGCTCTGTGTGAGAAGTCCGGCTTCGCCGAGAACTTCGACGCCCAAACCGGCGCCGGCCTACGCGACCGCGCCTACACCTGGACAGCCAGCGCATACCTCATCCTCGCCGCAGCCCACCAACAGCGAACCCCCCGCAGTGGCGACGGCGGATCTTGCGCGGTGGGTCAGTCGCGTTGAGTGGCGTGTCCGAGGCTGTCGAGGAGGAGCTGGCGAAGCGGCTGTCTCGCGGTCGGCTGAGGGGTCCGCACTTGATGCGGGGCCGGCATCGGCGTCACCCCGCCGAACCTGTGCGCGAGCCGGCTCCGCCGCCAGGAGCCGACATGCCGCGATGCGGGCTGCTCGGTACGGTGAGTCATGGCGAGGGCCGAGCACCGCCGGCGCCGACAAGCCGTTCGGTGAGGCCTGCCGTGGCTGGGTGGTCGAGTTCACACGCCATCTCGAACGCTTCGTGCCATGTCCGCACGGCATCGTCGGCACGCCCCAGTGCGCGCCAGGTGTCGCCGAGGCCCGTCAGTGGTTCGATCAGGTTGTATCGGTCGCCGATGGTGCGGTAGAGCTCGACTGATCGCAGGTAGCTTTCCGTCGCTGAGACCAGGGCGCCGCCGAGGTAGCTGATGAGCCCGAGGCTGTCGTGACAGTTGGCCTGTCCCATGAGATCGCCCGACGTTTCCGCCAGCCTCAGCGCCGCCGCACAGTGTTCGCGGCCGGATTCGAGCCGGCCGAGTCTGGCCTCGTACCAGCCCATCGCGCCCAGCGCCCTGCCCTGCCCGGCGAGGTGACCGGCCAGTTCATAGTGATGCAACCCCTTTTGCGCGTACGCCAACGCGGCCTCGAAGTCACCTGCGCTCTCGCTTCGCAGACAGCGCAGGTGGTACGTGCTTGCCAGCCCGTTGTGATCGTCCAGCAGCGTGAACTGCGCGACCGCCACCTCGAGCGCCGCGGCTGCTTCTGCCGGCTCGCCGTGCCGGAAGTGCGCCATGGCGAGGTGGAAGGCCGAGTTTGCCTGCCCGTCAGCACTGGCGGATCGCCGCGCCGCCTGGAGCGCCCGGGACTGGGTGGCCAGCCAGTCGCATCCGTAACCGCGGCGGCGCAGGAACGTGCTCATGCACCAGGCGACCCGCCAGACGTGCCCGTCGAAGCCGCTGACCTCGGTGAGGGCGGTGAGGGCGGCCCGCTCACGTTCGAACCACACCATCGCCGCATCTCTCGTGGTCAGCCGCTCGACGGTCACTCCGGGCGACATCGGCACCAAGTGGAGAGGATCCCGGTTGGGATCGAGTAGTCCCGCGGCGGTGTGCGCGGTATGGACGTAGTGATCGAGGAGCCGTCGCAGCACGACGCGGGCCTCTGCGGTGCCCGCCGGCGGTGAGAGCTCCTTGGCGTAGGCCCGCAGCAGGTCGTGCGTGCTGAACCGCCGCGGCTCCTGTTCGGTCAAGAGCTGCGCGCGGGCCAACTCATGCAGCAACGGCTGCACCTCGGCTTCACTCAGACCGGCCAGGCTGGCGACCGCGGCCGGCCCGACTTCCGGGCCAGGGTGCAGGCCCAGCAGCCGGAACAGGTGCACGGCCTGCTCGCTGACCGCTCGGAGCGACCACGAGAACACCGATCGCACGTCGGCTTTCGGATCATGCGCGTTCAGGGTTCCGAGGACGTCGTCTTCCAGCGTCGATGCCAGCGCGGCCATGGTCAGCCCCGGCGCGATGGCAAGCCGTGCCGCCACCACGGCCAGTGCCAGCGGCAATCCGGCGCAGCGGCGGGCTATCCGCGTGGCCGCCTCCGCATCGGTGAGCGTGCCCAGCCTTCCCGCGAGCAGATCCAGCGCTTCCGGTTCGGCCAGCACGTCCAGCGGCACCGCCGTCGCCCCTTCCACGGCGACGAGCCCCGCGAGTGGATCGCGGCTGCTGATCAGCGCGAAACTGCCGGGAGTTCCCGGAAGCAGCGGCCGCACCTGCTCGGCGTCACGCGCGTTGTCGAGCACCACGAGCACCTTGCGGCCCGCGAGCACGCTGCGGTAAAGCGCCGCGCGGGCCTGCATACCCGGCGGCACCCGGTCAAGCGGATGGCCGAGCGCCTCGAGGAAGGCCGACAGCACGTCACCCGGGTCCACGGTCGACGGATGGGGATCGAAGCCGCGTAGGTTGACGAAGAGCTGCCCATCAGGGAATTGGTCCACTGCGAGTCTCGCCCAGTGGATCGCGAGGGCGGACTTGCCGACCCCCGCTGTCCCGGTCACCACCGCAGCACCGGCGGCCTGGTCCAGCACGGCCAGTTCACGCTGTCGGCCGACGAAGCCCGGCACGGTCATCGGCAGCTGCGCGGGCACCCGGAAAACCGCCTTCTGGGCACCAGGCAGGCGCAGCACCTCTTGGTGAGCGGCCTGCAGGCGTTCTCCCGGGTCCACTCCCAGCTCGCTCAGCAGCAGCTCGCGTGTGGCCTGGAAGGCGGACAGCGCCTCAGCTTGGCGGCCCGCGCGGTGTAGGGCCCGCATCAGCTGCGCGACCAGACCCTCGCGCAGCGGATGCCGGATCGCGTGGTGGCTGAGGTCGGCGGTCAGCTCCGGATCGGATCCGGCCGACAGCCGTGCCTCGAACCATTCCTCCAGCGCCGCGAGACGCAGCTCGATCAGGCTGGTGGCGAGAGCGGAAACCGTGGGCGCGGGTGGAACGTCGGCGAAGGGCTCGCCCGGCCACTGCCGTTGCGCCTCAGCGTAGAGCTTCGTCGCCTCGTGCATGTCGCCCTGTGCGCGTGCCGCCCGGGCATCGCGGACCGACTGTTCGAAGAGCGTGACGTCCCACTCGTCTTTGTCCAGCTGCAGCACGTATCCCGGCTTGCGGGTCGTCAGCCTCGGCGCAGCGTCCCCGAGCTCGCGGCGCAGACGCGACACACAGCCATGAACGAGCGTCCGCGGATTCGACGGCGGGCGATCCGGCCACAGCTCGTCGATCAGCTGATCGACGCTGGCGAGCCCACCCCGCCGGGCCAGCAGAATGGCCAGCACCTGCCGAATTCGCGGTGTGCCGACAGCGCGCGCCCGTCCACATTCGACGATCTCCAGTGGGCCGAGCGAACGAATCAGCAGCACACGGCCGCCTTCCATGTTTCGTACAGCTTTGGTGTAGCGCAAGCGACCACTATATCCACGCAACAGACAACCCCGAGGAAATGGGAGTGCATGTGCTAACGGGCAGCAAACGGCGTATTTCCCTGGCGTTGACCGCAGCCGCCGCGACCGTGACGGCGATCGCCGCGGTCCCGGCGCACGCGGCACCGGCGCCTTCCAACGAGCGTGTGGTCACTGTCGAGCGTGCCGCCGACGGCACGCTCACCGAGACGATCTACCAGGTCGCTCCCGGCTTCACCGGTGCCGACCTCGCGAACAACCTGCGGGCCAGGGGCGCTTCCGGCGTCGCGGTGCTCTCGGGCGAGCAGGCCAGTGGTGACGTCGTAGCCGCGGTCGCGGCCTGTTCGTCCGGCTCGGCCCGCACCTGGCCCAGTTCGGCGACCTGTTTCGTCCGGTGGTCGTACAACGGCGCGGTCCGCCCGGTGATCGACTTCGTTGACCACTCCGGCGCGAGTTGGCCCGTCGGACGCGCTGTGACGGAGTGGAACGAAACCTCCGGCATCGACTCCATCTACCGCCCGGCCAGTTCGGGCTGCGACGGCGCGCCGGCGCACTGCGTCCACGTCTACAGTTCCAACTACGGCGCCACCGGCTGGACGGGAAGCACCTCACGCACCTTCAACGCCGCGAACACCTACTACGCCAGTGCCTCGGTGAAGCTCAACGACTACTACGGGGGCACCGAGGCGCAGAAGTGGAACACGGCCTGCCACGAACTGGGCCATGTCCTCGGCCTCGACCACAACACCGGCACCGAGAGCTGCCTCTACTCGTCCCGCACCAGCACCAAGTACCCGGACGCCGACGACTACAACCTGATCGAGCGTTACTACTAGGCCCCTCCGGTCGGCCGGTGACGTGGCATGACGTCACCGGCCGACCGGGCCTGTCAGCGGGAGCCCGAGCGGCCTCGACGTGGTCCAAGGCTCCGGTCGCCATGGTGCGGGTGCAGTTGCCCTGGTACTCGCTCAGATCTCCGTTGTGGGTAGGCACTGGAATGGTGGACTTCCACGCAAGCGCCCGCCTCCAGAAGCAGTTTCCGGGTCGTCCCGGGGGGTCACCCAGGCCGCTCGGGACCGGGCTCCGCCAGGGAAGCCGGGATTCGTCGTGCAGTCAGGGAAGGTGACCCCCACTGGCTCTGGAGGACGCGCCGATGTCGGAGCCGAATTCGCCTGCTAGGCGACGATCGACGGGCTGTAGCCGTGCCACTTGGTGGAGCCGCTCTGCGACGCCCAGATGTGGATCCGGAACGTCTTGCCTTCGGCGACCTCGCGATTGCAGGTGGTCCTACCGCCAATGGAGTTGCCGGTGGAGGTGTCGTCGAAGCAGACAGCGCCGGCGGCAGCCCAGTACCGGTATCCCTCGGGGGCATACTCGAGCGTCTGGAGCTGGGCGCGTACGCCCCAACCGTCCGCGTGGAAGTCCTCCACCACGAGGTTCTCGCCGTAGCTCCAGGTCTCGGCGACCCCGGCGTTGTAGGTGCCCGCGTCGTTCTGGGCCCAGACCCAGGCGTGGTCGTCCGCGGCGTGGGCAGGGCTCGGTGCGACCGTCACCAGAACGGCGGAGGAGGCGGCGATCATGAGGGCGCCACGTGCCCATTTCTTCAACCGGACAGCGGTCATGGATGTTCCTAACTTCGTATGCCGCATCAGCGGCTTCGGCGGAGGTGGAGATTGGAGCTGGGATCTGCGGAGGCCTTCGGTGGCCGAGGCCGGAGTGACGTCGCTCAGGGGAATCCGGTCGAGGCGGGTCGCGCCTCATGTGCCCGGTACCGGGATCCTGCCATTCGTCGATGGAGATGGCGCTCGATCGCTGGTCGACTTGAGGAAATCTTGAGTGGACCGAGAGGGCGGAACGGAGCGTTCTACCGTTGGCGCCAGTCTCGCGACGTATGCCGACGCCGACCTCCGTGCGGAGGTCGGCGTCGGCGTCCTTCGGCATCAGGACCGTGGTATCGCACGTGATCTTCGGCGCCGGCGGCCTGGACGGATGCGACTCGAGTGCGGCGAAGCTCGTCAGCGGGTCACGGTCACCGTCTTGGTGCCCGTCTCCGGAATCCGCACCGAGGTGGCAGTGGCGAAGTCGGTGCCGCCGTACCAGAGGTCGCCTTGAGTGTCACCCCAGACCTTGAAACGCACCTTCTGCGGGCCCAGCACGAGCATGTCGCAGGTCTTGGTGGGGCCGGCCTGGCATCGCCCACTGGTCTCGCCAGTCCCGGCGTGGTACGCCACGTACCAGCCGCTGTCCGGCGCGCTGACCGTGACCGTGGTCCCGCGCACCAGCTCGATGTCGTAGGTGACCGTCTGGCCCGCCCGCACCTTGATCTTGCTGGCACCGCCCCGGTTGCCCGAGTTCCCGCTCCACTGCGGCGCGTGGTCGTTCGCGTAGAAGTGCAGCGGCCAGTGGTACGGGCCGAGCCAGTCGACGGTGTAGGTGCCGTCGGCCTCGGCAGGGAACGAGATGACCCCTTCGCCGCTGTAGTAGTGGAAGTTGCCGAAGGTGACGACCGCGTCCGTGGCCGGCACGCCGCCCGCGCCCTTGATGGTGCCGGTGATGGTGCCCCGGCGGTCCAGCTTGATGGTCGGAGCGGTGACGGTCTGTCCCGGCACCGCCGTGACGATCGCGGCCAGCGACTGGTTGCCGGTGCCGCCGTCGGCGGTGACCCACTGCGCGCCGTACTTCGAGCGCGGCTCATCCCGTGGGGAACCGTAGGCGAAGAGCTGGTAGTCACCGGCCCGCACGTAGTCGAAGGTCACCTTGCCGTCGGCGTCGCTCGCTGTACAGCCGTCCCAGAAGCTGAAGTCCGTCGGCGCGGACGCCTTCACGCAGAACCCGGCGACCGGCGCGCCGGTGCGGGCGTCGACGACCGTGGTGGTGATCTTCGCCGTGCGCGTGAGGGAGATCGTGACCTCGGTGGTCGCGCCCTCGGTGACGGTCACCCGGGACTGCTCGGAGCCGATGTAGCCGTCGGCGTAGACGTAGGACCACTGCCTGCCGATCGCGACGCCCTCGGCCGTCGCCGAGCCGTCGACACCGGAGACATGGGTATTGCCGACGTTCGCCTCGAAGGCGCTGACCGGCATGCCGGTGATCGCATCGGTCACGGTGAAGTGCACCGACCCGGTGGGCAGCAGCGTGTCGTCGACCCGCGTGGTCGCGCCCTCGGTCACGGTGATCAGGTCAGCGTCCGAACTGTCGACCTCGCCGTAGGCGTACTGGACGATGTTGCGCTCGTAGCCGTAGAACCCGACACGGTAGCTACTGCCCACGAACACATTGTCAACGCGGTACTCGCCGGCCGCGTCGGTGGTTGTCGAGTAGGAGGGGCCGGACGGGCCTTCCACCGACACGTCCAGATCGGGAATGCCCACGCCCTCGCGGTCGACGAAGCGGCCGGCGACCGTGCCGGTGGCGAGCAGGGTGTCGTCGACGGTCACGGTCTGGCCGACGGCCACCGAGTAGACGGTCGAGGTGTCGTAGCCGGCGGAGCCGACGGCGTACTGGTGGGCGCCGGACCCGACCTCGAACATGACGCGGTAGTCGCCTGGCAGCACCCGCATGGTGAACCTGCCGTCCAGGTCGGAGGTGGTCGAACTGCCGCCGCCGAAGGACTCGGCCCGCACCAGCACGGACATGCCGTTGCCCGCGCGGTCCCGGAACGTTCCGGTGATCGTGCCGGCGGGCAGCAACTCGTCGTCGACGGTCACCTCGCCGCCCGCCGGCACCACGATCTGCGCCGCGCTTTCCCACTCGGTCTGCCGGTACGCGTACTGGCTCGGGTGGCCCGGCGCGTCGAAGGCGACGCGGTAGGAGCCGGCCGGCAGGTCGGTGAGCTGGTAGTGGCCGTCGGCGTCGGTGCTGCCGTAGCCCGAGCCGTCCCCGTCGACCGCGGAGGCGTAGACGGAGGCGCCGGCGACGGGCTGCCCGGCGTCGGTGAGCCGGCCGGCGATGCTGCCGGGCTCGCCCGCCGCCTGCGCCGGTCCGGCCAGACCCAGGGTGACGATGGTGAGCGCGAGGGCCACGATGCCCAGGCGCCCTGCTCGTGATGTGGTCATGAGGTCCTCAAGGGGTATGCGAGGCATGGCCCGGCTCTCGCAGGACGGCACCGCATGGTGATCAACTGCGGCGGCATTCATTGTCCACAGCCAGGCGGCATCTCGCGTACCCGTGGGCTCGCTGCCGGTCGTACGTTCAGCTGTACCAACGGCTGCGGAACCGGCGCGACGGATAGGCGTTCATGCGGATTGGATGATCTGGTGTGGCCGGGTGCCGTTTTGGGCGGGCTGGGGTGGGTGTCGGGTTGGATTGTTGTCTGTGGCGCGGATTGCCGTTCGTGACGGTTGTCGATGAGGCTTGGAGCCTCTGTGGTGGTCTCGGCTGGATCGGGGTGTGGTGTGGACCGGTTGCTGGTGGTGGTGGATCCCGAGGTGGGGGTGCCTGCGTCGGCGTTCGCGGCGGGATGGGGTGCTGACCCGCGGGCGTCTGAGATCGGCCCGGCTGTGGTGGAGCCTTCGTCGGGTGAGGTGTTCCTGCCTGGTCTGGTCGAGTTGGTGGTGGTGCCCGTCGCGGTGAACCTGGCGACGTCGGTCTTGTATGACCTGGTCAAGCGGATCGTGACCGCGGCTCGCAAGTCGGGGTCGGGTGCGCCTGGTGAGGTGGAGGCTCTAGAGGTTCAGGACCTGGCCCGGGCGAATGGCGATCGGCTGGTTGTGGTGCGGTGGCGTCGGGAGCGATCTTGACCACGGTGACGATCCGCGAGTTGCCGGGCGGCGCGGACGGTGTGCTGCGGGTGCGGGTCGACTTCGGCGATGGCACGGGCATCGAGGTCGATGTGCGGGATCCTGCGTCGGCGGAGCAGGAGCGTTTGCTGACGTGGTATTTCGAGGAGCATCTGCGGTATCCGTTCCTGGACGGGGTCCGGGCGGGTGAGGCTGCCGGGTTGGTTTCGGCGTATGGCCGGGATCTGTTCGGGCAGGTGTTCGCAGGTGAGGCCGGTTACGCTTTCAGGCAGTTGCGGCAACGGGGTTTCGACGGGTGCCGGCTGGTGGTGGAGGGGTCACCGGCGGTGCACCGGTTGCATTGGGAGACGCTGGAGGACCCTGACCCGGCTAGCGGGCGGGTGGCGTTGCGGATGCCGGTGACGCGTCGGGTGGGGAGCCGGCCGGCGCCGTTTGACCTGCCAACAGGCAGGTCGGTGCTGCGGATTCTGGTGGTGACGGCACGTCCGAACGGGTCCCGCGATGTGGGGTACCGGACGATCTCACGGCCGTTGTCGGACGCGGTGGCTCGCGCGGGGATTCCGGTGGCGGTGGACATCGTGCGGCCGGGTACGTGGCAGGCGCTGCTGGACCAGCTGCGGGCCACGTCCACGAAGCACGGCACCGGCTGGTATCAGGTGATCCATTTCGATGTGCACGGCGGCTTCGGCAGGGCCGCGGACTTCAGCGCGGGCGCGGGTGGGACCCGGTACCTGTTCGACCCCGCCCACGCCGCCACTGCGCGGGACAAGGGCAGGTCGCAGGGATTTCTGTTCTTCGAGACCGCGACGACTGGCCGTCCGCAGCCGGTGCCGGCCGCGCAGGTCGCAAAGTTGTTGGCTGAGCATCGGGTGGGTGTGGCGGTGCTGAACGCGTGTCAGTCGGCGATGGCCGACGCTGCCGGGGAGGCGAGCCTGGCGCTCGAACTCGCGTCGGCCGGCACGGCGGTCGCGGTGGGGATGGCGTATTCGGTGACGGTGAGCGCGGCGGCGCGGGCGATGCCGGTGTTCTACGAGCAGCTCGCCGCGGGTGCCGATCCGGTGGTGGCGGGATTGGTGATGCGTCGGCATCTGCATGACGACAAGACCCGTCGGGGTTACTTCGACATGGATCTGGAGTTGGAGGACTGGGTCCTGCCGGTGGTGTTCGGTCAGCGCGACCTCGCCTACCAGTTGGCTGCGATGTCGGCCGCCGAGCAGGAGGCGTTCTACGAGCGGCAGGCCGATGCCAGCACCGAGCCGCACGTGGAGTACGGGTTCGTGGGACGGGATCTGGACATTCACGAGTTGGAGCGGCGGCTGCTGCTCAACGCCGACAGCAATCTGGCGCTGGTGCAAGGGCTGGCTGGGTCGGGCAAGTCGACGCTGTTGCGACATGTGGCGTGGTGGTGGCAGCACACCGGCCTGATCGAGCAGACGTTCTTCTTCTCCTACGAGCAGCGTGCCTGGACCGCGGAGCAGATCACCCGTCACATCGCGACCCAGCTCCTGCACGGTGAGGAGTTCGCCCGCTGGGAGGCCCAGTCTCCGTCCGCCCGCACAGGGCAGCTCACCGGCCTGCTGCGGGCACGGCGGTGCCTGCTGGTCCTCGACAACGCTGAGTCGATCACCGCCAGCCCGGCGGCGATCCCGCACTCGCTTCCCGACAACGAGCGCAAGGCTCTGGCGAAGTTGCTGGCGGGACTGCGGCGGGGCCGGACGCTGGTGCTGATCGGGTCGCGTCAACGAGAGGACGACTGGCTCGCACCAGCCGGGTTGAGCGACAACGTCTATCCGCTGCCGGGTCTGGATCCGCAGGCGGCGTCCGACCTGCTTCATCGGATCGTGACCCGTCACGGCGGTGTCCAATACCTCACCAGTGACGCCGACCCGGACCAGCGTGCCGCCCTGACCGCACTGATCGCTGTGCTGGACGGGTCCCCACTGCTGATGACGGTGGTCCTACCCCAGCTCGGCCAAACCTCGCCCGTGCAGGTCCTCGCAGATCTGGCCGTGGGCAGGGACACCGCGGATCCGATGCAGGTGTTGCGGCGGGCGATCGAGTACAGCCATGGCCGGCTCGACCCTGCCGTGCAGCAGGCAATGCTGTTGCTGGCCCCGTTTACCACCACCATTCCCACGGTCCTGCTCGACGAATACCGTCAGCACCTGGCCAGTTCAGTCCCGGACGTCGCCGAAGGCGCGGATCTGCCGGGTGCGGTCACCGAACTGATCCGGGTCGGCTTGGCCGCACCGCACCCACACTTGAGCGACTGGGTGCAGATCGTGCCGAGCTTGCCGTTCTTCCTGCGCAACCGGCTCCATGATCAGCCCGACCTCGCGGCAACCATCACCCAAGCCCACTACCAGCTCTACAGCGAGCTGGCGGGTGCGGTACAGAATCTTCTCACTGACCGCGAACCCGGCCGACGTGCGCTCGGCGGGGCGCTCGGCTCGGCCGAGTACGCCAACCTCACCACCGCACTAGGGCACGCGCAGAACACCGGTCAACCCGTCATCGGCATCATCGGCGCGCTCGAAGAGTTTCTGGATCAGGCCCAGCAGCACGAGGGCCGCCGGCGCCTGCTTGACCATGCCATCGCTGTCCACCCCGACCCGCAAACGCCCGACCAGCAGCGGGAACTGCTAACCCTGCACAATCTCGCCGGGGCGACAGCACTCGAACAACGCCGGTGGGATGACGCACACGCCCACTACCAAACCGAGCTGGCCATGAAACAAGCCCTCGACCTCCGCGACAGACTCGGCATCACCTACCACCAGCTCGGCAGGGTCGCGCAGGAGCAGCGGCAGTGGGTGCAGGCTGAGCAGTACTACCACCAGGCCCTCGACATCCTCTTGGAGTTCGACAACCGACTCAGCGCAGCGAGCACCTACCACCAGCTCGGTGTGGTCACGCAGAAGCAGCGGCAGTGGGTGCAGGCTGAGCAGTATTACCGCCAGGCCCTCGGCATCAAGCTGGAGTTCGGCGACCGGTACAACGCCGCCAGCACCTACCACCAGCTCGGTGTGGTCGCGCAGGAGCAGCGGCAGTGGGTGCAGGCTGAGCAGTACTACCACCAGGCCCTCGACACCTTCCTGGAGTTCGGCGACCGGTACAGCGCCGCCCGCATCTACCACAATCTCGGTGTGGTCGCGCAGGAGCAGCGGCAGTGGGTGCAGGCTGAGCAGTACTACCGCCAGGCCCTCGACACATACCTCGAGTTCGGCGACCGGTATGGCGCCGCGGGCACATACCACCAGCTCGGCAGGGTCGCGCAGGAGCAGCGGCAGTGGGTGCAGGCTGAGCAGTACTACCGCCAGGCCCTTGACATCAAGCTGGAGTTCGGCGACCGGCTCAGCGCAGCGAGCACCTACCACCAGCTCGGTGTGGTCGCGCAGGAGCAGCGGCAGTGGGTGCAGGCTGAGCAGTACTACCGCCAGGCCCTTGACATCAAGCTGGAGTTCGGCGACCGGATCAACGCTGCCAACACCTACCACAATCTCGGTGTGGTCGCGCAGGAGCAGCGGCAGTGGGCGCAGGCTGAGCAGTACTACCGCCAGGCCCTTGACATCAAGCTGGATTTCGGCAACCGGTACAACGCCGCCAGCACGTGGCACCAGCTCGGCATTCTGCTCGCGGAACTCGATCGACGCGATGAATCGACAGCCGCATTCATGCACGCAGCATCCATATGGCGCAGCGAGACCGATGGCTGGCCCGATGAGACTATCGAGCAGCTTCGGAGGCAGCGAGCCCGGCTTTCGCCAGGGGTTTTCGAGCGTCTGGTCGCCGACGCCGTGCCACCGGAACTCAGGGCCGAGCTACTCGCCGAGCTTGGGTAGGCGCGGTACAGCTGCGGCGGATTTTGGTTTGCTGAGCTGGGCCTTTCGCGTTCTCGTGGTGGTTCGAGCCCCGCATCGCTGATTCCTGTCGTGCAGTGTTCGGCTCCTGGAGGTCGGGCGGGCGTGTGGCACCTGCCCGCCCGACCGGCTCCGGTGTCAGCCGCAGTACCCGCCGCAGCCGCCGCCCCGCGACGCGGCCTGGCCCGGCTGAGGCAGGTCGTCGCGGGTCTCCGGCTGGGCCTCGGTCACCCGCGGCGGCGACACCAGCATGAAGGTGCTCGTCAGATCCGAGTCGATCAGCGCCACCACTCCCGGGTCCTGGGGGTTGGCCGGGTCGTTCTCGAACCCGGGGGTGGCCCACCCGTTCATCACCTTCACCGCAGCGCCGCGCGTGCGCAGCACCTTGTCGTACGCCTCGACGGTGACGATGGTGGTGTCGGCGTCGGGGTTGTAGTACTCCTCATCGTCGACGGTGTCGGAGTCCTCGTAGCCCGAGGCGACCACGGTGCAGTTGTTCTCGCTGTCGCACTCCTCGATGGTGACGTCCTCCGATCCGTACGAGCCGTCGGCGGAGGTGTAGCTGACGATCGTCGTCTTCACGCTGCCGGTGACCTTGCCGTTGTCGTCCCGGACGTAGTTGACGACCGTCGTGATGCTGCTGACCGCGCCGCTGCCGAACTGGTGCGTCTCGGTGTAGCTCGCGCCGGTCACGTCGCCGCCGGGGTCGGAGGTGTTCTGGTTCTCCTGGCTCACTGTGCCACCCCGGCCGTCGCTGGACTCGGTGTGCACGCCGACCGTGGTGGGACCCTCGCTGCCGTCGGGGTTCGTGGTGGTCCGGGTGAAGGCACCCGGGCCGTCGGACGTGGTGGTCTGGGTGGCGCCGTTGTTGAACTCGATGCGCGTGCCGGTGCCCCCGTTGATGGGCGTGACGGACTTGACCCCGCCGTTCTCCTGGCCGAACCGGTACTGCGGGTTGTCGTAGCCGGCCGAGATCAGCCCGACGGAGACGCCATTGATCTTGGCGCCCGGGAAGGAACCGATCCCGCCCTTGCCGGCCAGCCCGATCGAGAAGCCGTGCGTGGGGTCCAGATCGACGCCGCCAGCGCTGAGCTCCCCGAAGGTCAGCCCGAAGTGGTGCAGTTTGTCGCGGCGCGAGCCCATGTCGAACGCGCCGAGCACGTCCATGCCGACGGCCTTGCGGGCCTCGATGATCTCCTGTGGCACGGCGAGGAACACGCCGAGGCCGGCCTCGAAGGACGGGAGCTTGCGCGACAGCGCGACCTCCACGACCACCTCCAGCCCCGGGCGGCTCTTCGGGTCGTACGGGTCGGTGCCCGCCATCAGCTCGTCGGCGTCGGCGACGCCGTCGTGATCGGAGTCGACCACGCGCCAGGCCACGTAGCAGCCGGTGGGGTCGCACAGGCGCACCGAGGAGGTGCGCAGCTCGTCAGCCGCGTGCGCCGGCTGGGCCATCACGGCGGCGAGCAGCACGGCTGCCGCGACTGTCGCGGCTCTGCGCCACGGAGATTCGAACATCATGGGCCAATGGTCGCGACGCGACGGCCGGAGCGCGTCGTCCTGATGCGTTACTCCGGGAATCCACCTGGGATGAGCGACGGCGACCGCGCGTCCACCCGTGGGTGGAGCCCCCGGCCGTTGCGGAGAGGCAAGAGATTGCTTCACATGGAAAGGGTCGCTGCGGGGGCGGTTGCCGTGCCGGCCCCGTCGCGGCTGGCAGCGGCCGCGAACGGGCCCATGGCCGGCGCGCCGGGTCGGCGGCTATGGGCCCGCCCACGGCCGCAAATGGGCCTGTCGCAGCGGTGAAATTCCAAGGTCGTCGAGTTTATGATCTCGGCCACCGCCGCGCACCGTCGCGGCCGATTCCTGTCTGGGGAGCAGCATGCTCGGGAGAACGCGGTGCTACTCGCCGTCAGCATCGCGGCGTCTGCCCTTACGGCCCCCGCCGGGGCCGGCAACGCCGCTCCGACGGGCGGCCCGGCGGGGGCCCTCGTCAGTGGACAGATGAGCGTCGTGACGCTGCTGAACATTTCCAGATCGACAGGTGGACGCTCGGCGTCGCCGCAACGAATCGTACGTCTCGCGAAATGTACCGACCCCGAACGGCCGGTGACGCAGGCGTTCGACGAAGCTGAGTCACCCGTCGTCATCTGGCGGGACACCGCCAGGGGAGTCTGCTGTGGGCGGACCCTGCAAGATCGTTCAGGTGGCTGTCCATCAGCCCTTCGGGCATGGACTTTCCCGTGCTCTGCCGATACCGTTCGCGTCACCGGATTACGGGGTATTAATCGGCTTTGCCCGATATGGCAGTTGGTACCGGGAGGCGACACCTGGCCGCGCTCTGCGCGGCCCTGGAACTTGATCGACAGTACGGCAGCACTGAGCGGCAGGCCACAGTGGCCGGTCGAACGTCGGCGCCGCCCTTGGCCGGGGGTCGCCATGGCTCGACCGCCGGGGCTTCTCCCTGACCGATCACCGCACGGGCGGCCGGCAGGGCATTGATGCGCAACGCGGGTTGCGGCGCGCGACACGAGGGGAGTACAGGTTTCCGTGAACGAGACCGTGTGGAACGGTGCCACAACGGGCTGGCTGCTGGTGGCGGGTGCCCTGACCATGCTCATGGTCCCCGGCGTCGCCTTCTTCTACGGCGGCATGGTGCGCGCCGGAAACGTGCTGGGAACCATCGCCCAGAGCCTGGCGGTGCTCGCCCTCGGCTCGGTGACCTGGATCGTGGCCGGGTTCTCGATCGCCTTCAGCGCCGGCAACCCGCTGTTCGGCGACCTCAGCCTCACCGGCTGGGCCGATGCGGCAACCCGCGTGCCCGGCATCGACCTGGCCGGTGTTCCGCTGCCGGCCTTCGTGTTCTTTCAGATGATGTTCGCGGTGGTCACGCCCGCACTGATCACCGGTGCGACGGCCGAGCGCTGGCGGTTCTCCTCCTTCGCCGCTTTCACGGTGCTGTGGTCGGTGCTCGTCTACGCGCCCGTCGCGCACTGGCTCTTCTCTCCGCACGGTTGGGCCGCTGAACTGGGCGCTCTCGACTACGCCGGCGGCGCGGTCGTGCACGCCAACGCCGGCGCCGCGGCGCTGGCCTGCTCCTGGGTGCTCGGCCGCCGCCGCCTCGAAACCCGCCCGCACAACCTGCCGATCATGCTGCTCGGCGGCGCGCTGCTGTGGTTCGGCTGGTTCGGGTTCAACGGTGGCTCAGCGCTGCACCCGGACAGCGTCGCGGCCACAGCCGTGCTCAACACCCAACTCGCCGCGGCGATGGGAGTGCTCGGCTGGGCCGGTCTGGAGCGGGTCCGGGTCGGTAAGCCGACCACCCTGGGCATCGCCTCCGGCGCGGTGTCCGGACTGGTCGCCATCACCCCGGCCGCCGGGTACGTATCGCCCCTCAGCGCCCTGCTCATCGGGCTTATCGGCGGTCTGGCCTGCCAGCTGGCCGTCGGTCTGAAGACCGTGCTGCGGCTGGACGACTCCCTGGACGTGGCCGCCGTGCACCTGGTCGGCGGTGTGGTCGGCGCGGTGTCGGTGGGCCTGTTCGCCAGTCACGCGGTCAACCCGAAAGCCGCCGACGGCCTGTTCCTGGGCGGCGGATACACCCTGCTGGGCGCACAGAGCCTGGCGACGCTGGCGGTGATCGGCTGGTCGCTGCTGGCCACCGTCGTCATCTGCCGCTTCACAGACCGGCTCTTCGGCAACCGCCTCACCGCCCGCGACGAGTCGATCGGTCTCGACCTGTCCCAGCACGGCGAGACGGCTTACGTCTTCGACCGGCCGGTCGGCAGGCACACCGCCGCCGACCTGCCACGCGGCGACTCCGACCACGCCCGCACGTCCATGGGAGGCACCACCAGATGAGCCCGCGACACACCAGGAATCGGCGTGGCGGCGCGTTGCTGCTCGCGGTCGGCCTGCTCGCGGCGACCGTCGGCAGTTTCGGGTTCGTGCTGTCGAAGCTGTGGGACCTGACCGACCAGGGCACCCGGTCCGCCACCACCGAACGCGCCGGCGTCGGCTACCTGCGGCCCCTGAACCACCTGCTGGCCGCGCTCGTCGAAGCGCGCTCCGCGACGCTGGGCTCGGGGGCTGAACTCGCCGGCGTGCGTGCCGCCTTCGACGAGACGGCGGCGGCCGAGACCCGCTGGGGCGCGGATCTCGGCACCGGCGAACGCTGGCGACACCTGCGTGAGCGCTCCGACGTGCTGCTCGCGGCGCCGGGCACCGGGCGTGCCGCATACCAGCGCTACGACGAGCTCATCGCCCTGACCACGGGCATGATGGACTTCGTCGGCGACAGTTCTCAGCTGACCGTCGATGCCGAGCTGGGCAGCGTCTACCTCATCGACATCGCGCTGACCCAAATGCCCGCGGTGCTGCTGGGCGGTGCCCAGATCACCGACGAGGCCGTGCAGGCGCGGCAGGCCGAGGATGCCGCCCGGCAACTCGCGGCCATCCGGATCAGCACCGCGCGCTACGTCGTCGCCACGTCCGCCGACGTGGTCGGCACGAACCTCGACAAGGTGACCAACAGCGCTGCCGGACCCGAGGTGAGCGAAGCCCTGCTGGTCGCCGTCGACCCGTTCCGGGCCGCGATCGACGCGGTCGCTCCGCCCGCGCCACTGCGGCCGACCGCGGTCGATCTCGACGCGCCCGAGCTGCGCAACGCCGTCGGCCAGGTCACCGCCGCCTTCCGTCCGCTGGCCGATGCCGTTCTGGTGGCGCTGGACAAGGTGCTCGCCACCCGGATCGACGGTTTCACCGACGAGCGTCGATCGGCGTACGCCGCGACGGCGGCCGGTGTCGTCGTCGGGGCGGCGCTGCTGTGGTGGGCGGTGCCCGCGGCCGGCCGGCGGGGCGGCAAGCGCGACGACGGCAGGCTGGGACGGGACCTGCCCGACATCGCCCGGGTCGCCGGTGACCTGCCACAGCTCGACCCGCAGCAGCTGCTGGCGATCGAAGAGCTGCAGCACGTCGGCCGAGCCGTGCGTGCCCACGATCGGGGCCGGGTCGACGATGTTCGGTGACCTCGCGATCACGCAGCGGATCGGTCTGCTGGTGGCTCTGCCCGTGGCGGGGGTGCTGCTCACCGGCGTGCCGTTCGTGGTGGAGCGGGTCGACCAGGCCCGCGCGGCCGCTGCGGTCGCCACGGCGACACAGGAGGCGACCGAGGTCGGCACGCTGGTCCAGCGCCTGCAACAGGAACGCCTGCTCCAACTGGCGCACCTGACCACGCCGGACGTCGACACGGCCATGCTCGTGGCAGCGGCCGCCGCTGTCGACGACCTCGTCGACGTACCGGTCGCCAAGCGTCTGAGCAGCAAGTTCGAGCTGCTGCGTACGCTGCGGACCGACGTGGCCGAAGGCCGGGCGGACGCCGACCGCGTGCAGGCGTTCTACCGCGGGCTCATCGACGGGCTCATGGACGAGCTGGGACTCAGCGGGCGGACCGACACCGGTGTCGCCGGGCAGCGGCTCCTGGACGCGCTGGACGCGCTGCTGCGCGGCAACGAGCAGACCGCCAGGTTCGGTGCGGCGATGGTCGCCTCCCCGGCGACGCCGCTGAGCGCGCAACGGCAGGCCCGCGACGCCCAGGCCCTGCAGACGTTCTACGTCGAGGCGTTCCGCATCCGCGCCGAACCCGGCCATGTTGCGCTGCTGGACGTCATCGCATCAGGCCCGTCGTCGCTGAGCTACGCCGCGCTCGCGCAGCGGCTGACCGCACCTGAACCGGCGCGGATCTCGCTGGCGGAGGCGTTGTCCGCGGCCCGGACCAGCATCCTCCTGCGGCAGGTCTTCCAGGCCCGGGTAGCTCACGACCTGCAGGACCGGGCCGACGAGGAGGCGCGTGCCGCGGCCGTCGCGGCGGCCGTCGGCGGCGGGTTCACCGTATCGTTGCTGGCAGCCCTGATCTGGCTCGGCACCCTGGTCGGCCGGTCCGTGTCACGACCGCTGGGCAGGCTGACGGCTGCGGCGACCGCGGTGGCGGACATCGCCGCGGGCGAGCTGAAGCGGGCCGCCGACGCCGACGCCGTGGACAGCGCGCCGCCCGAACTGGCGGCGGTCAACGTGCGTTCCCGAGATGAGCTGGGCGAGCTGGCCTCGGCCTTCAACCGGGTCCAGGCCACCGCGGCACTGCTGATGCAGCAGCAGGTCAACTCGCGCCGGAACGTGTCGGTGATGTTCGCCAACATCGCCCGGCGCACCCGCGGTCTGGCCGCCCGCCAGCTGTCCCAGATCGACGCCCTGGAGCGGGACGAGCGCGACGAGACCCGCCTGGCCGCCCTGTACCGGCTCGACCACATCGCCACGCGTCTGCGTCGCAGCGCCGACAGCCTGCTGGTCATCTCGGGCACCCGCGACGAAGCCCGGATGGGCTCTGCGGCGCTGCTGTCGGACGTGATCCGGTCGGCGACCGCGGAGATCGAGGGTTACCAGAAGGTCAAGGTGGCCGCGGTGACTCCGCTGACCGTCACGGCCGCGCTGGTGCCCGACCTCACCCTGCTGCTGGCCGAGCTGCTCGACAACGCCACCTCGTTCTGCCCCGACGACGCCCCGGTGACGGTGTCGGTCGACTGGTCGGACTCGTGCCGTATCAGCATCACCGACGACGGCATCGGCATGTCGGAGCAGCGGCTTGCCGAGGAGAACCGGCGACTCGTCGAGTCCGAGCGGCTCGACGTCGCGCCGACCACGATGCTGGGCCTGTTCGTGGTCGGACGGCTGGCCCGTCGGCACGGCCTGTCGGTGGTGCTGCGTACGACACCGACGCGCGGGTTGACCGCGGAGGTCGTGGTGCCGTCGCGCTACCTGAGCCAGGCGTCGCCGGCGCGCATCCCGGCGGCCGTGCTCACGCCCGCGCCTGCGCGCTTTCCGGCGAACAGCGCGGACCATGCCCGCGCACGAGGCTGGTTCGAACCACCCGCCCCCGCGACCGCATCCGAACCCGAGTCGCAGCCTGCTGCGGAGGTGGTGGCCACCACTCGCGCCGGGCATGTCGCCGCCGGTCCCGACGTGCAGCCCGAGACCCGCGGCGGACTGCGCCGCCGTCAGCGCGGTGCAGACGAGACGCCGGCGCCGTCGTCCGTGCCGGAGCAGGCCGCCCGCGACCCCGAGCGTGAGCGCGCGGGTCTGGCCGCCTTCATGCAGGGCTCGCAACGCGCCGACGTGCACCGGGAACAACCGCACCCGTCGCCGGAGACGAGACAGGGCCTGGTGCGCCGCGTGCCCGGCGCACAGTTGCCCGTCGAGTTGCGCGCCGCCGGCCGAGCCGTGCCCGCCGCCCCGGTCGCGCGCCCGGCGAGTCCGCCGCGCGATCCCGCCGCCGAGCGCGACGCGCTCGCCGCCTTCCTGGCCGGGCAGGCCAGGGCCACCGACCCAGACGACCCCAACCACCGGAGCACACCATGACCTCCCCCGCTCACCAGATCAGCAACGAAGCACAGCAGTTCAACTGGCTGCTCACCCGATTCGCCACGGAGACGGCCGGCGTCTCGGCGGCCATCGCGGTGTCCGCCGACGGACTGCTCATGGCGATGTCCGCCGCGCTGAGCCGCAGCGACGCCGACCGTCTCGCCGCGATCGTCTCCGCGGTCAACAGCCTCGCCGGCGGCGCGTCACGCATCTACGACCTCGGCGCGTCCCGGAAGGTGATCATCGACTTGGAGCGGGGATATCTACTGGTCAGCTCGATCAGCGGCAGCTCCACACTGGGCGTACTCGCCCGTTCGGAGGCGAATCTCGGCGATCTGGCGTACGAGATGGCGGTCTTCGCCAACCGCACTTCCGGAGTGCTCACGCCCGGCCTGATCAACGAGCTCAAGTCCGTCGTCGGGGAATGACGCGTGACCGCGAACTGGTGGGAGCCGGTGCACGACGGCACCGGCCCTCGGCCGTACGTCGGCGCCGACGAGCCAGGCAGCGGCCGCGTCCCGGTCGCGGATGCCGCACCGGCCCCGGGGGTACGCCCATACCTGATCACCCAGGGCCGGTCCCGGCCCAACGACGCCAGTCTGCGGCTGGAGGCTCAGGTGTGCACCACCGCCGAGGGCGCCGCGAGCCTGAGCCGCCTGGCGTACGAGCCGCACGCCATCGTCGCCCTGTGCCGCGAACCCCAGTCGGTCGCCGAGCTCGCCGCACAGCTGCGCATTCACCTCGGAGTCGCGCGGGTCCTGGTCGGCGATCTGGTCGAGGGCGGACTGCTGGCGGTACGCCATCCCGAAGACACCCGGCACCGGGTGCAGATCATCGAAAGGGTCATCCGTGGACTTCAAGCCATCACGTGACGAGCAGGTCCGCCGCCCCCCGCTGCCCGTGAAGATCGTCATCGCCGGGGGTTTCGGCGTGGGCAAGACCACGGCCGTCGCGCAGATCTCCGACACGCCTGTGCTGACGACGGAAGCGCCGATCACCGAGGTGGCCGCCGAGATCGATCGCACCGGTCAGGTGCCGGACAAGACGACCACGACCGTGGCGCTCGACTTCGGCACGGTCGCGATCGACGACGAGGTCAAGCTGTACCTGTTCGGCACCCCCGGTCAGGACCGTTTCGGCTTCATGTGGCAGGACCTCACCGAGGGCGCGCTCGGTGCGCTGGTCATCGTGGATACCCGGCGGCTGGACGACTGCTACCCGGCGGTCGACTACTTCGAACGGGCGGGCCTGCCGTTCCTGGTCGCGCTCAATCTCTTCGACGGTCGACTGACCCACAGCCTTGAGGACGTCCGCTGGGCGCTCGCCCTCAACGAGGACACGCCCATGGTCACCTTCGATGCCCGGGACCGCATCTCGGTACGGGACACGCTCGTGGCGCTGCTGAGCCGCAGCTTCGCCGTCGCCTCGTCGGCGACACCGCAGTAGCACCGCTGAGCCGTATGCAGTTCAGGAAGCCGTATGAGGGGAAATCCACATACGGCTTCGTCGTTCTCGTGGTCGGCGTTCTCCCGAGTGCAAGGCCCCGACCTCGGGCACGACGCTGACGATCCGCAACGCGATTCGCCGCGATGGTCTTGTGCCCGAGCATCGAATAGCGAGATCATCACCCATGCTCCACCCCCTGCCCGACGCCGGAACTTCACCGACGGTTTCCACGCCGCGTTTCGTGGGTCGTGATCGTGAGATGGCGGCGCTTCGGGGCGCCTTGGCCCGGCCACCGGCGATCGTGCTGGTGGAGGGCGAGGCGGGGATCGGGAAGAGCCGACTGCTGCGAGAGTGGTTGGCCGCGCCGGACCAGCGCACCGCCTTGGTCTCGGTGTGCCCACCGCTTCGCGAGTCGCTGACGTTGGGGCCGATCGTCGACGCGTTCCGGGGGATCGACCGCCCGGTGTCGCGATTGCGGCTCACCGAGCTTGCGGGTGCGTTACGGCCCCTGTTCCCTGAATGGTCGGCGGACCTGCCGCCCGCACTGCCGCCCTTGGACGATGCGAAGGCGGCACGGCACCGCCTGTTCCGCGCCCTGGACGAGCTGCTGCGGGCGCTGTGTGTCGACGTTCTCGTACTGGAGGACGCGCACTGGGCCGACGAGGTGACCTTGGAGTTCCTGCTGTACGTCACCTCCCGGCAGCAATCGGACGGGCCGAGCCTCGTGATCTCCTACCGGCCGGAGGAGGTGGACGTCGGGTCGCTGCTGCTGCGGCTGACGTCCCGGTTGCCTGCCGGCGTGACCCAGCTGAGGATCGCCCTGGCGCCGATGCGGCCCGACGGCACGGCCGCGCTGGTGTCCTCGATGCTGGACGGCAACCCGCTGTCGGCGGAGTTCGCGACGTTCATGCACGAGCGGACCGGTGGCGTTCCGCTGGCGTTGGAGGAGTCGGTTCGCCTCTTGTGCGACCGTGCCGACCTCGTCTTCCGTGACGGGCAGTGGGTCCGGCTGAAACTGCGCGAGCTGCGGGTGCCGCCGACGGTGCGCGACTCCACCCGGGAGCGGGTGGGCCGGCTGTCGCCGCCGGCGCAGCAGGTGTTGCGAGCCGCGGCCACGTTGGCCGAGCGGTCGTCGGTGGACACGATCGCGGTGACCGCCGGGCTGTCACCGGCTGAGTGCCGAGGCGCCATCGCGGAGGCGGCCAGCGCCGGCGTCCTGGACGGAGACGACCGCGGCCAGTGGCGTTTCCGGCATGTGCTGGTCGCCACGGCTGTCTACGAAGCGATCCCGCTGACCGACCGCAGACACTTCCACCTGCTGGCCGGCCGGGCTTTGGAGGACATCCATCCGGCACCTGTCGCGCGCCTTGCCCACCACTTCCGTGAGGCGCGCGAGACGCAGTCCTGGGCGCGGTACGCCGAGCGGGGTGCCGAGCTGGCCATGGCCTCGGGCGACCACACCAAGGCGGTCGGCTTGCTGGTCGATCTGTTGTCGTGGGCCGTGTTGCCGCCGGCGGATCGGGCACGGGTCGCGCGTTTCGCGGGAGTCGCCGCACTGGGCCGTCGCGAACCGGTCGACGAGGTCTACCACCGGGTGATCCGTACCTTGCGCTCGGTGCTGGAGACCCCCGGTCTCTCCGCCCGCCAGCAGGCCGAGATCCGCAACCCCCTGGGCCGGCTCCTGATCACCGGGGGTGAAGCGCAGGCCGCACTCAGCGAGCTCGAGCAGGCGGTGGCCAACCTCGACCATGATCCGGTCGAGGCGGCTCGGGCGATGACCTATCTGGGCTGGGCCTATGCGGGGCCGTGGCCGGCGTCGACCCATCGGCGTTGGCTGGATCGCGCCGCCGAGCTCACGGCCCAATGCGACTCTCCCGCAGACCGGCTGAACCTGGCCGGCAACCGAGCCGCGGCGTTGCTCATGCTCGGCGAGGAGGGGGCGTGGGACGTCGTCGCCGGCCTGCCTGTCGACGGCGGGACCTCGGCGGAGCGCCTCGACGTGGCCCGCATCCACGCGAACATCGGGACCGGCGCGCTGATCTGGGGCCGGTACGCCGACGCGGAGGAACACCTCGCCGTGGCCATGCGCCTTGCCGAGGCGGAGCACGCGTCCCGGTTGCAGCACAACGTCCGGCTTGAACAGGCCAACCTGGCGTGGCTCACCGGCCGGTGGGAGGGTCTCGCGGAGCGGAGCGCGGAACTCGCCGATGCCGACCGGGACCGCCCGGCGCACTACCTCGGCAGCATTCGCCTCGCGGCCCGGCTGGCAGCAGCGGCCGGACGGCGGCGCGCCGCGGAGGAGCAGTTCCGGCTGGTCCTGGAGGAGTCGGCCCGGCTCGGCGCGGCCGACGACACGATGGAGGCTGCCGCCGCGCTGGCCAGACTGTGGCTGACGGACGGAAACAGCGGCCGGGCGCTGCAGATCACGAACGAGCCGATGGACACCGTCCGGAGAAAAGGCATCTGGGTCTGGGCGACGGACCTCGTCCCCGCCCGGATCGAGGCGTACCTCGCCGCGGGCGACCTGACGGCCGCGACACGCCTGGGCGACCAGTTCGCCAGAGGGCTGCGTGGCTGTACGGCGCCCGCGCCTCGCGCCGCCCTCACCGTATGCCGTGCCCTGCTGCTCGCCGCGGCCGGAGACCACGCCCGCGCGGCGACGGCATTCGATCGGGCGGCGCGCGCCTGGAGCGCGTTGCCGCGCCCCTACGACGCCATGCTCGCCCGCGAGCGTCAAGCCGAGGCGCTCATCGCGTCAGGCCGGCTCGAGCAGGGCCGAGAGCTGCTGGCCGCACAGTACGAGCAGCTGTTCAGGTTCGGCGCCCGCGGCGACGCGGACCGTGTCGCACAACGGCTTCGCGAACACGGCGCCGAGGTTCCGCGATTGTGGCGCGGCGGCCGGCGGGGGTACGGCGACCAGCTCTCACCTCGCGAGCTCGACGTGGTCCAACTGATCGTCGCCGGCAAGACGAACCGGGAGATCAGCCGGATCCTGGCCAAGTCGCCGGCCACGGTGGATCAGCAGCTGCGGGCCGCGATGCGCAAGTTGAAGGTGACCTCCCGGACCGCGCTCGCGGTCGAGGCAGTGAAGGCCGGAGTGTTCGCTGAAGAGGACTTCCCCGACGACGCGTCGTGAAAATTGACGTATCCGCTGGATAGCGAAGATCGCTCAGCCCCCCGAGCATGGCTCCATGATCCATAGACATTGGGCAGTGCATGCCTGAGCTACCTGTCGCGCGTGACGACTCCGCCGTCGAGCACCAGCCACCACCCGAGCTGTCGCGCGAGCCGCGCGTCGGTGCCCAGGACGCCCGCGACTCCCGCGACGCCGACGGGGCCGACGGCCACGAGAGCCACGACCCCTACCAGCCCCTGTAAGCCGAAGGACCCCCATGAGACTCAAAGCCCTCGCGGCTTCGCTGGCCGTAGCGGTCGGCCTCAGCATGATCCAGGCACCACCGGCGTCCGCCGCCCAGCCGGATCCCGGCCCGGCCGCCGAGAAGATCGCATCGAGCCTGAAGGACCGCTTCCGCACGCAGCCGGCCGCCGACTTCTGGATCACCTTCGACACCGAGGCCGACCTCGGGCCGGCGAAGAAGATCGCCGACTGGACCGCTCGTGGTCAGTTCGTCTACGACGCGCTGACCGCAGCGGCGAAGAACTCGCTGGCATCCGTCTCCACCGAACTCGACCGGGCCGGCGTCAAGTACACCTCCTACCCGATCGCCAACATGGTGCTCGTCAAGGGGGGCACCGAGAAGCTCGCCCTGGACGTGGCCGCGAAGGTGCAGGTCGCCGAGATCCACGCGACGCCGCAGGTCGCGCTGGTCGATCCCGTGGACAAGACGAGCCCGGCTGACCGGGCTGCCCGCCCCGCCGCCGCGAAGGCCGCCGCCGAGGCGGGCACCGTCACGTGGGGTCTGGACGCCATCCGCGCTCCCGAGGCGTGGGCCATGGGCGCCACCGGTGCGGGCATCACCGTGTCCAACCTCGACTCGGGCGTTCAGTTCGACCACCCCGCCCTGATGCACCAGTACCGCGGCACGAAGCCCGACGGCACCGTCGACCACAACTACAACTGGATGGCCACCCGGGGCGCGTGCACGGGCGCGCCGTGCGACGACAACGGACACGGCACGCACACCATGGGCACGATGGTGGGCGACGACGGCACCAACCACGTCGGCGTCGCCCCGGACGCGCAGTGGATCGCGACAAACGGCTGCTGTGACAGCTCCGGCGTCGAGTCGTTGCTGCAGTCCGGCTGGTGGCTGCTCGCCCCGACCGACGTCCACGGGAGCAACCCCGACCCGTCCAAGCGCCCTCACGTCATCAACAACTCGTGGGGCCAGACCGTCGAGCACAACTTCGACGACTTCTTCCAGGCCATCGACGAGGCCTGGAGCGCCGCGGGCATCTTCAGCGTCTGGTCATCGGGCAACACCACGCCGTACGCGGCCTGCGACACCGTCTCCTCGCCCGGCTCCGCCGTGAGTGCCTACTCCGTCGGTGCCACCAGGTCGGACGGCACGCTGGCGTTGTTCTCCCGCAAGGGCGAGGGCGAAGGCGACCGGATCAAGCCCGAGATTTCCGCTCCGGGCGACGGCGTCTACTCGTCCTACCCGAACAACAGCTACGTCGAGATGTCCGGCACCTCGATGGCGGCACCCCACGTCGCCGGCGCCGTCGCGGCGCTGTGGAGCTACGACCCGACCCTCATCGGGCAGGTCGAGGAGACCCGCCGCCTGCTCGGCGAGTCGGCCGTCGACGTCGACGACACCGAGTGCGGCGGCACCGCCGAGGTCAACAACAAGTACGGGGAAGGCCGGCTCGACCTCGTCCGCCTGATCGAGCTCGCGCCCCGCAAGGGCGGCACCCTCACCGGTGTCGTCACCGCCGACGGCGCCCCGGTCCCCGCGGCCGAGGTGACGATCAGTGGGCCGTTCAGCCGTTCGATCGGCACCGACAAGGACGGCCGGTTCACGACGAACCTCCCGGTCGGTGACTACCAGCTCAGCACCAAGGTCTTCGGCTACCTGACCGCGACCGCCGACGTCACGATCACCCTCGGCCAGGACACCTCCGTCAAGCTGCCGCTCACGGCCGCCGCGAGGCACGACATCAGCGGCAGGGTCGTCGACGACAAGAAGCGGCCCGTCCCGAACGCCGACGTGTCCGTCAAGGACACGCCGCTGAAGACGGTACGCACGGATGCCGACGGCGCGTTCACGATCAGCGCTGTCCCCGAGGGCGGGTACCAGCTGAGCGTCAAGCCCAACGCCTGTTTCTCGCCCACGACGGTCCCGCTGACCGTCGGCGCGCAGAACGAGCCGCGGGAGATCCCCGTCGGGCTCGTCGTCGACAAGGGCGGCTACAGCTGCGCCGTCTCCGACGGCGAGTACCTGCGCGGCACCGAGCCGGTCGCCTTCGACAGCGGCGTGTGGGCGACGGTGCAGCTGCCGTTCCCGATCGCGCTCTACAACGGCAGCCACGACAGCCTCGGCATCGGCCTGCGCGGCGTGATCTCCCCGGACACCTCGACCGGACCCGGCTACGGCGGTGCGGGCGTGTTCCCGTTCTCCGTCCAGACTCCCGTCGAGTTCGCCCCCGGCGGAGGAGTCTTCACGGCAGCCACCAAGGTCAACGGTGAGGACGCGTTCGTCGTCGAGTACCGCAACGCCAAGCTCTGGGCCTACCCGACCCGGTCGGAGTACACGGAGCCGGTCAGCTTCTCGGCGACGCTCACCCGCTCCGGCACGGTGATCTTCGGCTACGGCGACGGTATCGGGACCGACGACCCGGTGACCGCCGGCGCGCACGCCATCACCGGCATCCAGGGCTGGGCCGGCGTCGACGGCATCCGGTTCTCCGACAGCGCCCCGGTGCTGCGCGACGGGATGATCGTCACCTACGACATGCCTGACTTCGGGTACCTCGACGCGACCGTCGTCGACAAGAACGACGGGCTGCCGGTGGCCGGGGCGGAGGTCTCGTTCACCAACAAGAACGGGCTGGTCGAGACCGTCACGACCAACGGGACGGGCATCGTGCACCGCCAGCTTCCGGTGGGCGACTACACCATGACGGTCGACGCGCCGAACTACACGACCGCGGCATACCCCTTCTCCCTCGCCAAGCTCTACGCGAGCGCCAAGATCGACGCACGTCTGACCACGGGTGTCGCCGGTTTGAAGGCCGACGGCCTCGAGGCGCTGTTGGGCGCCGACCAGAACGGTGTGGGTTCGCTGACGCTGACCAACACCGGTTCCGCCCCACTCACATACAACCTGGGCGAGGCCGCGCGCCATCCCGAGCTTGACGCCGCCGGCGCCACCGGGCGTACCGGGAAGGGCGCGGACAGCACGATCGACCTGGCCGCGTGGAAGTCCGGTGCGAGCGGCATGAAGCCGTCGAACGTCGACGGCAAGGCGGCGACGGCGAGCGCGGCGGAAGCACAGGCGGCCGCCAAGGTCGGCTTGACCTCGGGCGGCGACGTCATCACACGGATCGCCATCCCGGGCAATGTCGACAGCAAGGAGCCCACCGGCATCGGGTACGACGGCGACGTCTGGGTCCACGACTACAACGCGCGGACCAACACCGCCTACACGGTGACGGGCAAGCCGACCGGCAAGGTCTTCGACGCGTCGTGGAGCCCCGAGTACCGGGCGTTCGACATGGCGCTCGACACCAGGACCGGTGACATGTGCCAGATGGAGGACAGCCCGGCCAGCTACATCCACTGCTTCGACCGTACGACCGGGAAGGAGACCCGGCAGATCAAGGGTGACTGGTCCACGCTGCAGCTGACCGGACTCGCCTACAACCCGGCGGAGGACGTGTTCTACGTCGGCGGCCGGCGGAACGGCATGATCGGCACCGTCGCCGGGACGTCGCACGACAACGCGGGCGCGCTGCTGTCCTTCTGCGCCCCGCCGCTGCCCGAGGTGATGGGCCTGGCCTACAACCAGGCGTCCGACACCATCTGGTACACCGACATCACCTGGAACCGGCTCAGCCGCCTGCTGCAGGTCGACCCCGACGACTGCTCGCTGGTGAACGCATGGTGGTTCCCCGGCCAGAAGCCGGGCCTGGGCGGCGGCCTCGAAACCGACGCGACCGGGGCCCTGTGGGCGGCGGACCAGGTCGCCGATGACGTCGTGCTGGTCGACGTCGAGGACGACCTGTTCACCGACCTGCCGTGGCTGTCGCTCTCGTCGAACGGCGGCACGCTGGCCCCGGGTCAGTCGACGACCGTCAAGGTCTCGATCTCCGCGAAGGGCGCCAAGCCCGGAGTCCTCGGCGCGAACATCGTGGTGAGGTCCGACTCCGGACGCCAGTCCAAGATCTACGTCCCGGTGACGCTCACGACCACGAAGTACCAGGTCGGCGTCAACGCCGGCGGCCCGAAGTTCACCGACGGCTCCGGCTACACCTGGTCCGGTGACCAGGCCGCCGGCAAGACGGCATGGGGCTACGAGGGGAAGACGAAGGTCTCCTCCACGAAGTCTCCGATCGCGGGCACGACGGACGACGCCCTGTTCCAGTCCCAGCGCACCACGGCGGACAAGCAGTTGCTCTACCGCTTCCCGGACGCGCCCAAGGGCACCTACGCGATCGATCTCGGGTTCGCCGAGATCGAGAAGGTGGCCAGGGGCAAGCGGGTGTTCGACGTCGTCGTGGACGGAAGGCTGGCGGAGTACGCGTACGACCCGGCCGCGGCCGTGGGGCCGAACGCCGCCGACTGGCGCACCGCCGTCGTCAAGCACGAGGGCGGTCCGCTGACCGTGGAGCTGCGGGGTTCGAAGGGTCTGCGGGCCCCGACCATCGCCGCGCTGCGGGTGACGCTCGACCCGCGCGCGGACGCGGCGGAGCCGGAGCCCGAGCCCGAGCAGCCGGAGCCGGGCCCCGTGCCGGTGGCCCCCGCCGGTCGCTCGTACTCGATGAAGGTGACCGACGGGCTCTACCGCCAGGGCACGGAGGAGTCGGGGTGGCACGGCGACGACCTCTGCGGCGTGCTGTGGTTCGGCTCCGGTTTCCTGGCCCCGTTCTACGACACGGCCTGGGACGGCGTGTGCGTGACGACGAACGGCACGCTCACCTTCGACCGCGCCAGCACGCCGGGCAACAACACGGAACTGCCGTCGCCGTACCCGATCGACGCGGTCTACCCGTTCTGGGACGACCTCGTCGTCGACGACGAGGCGGGCGTCTACTTCGGCACGACCGAGGTGGACGGGCAGGCGGCGCAGGTCATCGAGTGGCGCAACGTCACCTTCTACGGTGACCAGACGGCTCGTGTGAGCTTCTCGGTCACCCTGATCGCGGACGGACGGATCCAGATCGGGTACGGCGACGGCGTCGGCGGCGACAACCCGCTCACCCGCGGGTCGTCGGCGACGGTCGGCGTGGAGAGCCTGAACCGCAACCCCGCCAGCCAGTACTCCTTCGACCAGCCCGTCCTGAAGGCCGGCCTGGGGCTGGAGTACACCCTCCCGGCCGCGGGCACGATCGAGGGCACGGTCACCGACGCGAACGACAGCAAGCCGATCGAGGGCGCGATCGTCACGCTCAGGGGGCCGTCCGGCGAGCGGGTGATCACGACCGACGTGAAGGGTCGGTGGAAGGCCCAGGCGCTGGTCGGCGAGAACACCGTGGAGGTGACGGCGCCGAACTACGTCTCCACCAGCCGCCCCGTGACCATCGCCAGGAAGGATCAGGCCGAGAAGGTCGACACGGCACTGACCACGGGCGTCGCCACCGTCACCGGAGGTGACTTCGACTGGCTGCTCGACAGGGGCCAGCGGGCGACGGCCGACGTGACCGTCACCAACACCGGCTCCGCCCCGCTCGATGTGCAGATCAGCGAGCAGGAACGCGCCAGCGACGGCGGGCACGAGGCCGCCGACCTGTCGTGGCTGACGCTCAAGGGCGCGGCCGCGACCGGCACGGTCAAGCTCGCGGTCGGCGAGTCCACCACGGTCACGGTGACGGCCGACAACGCCGCCGTCGAGCCCGGTGTGCTCGTCGGGGACGTGCTCGTGGCGTCCACCGCGGGCAAGGGCGAGGCGCAGTTCAAGCCGGTGCGCCTGGCGACCTCGGCCTACTGGGCGGGCGTCGACGTGGGCGGATCCGGCTTCGTCGGCGCCGACGGCTTCGTCTGGTCGCCCGACCAGCAGCTCGGCTCGCGGCCGTGGGGCTATGTCGGCGGCAAGGCACGTTCCACCAAGGCCGACATCGCCGGCACCGAGGACGACGCGCTGTTCCGCACCCAGCGGACCGGCGAGACGTTCAGCTACGTGTTCAAGAACGCCCCCGCCGGGACGTACCGGATCGGCCTCGACTTCGCTGAGATCGAGAAGGTCAAGGCCGGCAAGCGTGCCTTCGACGTCCTGGTCGACGGCAAGGTCGTGCTCTACGACCACGACGTGCAGGCGAAGGTCGGTGCGCTGACCGCGGACATGAACATGGTCACCGTCGAGCACGCCGGTGGCGATCTGAAGATCGAGCTTCGCCGCGACAAGGGCGAGGAAGACCCGATCCTCAACGCCCTGAAGGTCCAGCAGGACCCGCGCCTCTGAGATAGCCGGCCAATCCGCCGGCAATGGTCAGAGCCTCCACGGAAAGCATTCCGTGGAGGCTCTGACCGTGACTGCCAAGTGTGCGGCGTCGGACCGCACTCCCATCCGTCAGCCGCGGATGATCACCTTGATCCACTCGGCGATGTTGTCCACCCGGGAGGTCCGTTCTTCCAGCGAGTGTGGGCAGGACGGTCCGCCGCTCTCCACCGACACCAGAGTGGGGCGCCCTTTGCCGTGCTCCATGAAGTAGGGCGCACCGGAGTCGTACGGACAGGCGCTGGTGTCGGGTGCCGGTGCCAGGGCGGTCACGCCGACGCTGGGTTCCGTCACCGTGACGACGGTGACCTGGCCGGTGCGCAATTGCGGGGACGGCACGGGGTTGGCACTGGTGAGCGAGCCGAAACCGGTGATCCGGAGGACGTCGCCGGCCTTCGGCGTCTTGCGGTTCAGGGCCAGCGGCCGAATGTCTCTGATCGGGAAGCTGAGCTTTGCCAGTGCCAGATCGGTGGTGGGGGACTGGCGCACCGCGATGACGGTGGCGACGTGACCGATGTCGGTGGTCAGGTCCGCCCGCCCGACAGTGGCGGTGGTCAGGTCGGCGACCGGACGCTCCACCCGGACGCCGTTGAAGTCCCGGAAGCAGTGTCCCGCGGTGACGATCCACTGCGGTGCGATGAGCGCACCCGAGCAGGCACTGTTACGGCGTCCACCGTCGGCCGTCGGGATCCCGGTCATGGTCAGCTTGACGGCGAACCGGAACTGGCCGTTGGGCACGACGTCGCTGTTCGCCACGGCGTGTGCCGGGCCCGCGGGGAAGATCCCGAGGCCGGCCGCGATGATCGTCGACGTGAGCAGCAGCCCGGCCCGACGGATGCGGTGCTTGCTTGTGACGTCCAAGAACTCATCCTTCGCTCTGCGCGGGAGGGCCCGCGGCTGTCTGTCACCGCATGCCTCGACGGCCGCAACGACAAACTTCGCTTCAACTATGGATAGACGTCGAAGACACGGCCCTGGGTTGTGATCTCCAAGCGGCCGATTGTCGCCCGGTCCGCACGTGTCGCTATAGGACCGGCCCGCGATCCCGGCCTCCTGCGGCTTCGGTTGTCGGTGGGCAGATCTGCTCGTGGGCTTGGGCGCGGGCGCGCGTCCACGGGCGGGGTGGAGCACTCGTCTCGGTCAGGACACCGATTGCCGCCCGATTCTGCTCTGCTACGATCCACATTCGAACATATGTTCGAATGTGGATGGCCGTCGGTGTCTGGACGGTCCGGTTCTCGTCGAAGGGCGGGTGCGGTGTGGGACGTCTGTGGGCCGGCGGTTCTCGGCGCGGGGTGCTGTCGCACCGGGTTCGCGACAACCAGGTGCTGTACGTGGTTCGCCGGGACTGGCCCTACCCGGCGACCCACGAGTTCGTCCGGCCGCGGTTGACCCAGGCTGAGGCAGTGCGAGCCGCTGCCGCCGACTTTCGGTACTGGCGGCCCGGCCCGCTGCGCCCGCGGCTGAGCGTGGTGCAGATCAGCGCAAACGACCTGCGTATACACGGCCGGCGTCGCGACTGCATGGCGCCAGACTGCCCGCGATGACGCCGGTCGTTCCCGGGCCGAACGTGGGTCGAATAGCTCATCGCGGCCGTCTACGCGGCGCTGACCTGCCCCAACCTGCGCCGAATTCATCTGGGCGAGTTGGCCGACCCGCTTGTCACCGGCCCGCGCGGGGCCGCCGTCACCTGAACCGAGCATGTGTCAGAGGCCATGACAGCGGCGCGGCAGGCCGGTGTCAGGACAGACCTCGATTGTCGTAGCAGGGCCACCATTCCCGTGCCCGCGTCCACGGGTCCGGGCTTCGGGGACGCGCGGGACGTGGTCTCATGCTCGCCATGAACCTCACCGCGGCCGAATTCGGCGAGCGGCTCCGCGGGTCGCGGTCCGCGGACGGCTCGCTGCCCATGCGCGAGATCTTCAAACTCGCCAAGGAGTACGCCCCGCTGCCACCGACCGAGATCGAGGAACTCCTCGACGGCGCGACGCACGAGGAGCGGGTCGGCGCGGTCAGCGTCATGGGCCACCAGTCGCAGCGCAAGCAGACCACGCCGGACCGCCTGCGCGAGCTGTACGAGCTCTACCTGCGCCGCACCGACCGGATCGCGACCTGGGACCTGGTGGACGTGAGCGCCCACCACGTCGTCGGCCGCCACCTGTGCGACAAGCCCCGGGACGTGCTCTACGGGCTGGCCCGGTCGCCGCTGCCGCAGGAGCGCCGGATCGCGATCTTCTGCACGCTGCACTTCCTGCGCCACGGGCAGGCCGACGACACCTTCGCCCTCGCCGAGATCCTGGCGCACGACGACCATCTGATGCTCGCCTCGACCACCGGAGGCATGCTGCGCGAGGCCGGCAAGACCGACCGCGCCCGGCTGCTGGACTACCTCGACCGGCACGCCGCTACGGCACCGCGCGTCCTGCTGCGCGCGGCGATCGAGCACCTGGAGCCCGAGCAGCGACGTCATTACCTGGCCCTCGGTCGCTGAGCCGCGCCGCATCGGCCGGCCGGAATCGGGTTCCCTCCACGGTGTGCACGCCAGGCGTCAGGTCAGGGGGAGGTGTCATGGACACGGCACAGGCGAGGGCGGCGTTCGAGGAGTTCGTGGCCGCCCGTTCGGCCGCGCTCGGTCGAACGGCATATCTGCTCACCGGGCACCGGCAGGATGCCGAGGACCTGCTGCAGTCGGCGCTGGCCCGTGCCGCCGTGCGGTGGGCCAGGCTCGACGAACCCGAGGCGTACGTCCGGCGCGTTCTCTACACCCAGTCCGTGTCCCGCTGGCGCGCGCTGCGCCGTAGACCCCCGGAACTGCTCACCGACCGGCTCCCGCAGACCGCGGCCACCGAACCGTGCCACGACACCCGGGTCGTGCTCGATCTCGCGCTGCGTCGCCTCACCCCGAAGCAGCGAGCCGTGCTGGTGCTGCGTTTCTACGAGGACCGCAGCGAGTCCCAGGCCGCGGAGCTGCTCGACTGCTCCGTCGGCACGGTGAAGAGCCAGACCCGGCACGCGCTGATGCGGCTGCGCGTCCTCAACCCCCAACTGGCGCAGCTGGTCGACGGCCGGTTGCCGCAGGAGGTGACAGCCCGATGACGGCCGCTCTGCGCGACGCTCTGCACCGGGTCGCCGACAACTCCCCGCCCGTGCCGGTGCGGCCGGGCCTGTTCGACCAGGCCCGCCGGGACCGCCTGCACCGCCGTCTGGCCGGGCTGGCCGCCGCCGTCGCCGTGCTGGGCGGCGTCGGCCTGACAGTCCACGACGCCGTGCCGCCGACCCCGGCCGCATCCGACACCACAGTCGACCCGCTGCCTGCCTACGTCGTGCAGGCTCCGGACTGGACGGCGGACATCAGGCATGCTCCGATGCGGCGGGCGCTGGTCGCTTTCGACGGCGACCCGCACAACACCGTCACCGTGCCCCGCGAGGCCCAAGGGGTGAGCGATGCACGCCCCCTTGGGCCGCTGACGCTGGTCGGCCCCGACGACGCCTACCGGACCTATGACCCGGCCCGCGACGACGAGCCGTGGACGGGGGAAAGCCTGCTGTCGCCCGACGGGCGGTTCCTGATGACCGGCCACGGCGAGCACTCCCGGCTCCTGGACGTGACGACGGGCGACAGCCGAGCGCTGACGGCTGGCCGGCCGCTGGCGTTCTCTCCGGACAGCCGCCAGGCTGTGCTCGTCGACTTCGACAATCCCTGGTACCTGCATCCGGTGCGTGGCGAGATCCGTGTGGTGGACCTACCTTCGGGTGCGGTGGTGTGGACGGCGCCGCTGGCGGACGGCCCGCTTCCGCGCGAGGTGAAGGCCGCGCTGTCGCCGGACGGTTCGACGCTGGTCGTGCAGCGCCACGGCGACGTCTACACCCACCGGCGTGACGGCCGCGCCGGCTGGAGCCGGTCGATGAACATGGCGGGCGGCCTCGCCGGGCAGCTCGCCTGGACCCCCGACGGCGGGAGCATCGCCGTCGACACGGGCGACCTGTGCCTGCTGGACGCGGGCACCGGGGCGACGCAGACGTGTCTGGCCTGGCAGTCCATGCTGCAGCGGCTGCCGGAACGGGAGCAGGCCTTCGGCCTGTTCCCGGTCGTGCTCGCATGGATGGACGGACGGCCGGTCGTCGCGCTGCCCCGGGCCGTGGTGCGGTTGACCGAGGTGCCTGAGCTCATCATGGGGACGCCGACGTACCCGGCCTCGCCGGTCGGCGCGCTCACCGTGGCGACCAGTCGAGTGGACTGGACCACGCGGCAGCCCGGACCTCCGGACCCAGGCCCGGCTATCCACCGCTACCGGCCGCTGATCGGCGGAGCCGGGCTGGGGATCGCCCTGCTGGCCATCGGGTACGCCGTGCTGCGGCTGAGCCGTCGGCACCGCCGGACGGCGGTCCGCAAACCAGGCGGTGCGTAGCACCTTCCGTGCGGACCCGGGTGATCGGCTTGCGCCTGGAGCAAGTGGGCACGCTAGCCTCAGTCGTGTGCCGGACATCGTCACGGAACGGCTGGTCCTGCGGGACTGGCGCGAGTCGGACCTGCGTCCCTGGGCCGCCATCAACGCCGATCCGCAGGTGTGCGAACACCTCGGCCCGGTCTGGGACGAGGCGCAGGCGGCGGCGTCCATCGCCCGCTACCGGGAGGCGCACCGGCGCAACGGGTTCGGTTACCTGGCCGTCGAGCTGGCCGCCAGGGGAGAGCTGATCGGCCTGGCGGGCATCGATCCGGTGGCGCCCACGATGCCGTTCTCCGGTGTCGAGATCGGCTGGCGGCTGGCCCGCTCGGCCTGGGGCCACGGGTACGCCTCGGAGGCCGCGCGGGCGGTGCTGGACCATGGGTTCGCCGAGGTGGGGCTGCCGGAGATCGTCGCGGTCACGCTGGCGCCGAATCTGCGCTCGCAGGCGGTGATGCGCCGCATCGGCATGACCCACGCGGCGGACCTGGACTTCGACCACCAGCCCGAACCGGACGGCCCGGTCTTCCGGCACGTGGTCTACCGCATCATCCGGCCGACCGCCTGACCGGCAGGCGATCGCCGACCGGACCGGCACTGGCCGGCGCTTCGAACTGACCTGCTGATTCAGCAGCAGTCGTCGGCGCATCCGCTTGCCGAGCCGCCGTCCTGCCGAGCGGGGACGGGTGTGCAGCAGGTGTCGCCCCGCCAGGCCTCGCGGCCCTCCTTGACGGCGACGGCGGCGATGACCAGGGCCGCTGCCGGGTCTGCCCACCACCACCCGAACAGGCTGTTCAAGCCGAGGCCGACCA
The DNA here is from genome assembly GCF_011297315.1 of Catellatospora chokoriensis. NCBI lineage: Bacteria > Bacillati > Actinomycetota > Actinomycetes > Micromonosporales > Micromonosporaceae > Catellatospora > Catellatospora chokoriensis. The sequence goes on from NZ_JAAOTI010000002.1 coordinate 519,022, forward strand.
GGAGCACAGCCGACAGGTAGGTGCACAGCAGGGTCTGCTTGGAGTCGGCGACCGCCGAAGCCGAGCCGAGTTGCCGTCCGGCGCGGCGCTGGACGGCCGACAGGGCGGGCATGACCGCGAGCGAGACCGCCGCCAGGATCAGGCCGACGGTCGAATGCGCTGCCTCGCCTGCGCCGAGCAGTGCCCGGCTGGATTCGACGGTGACGTAGGCGGCCAGGGCGAAGAACGAGACGGCGATGACGCGTAGCGCGGCCTTCTCGCGTCGTTCGTGGTCGGTGGCGGAGAACTGCCAGGCCACAGCGGCCGCGGAGGCGACCTCGATCACCGAGTCGAGGCCGAATCCGATCAGCGCGGTCGAGGACGCGATCGTCCCGGCGGTGATCGCCACCATGGCTTCGGCGACGTTGTAGGTGATCGTCGCGGCGACCAGCAGCCGCACGCGGCGCACCAGGACGCGCCGCCGAGCGGGCGCGGGCTGGACAGGGTGTGCCCGAAGCCCCGGCACCTGGCCGTAGGTCAGCGGTTCCATCCACCGACTATACAGCGTAAGGTGTATACAGCGGAAGATGAACTGTTGGGTGCAGGGGCCGGCAGACACGAACAGGCCCGGGGCCGTGGTGCGGCTCCCGGGCCTGTCGGCTCGTGCTCATCGGGCCGTGTGGTCGCGCGCCTGGCGGCGCTTGCGGCCGTGGCGGTGCAGCCTGTTCGCTACCCGCTCCGTCGCGGCCTCGTCGATGAGTTCTCGGTGATGCATCTTCGCGAGAGCGAAGTCCATCTCGGGCGATCCGAACATCGCAGACTCCTCAGTCCTTGACACTGTGTTGCTGACAGGAGGAATACTCCCCTCCCGCGAGGCCTCCTCCATCCGCAACGGCGGCGTATCTTCGTCGGCTGCGACCGACCTAGACCAGGGTGTGAGGTGGTCTAGGTATGCCTACGTCCAGCCCTGGTGACGGCTCGCCGAGCCGAGTGTTCCGGGTGGACGGGAGTCTGGGTGCCGAGAGGGCGAAACCGTTGGGGCAAGATCAATCGTGCCGGCGGAGGTCCGTGCCGACCGGTGACAACCTTCGACCATGCCGCCACGTGGTGGCTAGCGTGAGCATGGACAGCGAACCATCTGCCGTCGGCCCCGTGGTGCCCGCGACGGCGGACGAGCCGACGGGCACCCGCCCCCTCCCCGGCGCGGCGGGCACGCGCGACCAGGAGTTCCTGGAGTTCGTGGTCGCGTCCGGCCGTTACCTGTCCCGCACTGCCGTGCTGCTGTGCGGTGACCCGGTCCGGGCCGAGGAACTGGTCCAGGCCACCTACGAGCGCACCTACCGCTCCTGGCGTGCGGCGCGCAACGGCGACCCGCAGGCGTACGCCCGCCGCGTGCTGGTCAACCTGCGCATCGACGGGTGGCGGCGCACGCGCCGCGAGATCCTCGTCGACCCGGTCGCGCTGCCCGATCAGGCCGCGTCCGACCACACCGGCGCCGTGGTCGCCCGCAACGCCGTCGTCCGGGCGCTGGCCCGGTTGCCGCTGGCGCAGCGGCGGGTCGTGGTGCTGCGGCACCTGCTCGACCTCACCGAGACCGAGGTCGCCCACGAACTGGACATCTCGGTCGGCACCGTCAAGTCCCACCACGCGCGGGGCATCGCGCGACTGCGCGAGATCTTCGCGGAAGGGGATCTGCCATGAGCGTCCAGCTGCCCGATGACGACGACGTGGTCGCCCGCCTGCGGGCCGACGCCCCCGGGTGCCCGAAGGTCGGTCCGGATGCCGGGCGCACCCTCGCCGCCGCCCGGCGCGCGCTGCGCCGCAGCCGACGCCGGCGGGCGCTCGCCGGCGTGGCCACGGTCGTGGCCGCCTTCGTCGGACTCACCGCGATCGGCCCGATCGAGCTGCCCGGCGTCGGCACCTTGGCCATGCCTTTCGGGTACGGCACCGATGCGCTCCCGGACCAAGGCGACCCGCCCGTGTACCCGCGCGAGCGGATGCTCCATGACATCGCGGCCCTGGAGCTCCAGGTGCTGCCGGTGACCGAGCACCTAGGGCTCACGTCGTACCTCGACGAGCCGGCGGCATGGGGTCGTCCGGCATGTCGCGTGCTCACCTGGTCGCACGGAGCGTTCCGGGACCGCCACGCCGATTGCGCGAACCCCGACGATCCCGAACTGCCGTTCGACACCGCGAGCGAGGCGGCGTTCGCCCAGGTGTCAGACGCGATCGAGACCTCGGGCGTGGACGTGGACCGGATCGACAACGGTCGCTGGGGACCCGGCACGTCGTTCCACCTCCGCGACGGCTCCTGGCAGTGGAACTGGTACTACTCCTACGTTCCCGGCACCCCGTCCGACGCCCCGGCTGAGGAGCGGACGCAGACAGGACTCGGCGTCAGGCGGCAGGTTCACGTCAGCGGCGACTGGTGGTTCGTCGTGGAGCCCGACGACTGACACGGCGACCTCGGCCGCCGGACCGGGTCCGGTGCACCGCCGAAGCTCGCCGGCTCGACCGCCGGCGAGCTTCGGACCTGCGACGGCCTGCCGGGTCAGATGCTCCAGCCGCCGTCGACGGTCAGCAGCGAGCCCGTGATGAACGCGGCGTTCTCGCCCGCGAAGAAGGCGACCGCCTTGGCGACCTCGTCGGCGGTGCCGTAGCGCCCGAGCGCCGTCATGGCCGCCTGGGTGGCGGCGTACGGCCCGTTCGCGGGGTTCATGTCGGTGTCCACCGCCGCGGGCTGCACGACGTTGACGGTGATGCCGCGCGGGCCGAAGTCGCGCGCCCACCCTCGACCGAGCTGGTCCAGCGCCGCCTTGCTGGCCGCGTACTCGGCGGCGCCGGCGGTGGGTATGCGCAGGGCGACGCTGCTGCCCACCAGGATGACGCGCCCGCCTTCGGGCAGGTACTTCGCCGCGGTGTGCGTCGTGACGACGGTGCCCATCACGTTGGTGGCCAACATCTGCTGGACCGTGTCGAGCAGGTCCGGATCCTGCTGGTCGGCGGTGCCCATGACGGCGACGCCGGCGGAGTTCACCAGCACGTCGATCCGGCCGCCCAGGAACTCGGCAGCCTGCTCGACAGCGGCGGACGCCTCGTGGGGAACGGACTGGTCCGCCTGCACAGCGAGCGCCTTCGCGCCGAGGGCGGCCAGTTCGGCGACGACCTCTTCGGCCTGCTCGCGCGACTTCCGGTAGGTGATGACGACATTCGCGCCCTCGCGTGCCAGCTCGCGGGCGATCCCCGCGCCGATACCCCGCGAGCCGCCGGTCACGAGCGCAGTCCGTCCGGTCAAGGCGTTGGACATAACGATCTCCTATGCTTTCAGCTGGTTTGCCTTACCCAGCCAAAGCTAAAGATTGACACTAGTGTCATAGTCCACCTCGACCGGCCGTGATGACCGTCACGCCGTGGTGTCGGCTCCCTCCCAGGCGCGCAGGAACTCCTTGATCGCCTGGCGGTTGCGCTGCAGCACGTCGATGCGCTTCTCGATGTTGACGAGTTGGCTTCGCAGCCCGTCCAGGTCCTTGGCGGGCGGACACTCGCGGGGTTTCGGCTCGGCCCCCAGGCACGGCAGCACCTCGCGGATCATGTCGGTCGTCAGGCCGACGTCGAGAAGTTCGCGGATCTGCAGCACGCGTTCGACGGCCGGCTCCCCGTATGCCCGGTAGCCGTTGCTCGACCGCACCGGGTGCAGGATGCCGACCTGCTCGTAGTAGCGCAGCAGCCGGGGCGCGACTCCCGTTCTCGCCGCCAGGTCTCCGATCTTCACCGACGTCCCGCCTTCCTGGTTCGTGAACCGGGACGACAGCGCCGTCCCGGCCTGACCTTGACATTCGGCCTGACCTTGACATTAATGCGAAGGTTTGCGTATTGCCAGTTCGCGGCCGGCGTGAGCCGCGGGCGGCCTGTCCGGTGCCGGTGTACATTGCCGCGGTGGTTCACGAGTTCCCCACACCGGAGGTCCTGGCGGCGTTCGGCGCCCGGGCGAAGGCGGTTCCGCTGCCCGGCGGTCAGGGGCGGACCTGGCGAGCAGGCGAGATCGTTCTCAAGCCCTGCGGGCTGGCGGCCGAGGCAGCCTGGGTGGCGGAGACGCTGACCCAGGTCAGCGACACCACCAGGTTCCGTGTCGCCAGGCCCGTGCGGGCGGCCGACGGCCTTTGGGTGGCGTACGGGTGGCAGGCCTGGTGGCTGACGCCCGGGAATCCAGATGCTCGACGCTGGGACGAGGTGCTCGCCGCGGGCGAGGCGTTCCACGAAGCCCTTGCGGGCCTGGCGCGACCCCGGTTCCTGGACCATCGCGACGATCCGTGGACCTACGGCGACCGGCTCGCCTGGGAGGAGCTGCCGCTGCAGGGCGGTGAGGTGATGGCGGAGCTGCTGGAACCGCTGGCCCTGGCGCGGCGGCCCGTCGAGCTGCCGCCCCAGGCTGTCCATGGGGACCTGCTGGGCAACGTGATGTTCGCCGACGGCCTGGCCCCGGCGGTGATCGACTGGCCGGTCTACTACCGGCCGGCCTCGTGGGCGCTGGCCGTTGCCGTGATCGACGCGCTGACCTGGCACGGCGCACCGGCAGCCTTGGCGGCGCGCCGGGCCGACCGTCCGGAATGGAACCAGATGCTGATCCGCGCGCTGATGTACCGGATCGCGACGAACGAGGGCTGTCGGCGCGCGGGCATGCCGGTGCGAGAACGCGCAGACAGCTACCGGCCAGTGGTCGACCTGGTGCTCCGCCGGTGACATCGCATTGCCGGCACCCCCGCGGGAGCCGGCACGCCGGTTGCTGAAGGCAACTGGCTCGTGATCGACGCGCGACGGCGGCCCGGACCTGACCAGGTCCGGGCCGCCGTCGCGCGCGCCTCCGCCTCGCTGTCCTGCCCGTCAACTTACCGCGATTACCCAACTACCTTGACAGACACAGTAGTGGGATCTACGGTGTAACCCAGGAGGTGAGGTATGAGTACAAGCAAGGTCACGTCTGACCTGCTGCGGGGCAACACCGACACGATGATCCTGCGGCTGCTGACCGAGGCAGACCGCTACGGCTACGAGATCGTCAAGCTGATCGCCGAGCGCTCGCAGGGCGAGTACGAACTGAAGGAAGCCACGATGTACTCCAGCGTTCGGCGCCTGGAGGCCGACGGCGACATCACGTGGTACTGGGGCGACGAGTCCCAGGGCGGCCGCCGCAAGTATTTCAAGATCACCGAAAAGGGCCGCGCGACGTACGTGCACAACAAGACCACGTGGGAGTACGCCAAGCGCGTGCTCGACACGCTGCTGTAGGGGAGACGACCATGACCGACAAGCTCAGCCAGTACCTCGAGGGCGTCTTCGCACCCTACGAAGCCACCAGAAGCGTCAGCGAACTCAAGGCCGACCTGCTGGCGGACCTGCAGGAGCGATACCGCGAGCTGCGCGCCGAGGGCAAGGACGAGGCGACCGCGTTCGAGTTGACCGTCGACAGCATCGGCGACATCGAGGAGACGGTGCAGGAGGTGGCGAACCTTTCGCGGACACTGGAGCGGCAGGTCGTGACCCGTTTCGACGCCAGTGCCCTGGAGGGCAGCGACTTCGCGGGCGTGTCGGCGCGCTCGGGGCGCTTCGGTGCGAGCGCGCTGCGCGGCTCGGACTTCTCCCATGCGGATCTCGCCGGCTCGAAGTTCAAGAGCAGCGACATGCGCGAGATCACCTTCGACGGCGCGAACCTCACCGACGCGGTCCTGACCACGGCCGAGTTGAAGGGCTCGACCTTCCGCCGGGCGCGGCTGGTGCGCACCGACTTCAGCATGTCGGGCCTGTACGAGGTCCGCTTCGAAGACGCCGCCCTCACCGACGTCGCGTTCCGCCAGACCGACCTGCGGCGCACGGTCTTCGCGCGCTGCACCTTCACCGGCGTCGACTTCACCCAGTCCGACCTGCGTGGCCTCAGCTTCGAAGGGGAGACCTTCACCGGGGTGAAGTTCGACCAGGCGGCGCTGGAGGGCGTGTCGCTGCGCGGGGCGATCCTGCGCGACTGCTCCTTCCGCGGCGGCTGGACCAAGAAGTACTACAAGGCCCTGCGCACCGTGAACTTCGACGGCGCACGCATGGACAAGCTGACCTACGCCGCCATCAAGGGCATGGGGTTCACCCCCGCAAACGTGATCGTCGAATAAGGAGTGACCACCCCCATGAGCACCCCACCCCCCGCGATCCACGTCAGTGGACTGCGCAAGTCGTACGGCAAGCTGGAAGTCCTCAAGGGTGTGGACTTCAGCGTCGCGCCGGGCAGTATCTTCGCGTTGCTGGGTTCCAACGGCGCCGGTAAGACGACCGTGGTGCGGATCTTGTCGACGCTGCTCAAACCTGATGCGGGCACGGCGTGTGTCGCCGGGTTCGACGTGCTCGCCCAGCCGGGGCGGGTCCGTGAGTCGATCAGCCTGACCGGCCAGTTCGCCGCGGTCGACCAGATCCTGACCGGCCGGGAGAACCTGGTCATGGTCGCCAGGCTGCGGCAGGTGAAGAACCCGGGCGGGGTCGCCGACGACCTGCTGCGGCGTTTCGACCTGACCGACGCCGCGGGCCGGCGGGTGGCGACCTACTCCGGGGGTATGCGCCGCCGCCTGGACATCGCGATGAGCCTGATCGGCGACCCGCCGGTGATCTTCCTCGACGAGCC